>KL571486.1:17816-20926 GCA_000715855.1 Actinoplanes liguriensis
GGGCGACGCCGTGGCGGCAGCCGGTGTCAAGGTCCGCGGCCCCGGCGCCGTCGAGCAGCACCGCGCCCTCGGGCGTCACCGCCGCGAAGTCCTCGTTCTCACGTCCGGCAGAGACCGGGAGGCCGGGAGCCGCCGGGTGGCCGGCCGACGCCGGGAGGGTGGCGAGCCGGGCCCGCATCAGTGTCAGGGGACCTGGCAGTAGAGCTTGCGGCGGGACCGGGCCAGCGCCGCCACCGCGTCCAGGATCTTCCGTGCCTGCGCGGGGTCGAGGGTCTCGCCGTCCTGCGCGCGCAGGTCGACCCACCGGCGGGTGACGTCGGCGAGGGTGGCCGGGTTCGCCGCGGCCAGGGCCTTGGTCAGCGCCGGCAGGAAGGCGAGGATGATCGGCGACACCTCGTCGTTGACCTGCTCCGGCCCGTCGACGTCGTCGATGGACCGGTCGAGCAGCAGGCTCTCCCACTCCTCCAGGGACGCGAAGACGTCGAAGTTGTCGAAGCCGGCCTGGTCGCGGCCGGGCCCCTGGTCCTCGGCGGCGTCGTCGTTGGCGGCGGTGTAGAAGGTGATGATCGTGCTCACCGCGTCAACCTAGCCGGTCACCTTGCCGTCGCCGACTTCGAGGTGCCGGTTGGTCTGCACCGCCGCGAGCATCCGGCGGTCGTGGGTGACCAGCAGCAACGTCCCGGTGTACGTCGCCAGCGCCGCCTCCAGCTGCTCGATCGCCGGCAGGTCCAGGTGGTTCGTCGGCTCGTCGAGGACCAGCAGGTTCACCCCGCGGGCCTGGAGCAGCGCGAGGGCGGCCCGGGTGCGCTCGCCCGGCGAGAGCGACTCGGCGGGACGCACCACGTGCGCGGACTTGAGCCCGAACTTGGCGAGCAGCGTGCGGACGTCCGCGTCGGCCCAGTCCGGCACGGCGTCACCGAACGCGCGGACCAGGGACGTGGCGCCGAGGAACAGCCCGCGCGCCTGGTCGACCTCGCCGACCACCACGCCCGGGCCGAGGTGCTGCGAGCCGGAGTCCAGCGGGAGCCGCCCGAGCAGCGCCGCGAGCAGCGTCGACTTCCCGGCGCCGTTCGCCCCGGTGATCGCGACCCGGTCACCCCAGTCGATCTGCAGCGTGACCGGCCCGAGCGTGAACGACCCGCGCCGCACGAACGCGTCCCGCAGCGTCGCGACGACCGCACCGGCCCGCGGCGCGGCGGCGATCTCCATCCGGAGCTCCCACTCCTTGCGGGGCTCCTCGACGACGTCCAGCCGCTCGATCATCTTCTCGGTCTGGCGGGCCTTGGCGGCCTGCTTCTCGCTCGTCTCGCCCCGCTGCGACTTGGCGATCTTGTCGTTGTCGGGGGCCTTGCGGCGGGCGTTGCGCACGCCCTTGTCCATCCAGGCACGCTGCATGCGGGCGCGTTCGAGCAGGTCTTCCTTCTTGTCCGAGTACTCCTCGTACTGCTCGCGCGCGTGACTGCGCGCCCGCTCGCGCTCCTCGAGGTAGGAGCCGTAGCCACCGCCGTACAGCCGGATCTGGCTCTGATGAAGATCAAGTTCAAGGACTTTGTTGACGGTACGGACGAGGAACTCCCGGTCGTGACTGACCACCACCACGCCGGCGCGCAGGCCCGCGACGAAGCTCTCCAGCCGCGCCAGCCCGTCCAGGTCGAGGTCGTTGGTCGGCTCGTCGAGAAGGTACACGTCATAGCGGCTGAGCAGCAGCGACGCCATTCCCGCGCGGGCCGCCTGGCCGCCGGAGAGCGCCGTCATCGGCAGGTCCAGGTCGAGCTTGAACTCGGTCGCCAGCGGGGCGGCCCGCTCGTCCAGATCCGCGCCGCCCAGGTCGAGCCAGCGTTCCAGCGCCACCGCGTAGCGGTCGTCCGCGCCGTCGACGCCCCCGGCCAGCTCCTCGGCGGCCGTGTCCATCGCGGTCTGCGCCGCGGCCACGCCGGTGCGCCGGGCCAGGAAGTCGCGCACGGTCTCCCCGGCGCGCCGCTCACGCTCCTGCGGCAGGTAGCCGACGTTCGCGGCGGGCGGGCTGAGCGAGACGGTCCCGCTCTCGGCGGTCAGAACCCCCGCGAGGGTACGCAGGAGCGTGGTCTTGCCCGCGCCGTTCACGCCCACCAGGCCGATCACGTCGCCGGGCGCGACCACCAGGTCGAGCCCGGTGAAGAGGCTGCGGTCGCCGTGCCCAGCGGCGAGTTCCCGGGCGATCAGTGTGGCGCTCATCGGGGTGCCATCCTACGCATGCGTCCGGCGTAAACCTTCATGACGGGCGGTCAGGCGCCGATCACCAGAGCGTGACGAGGCTGGCGTACGGGCAAGAAGCGTGGCACGCGTGGCGCCGTGACCCGGCGATGCTGGCCGCGATCGCGTGGACGGTGCTCGGCGCCGTGCTGCTGTTCATGTTCGACAGCCCGAACTCCGACGTCCAGCTCTTCTGGGTCTTCCAGCCACCGCTCGACGCCCTTCTGGTCTGGTCGTCCTGGCGGGTGTTCCGGGTCGCCCAGCACCCGATCCGGCGCTTCTGGCGGCTGATGAGCATCGGCGGCGCGCTGTTCCTGACCGGGGACACCGTGCAGACCGTTCTGGCGCTGACCCGTCAGGGCCAGTGGTCCACGGCCGGCGGCACCGTGCAGTCCGCCTGTTTCGCGGTCGGCCTGTCGCTGATCGTCGTCGCGATGCTGATCCACCCGCACCCGAACCGGACCCGCCGCGAGTCGCTCGCCTTCTGGCTGGACTCGGCCACGGTCCTGGTCGGCGGCTCGGTCGTGGCCTGGTGTTTCGCGGTCGACCCGGCGCACCAGGACTCCAACGCGAGCCTGGTCGGCTCGCTCGCGGCCGGCGCGGTCGTGCTCACCTCGGCGTTCGCCGCCGTCAAGCTGGTGCTGTCCGGGAACGCGCCGATGAACAAGGCGGCCGCGATCCCGATGATCGTCTCCGCGGTGGTGAACAGCGTGGGACTGTTCGTCGCCCCACCCGGCGCGGACGGCTCGCTCCCGGCCTTCGTCTACCTGGTCCGGCTGCTGCCGTCGCTGCTGATCGCGATGGGGCCGCGCACGCAGGAGATCATCGCCCGCTACGACGAGACCGCCTTCGGGTCGCGGCCTGTCTCTTATACACAT
>KL571486.1:21185-25435 GCA_000715855.1 Actinoplanes liguriensis
GTGTATAAGAGACAGATCCTGGTCGTCTTCGTGACGCTGGTCTACGTGCTGCCGGACAACCAGGGGCGGACGAACACGCAGCTCTGGGGGGTGGTGGCCGGCTTCGGGGCGATCATCGCGCTGGTCGTGGCCCGGCAGCTCGCCGCCTTCCACGACAACACCCGCCTGATCGACCAGCTGGACACCACGCTCACCGAGCTGCGCGAGCACGAGCAGCGGCTGCGGCACCAGGCGCTCTACGACGAGCTGACCGGACTGGCCAACCGTGCGCACTTCCGCGAGGAGACCACCAGCGCGCTGGAGGACGCCGAGGCCCGGCCGGGCAGCGTCGCGCTGCTGCTCGTCGACCTGGACGGGTTCAAGGCGGTCAACGACACCCACGGCCACCAGGCCGGAGACCTGCTGCTCGCCGGGGTGGCCGAGAAGCTGCAGCAGTCGGTCCGCGCCGGCGACCTGGTCGCGCGGCTGGTCCGCGACGCCGAGCAGACCGCGCAGCGCATCCTGCGGTCGATGCGGGACCCGATCGACGTCGGCGGCATCGCGGTCCACGCGAACGCCAGCATCGGCATCGCCTGCGCCGAGGAGCGCGACGACGTGCGCACGCTGCTGCACGACGCGGACATGGCCATGTACGCCTCCAAGCACCAGGGCAAAGGCACGTGGAACCGCTTCCAGGACGGGATGGTCCTCAGCTGATCGGCACGGCCGTCCCGCTGACCCGGACCCCGGGCGAGCCGGCCACCAGGCGCACCGTGATCCGGCTCGGACGGCCCAGGTCGTCGCCCTGCCGCAGGTGCAGGGTCGCGTCGTCCGGCACCAGGCCCCGCTCGCGCAGGTAGCCACCGAGGGCCGCGGCCGCCGCGCCGGTCGCCGGGTCCTCGTAGACGCCGCCGATCGGGAACGGGTCCCGCACGTCGAACGTGTCCGCGCTGTCGCGGAACACCAGCTGCACGGTCGTCCAGCCGCGCTCGGTCATCAGGGACTTCAGCGCCGGCACGTCGTAGTCCAGCTCCGCCAGGCGCTTGCGGGTCGTCACGGCCAGGATCGGGTGGTACGCCCCGGCGTACGCGAACCCCGGCGGAAGCTCCGGGTCGAGGTCGCCGGCGTCCCAGCGCAGCGCGTCGAGCAGCGCGCCCAGGTCGGCCCCGGACAGCTCGCTGACGACCGGCGGGACGCTGGTCAGCGTGGCCACCCCGTGCGTGTCGACCGTCACGGGAACCTCGCCCGCGTTGGTGACGAACAGATGGTCGCCCGGGCCGAGCGCGACCGCCGTGGCGACCGTCGCGTGCCCGCAGAACGGGATCTCGGTGAGCGGGCTGAAGTAGCGCACCCGCAGCCGGCCGCCGTCCCGCCCGGTCACGAAGGCGGTCTCGGAATAGCCCAGCTCAGCCGCTATGCCGAGCATGGCGGCGTCGTCCAGCCCGGAGGCGTCGAGAACCACCCCGGCCGGGTTCCCTCCGGCCGGGGAGTCGGTGAATGCCGCGTACCGCTGGATCGTGGTCTTCGTCATGCCGGAAGCCTGCCGCGCGGCCGCGGCCGGGGCAAAAGCCAATCTCGCGCCTCTGGCCGCGTTCCCGATCACAGTCGCCGGTTGTCATATCTGCGGAGTAGCGTTCCAGCGGTGACAGAGGGTCCTACCGCGATCATCCTCGAAACCCCCGCCGACCTGCCGCGCACCCTGGGCGAGCTGCGTGCCACCGGGCACGAGTTCCGCACCGTCAAGGAGGAGCTGCGCGACAACCTGCTCCACAAGTTACGCAGCGGCGAGCCCCGCTTCCCCGGCATCGTCGGCTACGACGACACCGTGCTGCCCGAGGTCGAGCGGGCGCTGCTCGCCGGCCACGACATGGTCCTGCTCGGTGAGCGCGGCCAGGGCAAGACCCGTCTGATCCGCGCCCTGACCGGGCTGCTGGACGAGTGGACGCCCTACATCACCGGCTCCGAGCTGCACGAACATCCGTACCATCCGCTCACCCCTGTCTGTGTATAAGAGACAGTGGCTGCACCGCTCGGAGCGGTATGGGGAGAAGCTCGCCACCCCGGACACCAGCGTCGGTGACCTGATCGGCGACGTCGACCCGATCAAGGTGGCCGAGGGCCGTGCCCTGGGCGACCCGGAGACGATCCACTTCGGCCTGGTCCCGCGCACCAACCGGGGCATCTTCGCCGTCAACGAGCTGCCCGACCTGGCCGAGCGCATCCAGGTGTCGCTGCTCAACGTGCTGGAGGAGCGCGACATCCAGGTCCGCGGCTACCAGCTGCGCCTGCCGCTCGACGTGCTGCTGGTCGCCTCCGCGAACCCGGAGGACTACACCAACCGCGGCCGGATCATCACCCCGCTCAAGGACCGGTTCGGCGCGGAGATCCGCACCCACTACCCGGTCGACCTGGAGCTGGAGACCGCGTTGGTCCGGCAGGAGGCGGCGCTGGTCGCGGCCGTGCCGGAGCACCTCATCGACGTGCTCGCGCGGTACACGCGGGCGGTCCGTGAGTCGTCGTCGGTGGACTCCCGCTCGGGTGTCTCCGCGCGCTTCTCGATCGCCGCCGCCGAGACCGTGGCGGCGTCCGCGCTGCGCCGGTCCGGGCTGCGCGGCGAGCGCGAGGCGGTCGCCCGGATCTGCGACACCGTCTCGGTCACCTCGACGCTGCGCGGCAAGGTCGAGTTCGAGAGCGGTGAGGAGGGCCGGGAGACCGAGATCCTCGCCCACCTGCTGCGGGTCGCGACCGCGGAGACGTTCCGGGCCCGGCTCGGTGGCCTCGACCTCTCCGGCTTCACCGACCTGGTCGCCGAGGGCGCGATCATCGAGACCGGTGACCTGGTCAGCGCCGACGAGCTGCTCACCCAGATCGGCACGGTCCCGGGCCTGGCGAAGGTGCTCGACCGGCTCGGCCTGGGCGACGCGCCCAGCCCCGGGCAGGCCGCCTCCGGGATCGAGTTCGTGCTGGAGGGCCTGCACCTGACCCGGCGGCTGGCGAAGGAGCTCACCGACGACGGCCGCACCCTCTACGGGAGCTGACGATGGCTCGTAACGTTTTCCGGTACGGCGCGTGGCGGGACGGGCCCGACCCGCTCGCCCCGCCGTACGACGTGCGCGCCGCCGTCGACGAGATGGGCGAGCGGGTCATGCAGGGCGACAGCCTGCGCGACGCCCTGCGTGACCTGATCCGCCGCGGCCCGCGCGACGGCCGCGGGCTGGACAACCTGCGCGACCGGGCCCGCCGGCTCCGCAAGGAGGCGCTGCGCCGGGGCAACCTGGACGGGGCGGTCACCCGGGCCCGGCAGATGCTCGACCAAGCGCTGGCCACCGAGCGGGACACGTTGCGGGCGCGCGACGACATGGACGCGCGCTTCAACGAGGCGGTCCTGGACAACCTGCCGCGGTCCACGTCGCAGGCCATCTCGGAACTGTCCGAATACAACTGGGCATCGCCGGAAGCTCGCGACATCTACCAGCAGATCCTGGACGGGTTGAAGCGCGAGGTCGTCGAGCAGCGCTTCGCCGGGATGCGGGACGCCCTGCAGAACGGGGACTTCTCGGAAGTGTCCGCCATGGTGGGCGACCTCAACCAACTGCTGGAGAAGCACGCCCGCGGCGAGGACACCGACGACGCGTTCCGTGACTTCATGGACAAGCACGGGAAGTTCTTCCCGGACAACCCGCAGAACATCGACGAGCTGATCGACTCCCTGGCCCGGCAGGCCGCCGCGGCCGAGCGCCTGATGCGGTCGCTGAGCCCGCAGCAGCGCGAGGAGCTGCAGAACCTGATGGACCAGGCGCTCGGCGACGGCCCGCTGCGCGGCCAGTTGTCCGAGCTCACCGACAACCTGAAGGCGCTGCGACCCGGCATGAACTGGGGCCGCGGCGAGCGGATGCGGGGAAGTGAGGACCTCGGCTACGGCGACGCGGCCGCGGCCCTCGGCGAGATCGGCGACCTGGACGAGCTGATCGACCAGCTCGGCCAGGAGCATCCCGGCGCGACGCTCGACGACGTCGACGTGGAGGCGGTGGAGCGCCAGCTCGGCCGGTCCGCCGCCGACGACCTGCGCCGGCTGCGCGAACTGGAGCGGGAGCTGCGCCGGCAGGGCTGGGTGCAACGCGACGACGACGGGCTCACCCTGTCGCCGAAAGCGCTGCGCCGGCTGGGCCAGTCCGCGCTGTCGAAGATCTTCCATGACATCGCGGGCGGCAAGCGTGGCGAGCACGACATGCGCGACGCGGGCGCGGCCGGTGACCCTGTCTCTTATACAC
>KL571486.1:25693-27443 GCA_000715855.1 Actinoplanes liguriensis
CGGTCCGGCTGCAGCCGGAGGACTTCGAGGTCGCCGAGACCGAGCGGCGCGCGTCGGCGGTGGTCGCGCTCTGCGTGGACCTCTCCTACTCGATGTACGCCGACGGCCGCTGGGGCCCGATGAAGCAGACCGCCCTGGCCCTGTCGCATCTGGTCGCCACGAAGTATCCGCAGGACGCGCTGCAGATCATCGGCTTCGGGAAGTATGCGGTGTCGCTCTCCCAGGGCGAGCTCGCCGCCATCGAGCCGACCATGGAGAAGGGCACGAACCTGCAGCACGCCCTGAAACTGGCCGGCCGGCACCTGCGGCGGCACCCGGGCGCCGAGCCGGTGGTCCTGGTCGTCACCGACGGTGAGCCGACCGCCCACCTGGAGGACGACGGCGAGGCGATGTTCTGGTGGCCGCCGCTGCAGGAGACGGTCCAGGCCACGGTCCGCGAGGTCGACCTGCTCACGCGGTACGGCGCCACGATGAACGTGTTCATGCTCGGTGAGGACCCGGGCCTGCAACGGTTCATGGACGCGGTGGCCCGGCGCAACGGCGGCCGGGTGTTCAGCCCGGACGCCGCCGAGCTGGGCCGTTACGTGATCGACGACTACGTGCGGGCCCGCCGGGGCCGGCGGTGAGTCACTCCCGCAGCGTCTCCGACGGCGCTCCTGGGTAGGCGGCGGCAGTCAGTCGCGCAGCGTCTCCGACGGCGCGACGCTGTACCGCTCCCGGTAGGCGGCGGCGAAACGGCCCAGGTGCGTGAACCCGTAGCGGTACGCCACCTGGGCCACCGTCGTCGCACCCGGGTCCGCGACCCGCAGGCTGTCGTGGACCAGCGACAACCGGACCTGCCTCAGGTACGTCATGGGCGGCATACCGACGTACCGCGCAAAGCTCTGTTGCAGTGCCCGGGAACCCACCCCGGCGATGTCGGCGAGATCAGCCACGGTGAAGGGTCTTCCGGGCTGCGCGCGCATCGCCTCGACCACCCGCCGGATCGCGCCCGGCGCGGCCAGGGCCGGGCTCTGCCTCTCCAGCGGACCCCGATAGCGATGATCGGTCGCCAGGAGCAGGCCGGTGACCAGCGCCTCCTTCATCCTGGCGCCGATCACCGGGTGCGCGGTCAGCCCGTCCGGCCCGCTCACGTCGGCGGTGATCACCTGGACCAGGCGGGACCAGCTCGCCCCGGCCCCGCCCGAGATGTCCAGCTCCGCCCCGAGGTCGATCGGGCCGCGCACCGGCCGGTCCAGCATCCGCTCCAGCTGCGTCTCCAGCTCGGTGCGGCCGATCTTGACGGCGAGGATCCGGCAGTCACCGTCCCAGCTGTCGACGACGGTGTCGCCGGCCGGCTGGAACACGCCCGCCGCGCGCCCGGCCCGGACCCGATGCGGCTCGTCCCGCCCCTGGTGGAAGGCCATGGCCCCGGTCAGCGGCAGGTTCACGTGGTAGGCGCCGAGCTCGCCCGCCCGGACCCGGACGTCCACCCCGAACTCCAGGTCGCCGAGCGTCACCGTCCGGCACCCGCCGACCGCGAACCGGGCGGTCCATGTACTGGGTGGGCGCAGCACCTCCACGTCCATCGTGTAGAAGGCCTCCCGCAGGACTTCCCGCGCGGCCTCGACGTCGGTGAGGTGATGAGTCATCGCGTGCACGCTCAACAGCTTGACCCTTTAGTTGACACCCTGCCAACCCGTGTTGAATCCGCCTCCTCGTGCCTGATCGGGCGGTTCGTCCTCGGTCATTCGGTGAACCGGCCGGCCGC
>KL571486.1:27715-30354 GCA_000715855.1 Actinoplanes liguriensis
CCCCCGACAGCAACCCCCGCGGAAGCCGGCGCCCGCAGACGACCATCAGCAGGTCCTGGGCCCTGCCCTGCACCGGATCGCCGGTGCCGAACGTCCACTCCAGGTCGGTCGCGACCAACCGGACACCGGACAGATCGGTGCCGAAGTAGCCGATGCTCCGCGGGGACATGCCGCCGAGCACCGCCGACATCCGGCCGGTCGGAACCATCCGTTCCGGGAACAGCGCAAGAGTGATGTCCAGCCCGTGGATCACGTCGTGCGACAACGCCCCGGCCTGTCCGCCACCCGGCGGCGACCACGGATGCGCCACGTTGTCCCGCACCGCCGCCAGCAACTCCTCGGCGCTCATCCGTGCCGCGTCCCGCCGCGCCACCCGGTCCGCCATCCGGTCGAAGTTGCCCCGGCTCCGCGCGAGATCCAGGAAGAACCGCGGCGGCGACGTCCGGAACGGGTACGTGATGTGCGCTACCACCTCCCGCACCCGCCAGCCCGCGCACAGCGTTCCCGCGTCCCACTGCTCCGCGCTGAGTCCGCCGAGCATCTCGGCCAGCTCGGTCCGCTGCGCCTCGATCTCCGCACGCACGTCTGTCTGCATGTCACTCCTCCTCAGGCGCCTGCGGCGCGCTTCGCAAGGAGATACGCCGGCGGGTCCGCCGATTAATCGGTCCGATTTCCCGGTACGTCGTCAGCCCGGTCCCGCCCGTCCCCCCGCCACCTCCGCCGCCGCCCACCTCCTTCCGCGACTCACCCTCCCCGGATGGGGGCTCACGGCTCTGCCGGGCTCGTTTCTCGACCGTGAGCGCCAGCCGGCTGCGGGTCGGGCTGGTTGTCCGGCTCGCGCTGCCGGGCTGGCGTTCACGGCTTTGCGGGGCTCGTTTTTCCGACCATGAGCGCCAGCCGGCTGCGGGTCGAGCCGGCTGGGCGGGTCGCGCTGTCGGGCTGGTGCTCACGGTGGTTTTGAGGGCCGGATTACCACGGCGGGCGCCAGCCGCGGGCTGTAGCACCTCTGGCCGCGCGGCGGGGGTTTTCCACACTGGGGCGTTGTCCACAGGGCATCCACGTGATCTTGGGACTCTTCGTCAGAATGGGATTGGGACGTCCCCCCTGGGAGGGCGGGGGTGTGTTCCGGGGTGGGGCGGGGCTGGTGCCGTACGCGCGAAGGGGTTGGGGTTTGGCTAGGGTCGAGCGGTGGAGGAGGCGCTCTCGGGGCTGCGGACCGAGCTGACCGGCTACTGCTACCGGATGCTCGGTTCCGGGAACGACGCCGAGGACGCGGTGCAGGAGACTTTCGAGCGGGCGATCAGGGCCGCCGACCGGTATGACGACGCCCGTGGATCGGTGCGGACCTGGGTGTACCGGATCGCCACCAATGTCTGCCTGGATCTGCTGCGCGGGGCGGCGCGGCGGGCGTTGCCGATCGATCTGAGTGTTCCGGGGCGGGCCGGTGAGCCGTTCGGGGCGTTGCTGCCGGCCGGGGCGGAGGTCCGCCCGGTTCCGGATCGGCTGGTGCTCGACCTCGGGCAGGATCCGGCGGCGCTGGTGGTGCGGCGGGAGAGTGTCCGGCTGGCGTTCGTGGCGGCGTTGCAGCATCTGCCGGCGCGGCAGCGGTCGGTGCTGATCCTGCGGGACGTGCTGTGCTGGCCGGCGGCGGAGGTCGCGGTGCTGCTGGAGACGTCGGCGGCGTCGGTGACCAGCGCGTTGCAGCGGGCGCGGGCGACGCTGAGGACGGTCGCGCCACGGCCGGGGGATGTGCTGGACCCGTCGGATGCGGGGCAGCGGGAGTTGCTCGAGCGGTACTGTGCGGCGTTCGAGAGCCACGACGTCGCAGGTCTTGTGGCGCTGTTGCACGAGGACGCGACGACGTCGATGCCGCCGTTCGCGTGGGGGTTGCGCGGGCGCGACCAGATCGGGCTGGCGATGTCGGCGCCGGAGGCGGCGTGTGTGGGGCACAGGCTGGTGCCGGTGGCGGCTTCCGGACAGCCGGCTTTCTGGCAGATGCGGCCGGACGGCGCCGGGTTTGCCCCGTTCGCGCTGGTGATGCTCGACATCGTCGATCAGCGTGTGCGCAACACCACCACCTGGCTGGAAGTTCCGGCGCCGTCGCTCTGGCCGCTGTTCAGCACTCACCTAGCCTCCTAGGACGCATTAGCGGGTGTGGCGAGCGTGACTGCGCGACGGCGGCCGGTAGGCGGGTGGATATAGTGCTCGGCGAGCGTGTGCGACATGCATGTCGCGCTAAAGGGGGAGAGGAAGATGTCGCAGCAGCCTGCGTCGTCCATCGAGACCTCCGACCGGATCTTCACGATTCCGAACGTGATCAGCTTCTTCCGGCTGCTCGGGGTTCCGCTCTTCCTCTATCTGCTGCTCGGCCCGCATCACGACGTGGCCGCGGTGATCGTGCTCGCGATCGGCGGCACCACCGACTGGGTGGACGGTTACGTCGCCCGCCGGATGAACTCGGTGTCCCGCCTCGGTGAGCTGCTGGATCCGTTCGCGGACCGGCTCTACATCCTGGCCACGCTGGTCGGCTTCACCATCCGGGACGTGGTGCCCTGGTGGCTGACCGGCGCGCTGCTGCTGCGCGAGGTCGTGCTCGGCGTCGCGCTGCTGATCCTGCGCCGCCACGGCTACGGCCCGCT
>KL571486.1:30593-30909 GCA_000715855.1 Actinoplanes liguriensis
GGCCCGCCGCCGGTGCACTACGTCGGCAAGACCGGCACGTTCGTGCTGCTCGCGGCGTTCCCGGTGATCCTGCTGGCGAGCGCCGTGCCGTCGATCGACGGTTGGGCGCAGCCGATGGGCTGGGGCCTGGCGTGGTGGGCGCTGGGTCTCTACTGGGCGGCCGGCGCGCTCTACCTGATGCAGGCCGCGCGACTGCTGCGTGCCGATCGGGCCGGCCCGGGCCCGGCCCGGGCGGTCGCGCCGTGACGGTTCCGGCGTCCACACCGCGGAACGCTCCGGCGCCCGGCGGGGGAGGTCCGGACCCGGACGGGACCGC
>KL571486.1:31128-33652 GCA_000715855.1 Actinoplanes liguriensis
GGCGGGGGAGGTCCGGACCCGGACGGGACCGCGGCCGGCAAGCGCACCTACGGCCCCGACTTCCTCACCGCGCTCTTTCAGAACCCTTTGGATCCGGGGTACGCCGATGCCGCCGCCCGCCGTGCGACCGGTTACCGCCGGTCCGGCGCCCGCCGGACGGTCACGAAGGCCGTCGCGTCGGTGACGCTGGTCGCGATCGGCTTCCTGCTGGTGATCGGCTACCAGCAGACGGTGGCCGACGAGCCCGGGCGCACCCAGGCGAAGGACGCGCTGATCAAGCAGGTCGAGAGCCGCCGCCAGGAGACCGAGCAGTTGCAGGTCAAGGCGGACGCGCTCGCCGACCAGGTGGACAAGCTGCGCGAGCAGGAGCTGGGCGGCGCCGCGACGGCGGGGCTCGACAACCTGGAGGCGGCGGCCGGGCTGGCCGCGGTGCACGGCTCCGGGGCGAGGATCCGGCTGGTGGACGGGCCGACGTCGGTGGACGCGGTGACCGGGGAGCGCAGCACCGAGGGCCGGGTCAAGGACACCGACCTGCAGCTCGCGGCGAACGCGTTGTGGGCGGCCGGGGCGGAGGCGATCGCGATCAACGGGCAGCGCCTGACGGCGACGTCGACGATCCGGCAGGCCGGCGAGGCGATCCTGGTCGACACCCGGCCGGTGACCACGCCGTACGAGGTGATCGCGCTCGGCCCGGATCATCTGGCCGAGGATTTCCGTACCGGGTATGCCGGGAAGTTCTTCGGGAGTTTGGCGCAGACGTACGGCATGTCGTTCGAGGCATCCAAGGTCCGCAACGTCACCCTGGACGCGGCGCCGGAGCTGAAGCTGCGGTCGGCGTCGCCGAGCACCCCTCCGCCCGCTCCGTCGGGCGCCTCGTCCGTGGCCGGTTCCGGCGCGCCCCCGGGTTCGCCGTCGTCGGCCGCCTCACCGTCGGAAGGCGGCCGATGATCGCCGTACTCGCCCTGATCGCCGGTGTCCTGCTGGGCATCGTGTTCCACCCGTCGGTGCCGCTGGAGCTGGTGCCGTATCTGCCGATCGCGGTGATCGCGGCGCTCGACGCGGTGTTCGGCGGGTTGCGCGCGAAGCTGGACGGGATCTTCGACGACAAGCAGTTCGTGGTGTCGTTCATCTCGAACGTGCTGGTGTCCGCTCTGATCGTCTATGTCGGCGACCAGCTGGGCGTCGGCAGTCAGCTCTCCGTCGGTGTCGTGGTGGTGCTCGGCGTCCGGATCTTCGGTAACGTCGCCGCGATTCGACGGCATCTCTTCCGGGCGTGACCGTCCGTTCCGACTGCCGGGTGTGACTACGTGGGGATCCGATGACCGATCGCGAGGATGACGGCCGCGACCAGGCGCCGCCGGGCTTCGAGCTGCCCACCGCGGGACGCAAGCCGCCGCCTGCCGACGTCCCGGACATCGACGAGGACACTCTCCCGGGTGACCCGGTCGTGGAGGAGACATCCCCCACGTCACCCGTTGCGTCGATGCCCGACACGCCCGAGCCTGCTAACGCCGACAGTGATCTTGAAAACAGCCCGGTGAGGGAACGAAAGCCGGTCCTGAAACGTCCGGCGCCGGCCGGGACGCTGATCTGGGTGCTGCTCGCGCTGCTCGGTTTCACGCTCGTGGTGCAGCTGCGCAGCAACGACGCCGACAGCGGGCTGTCGACGATGCGTCAGGAGGACCTGGTCCAGATCCTGAGTGATCTGGAGGCCCGGGACAGCCGCCTCAACACCGACATCGAGACCTTGGAGCGTACGCGTCAGCAGCTCACCTCGGGTGTCGAAGGCCGCCAGGCAGCGCTCGAGGAGGCGAACAAGCGCAGCCAGGAGCTGGGTCTGCTGGCCGGGACGATCCCGGGCCGCGGTCCCGGGCTGGACATCGCGCTGGACCGGGTGAAGGCGTCCGACGTGCTGAACACGGTGCAGGAGCTGCGCGGCTCGGGCGGTGAGGTGATGCAGATCAGCGGGTCGGACGGCACGTCGGTACGGATCGTCGCGTCCACGTATTTCGTCGATGCGGCCGGTGGTGGCATCATCGCCGACGGTGACCGGCTGTCCGGGCCGTTCCGCCTGCTCGTGATCGGTTCGGCGGAGACGATGAGGACGGCGCTGCAGATCCCGGGCGGGGTGGTGGCGTCGGTGAAGAGTGACGGCGGTAGCGTGACCATGGACTCGCAAGCCATGGTCGAGGTGACCGCGGTGCGTAAGGCGACTGCGCTGCAGTACGCACGTCCGGTTTCGTGACTACGGAGGAAGTGTTGATTCCTGAGGATCTGCGGTACACCGCGGAGCACGAGTGGGTGTCCGGAGACGGCGCCGGCCCCGTGCGGGTGGGGATCACCCACTTCGCGCAGGATGCGCTCGGTGACATCGTCTACGTCCAGTTGCCCGACGAGGGGACCGAGCTCGCCGCCGGTGACTCGATGGGCGAGGTGGAGTCGACCAAGAGCGTCTCGGAGATCTACGCGCCGATCGCCGGCACCGTGGTGGCCCGTAACGACACGCTGGGCGACGAGCCCGAGT
>KL571486.1:33873-34981 GCA_000715855.1 Actinoplanes liguriensis
GAGCCGTATGCGGCGGGGTGGCTGGTCGAGATCGCCCCGGCCGACCCGGCGGCTCTCGAGGGTCTTCTGGACGCCGCGGCGTACCAGGCGCTCACCGAGAGCTGAGGGCATCGACCCGGATCTTCCGGCTCACCCGCGAGTCTGGTTGCCCTGCGATATTGGCGCTGACTAGGCTCGCGGGGCACCTGTAGAACTGTTACTCCTTTGAAACGTCCTGCCAAAACCAAGATAGTCGTGCGTCGGGCCTTATGGCCTCGGCGAGGTCGCAACATCACGACCTTGCCGGTCGAGGCGACGACCAACTGATCCGTGAGGTGGTCCGATGACGCGCCCAGACGACGAGTTCCCCCCACTCGACGTCACGTCCACGCTGAACCTTGGCGCCCTTGACGAGGTGCTCGAGGGTCCCGAGACCGACGTGGTGCCCAGCCGCATGTCCGGCTCGTTGCCGCCGGGCATGGCTCTGCTGGTGGTCCGCCGCGGGCCGAACGCCGGTGCCCGGTTCCTGCTGGACCACGACGTGACGACCAGTGGTCGACACCCGGACAGTGACATCTTCCTGGACGACGTGACGGTTTCCCGCCGCCACGCCGAGTTCCACCGTGACGGGGGCGTGTTTACCGTTCGCGACGTGGGCTCGCTCAACGGTACGTACGTGAACCGCGAGCGGGTCGAGGCGGCGACGCTGAGCAACGGCGACGAGGTCCAGATCGGCAAGTTCCGTCTGGTGTTCATCGCCGGCCCGCGGCCGGAGGGCGAGGGCGGCCGGGCGTGAACCCGTCGGGGGCGGCCGCACACGACCCGGGGGCTTCGCGTCCCCAGGCCGGGCGCGAGGGTGCGCTGATGAGCATCGGGGAGGTGCTGGCCCATCTGCGCACCGAGTTCCCCGACACCACGATCTCGAAGTTGCGGTTCCTGGAGGCGGAGGGTCTGGTCGACCCGCAACGCACCGCCTCCGGGTACCGCAAGTACTCGTGGAACGACGTGGCCCGGCTGCGTTTCGTGCTGACCGCCCAGCGCGATCAGTACCTCCCCTTGCGGGTGATCCGGGAGCAACTGGACCGGATGGAGCAGGAGCCGGTGGTTCCGCAGCGCCCGACGCTGGTGG
>KL571486.1:35242-39146 GCA_000715855.1 Actinoplanes liguriensis
CCGCCGATCCGGCCGACGCCCGCATCCCGAAGGACGATCTGGTCGAGCGGACCGGTATCGACGAGGCGCAGCTGGCCGAGCTGGAGCAGATCGGCCTGGTCGTGGCGCGCCCGCCGGGGTGGTACGACCCGGATGCGGTGATCATCGTCGAGGCGGTGGTGGGTCTCACCCAGTTCGGGCTGGAGGTGCGTCACCTGCGCGCTTTCAAGAACGCGTCGGACCGTGAGGTGGGCTTGTTCACCCAGCTTCTGGCGCCGATGGTGCGCCAGCAGGACCCGGCGGCCCGGGCGCGGGCCACCGACACCGCCCGTGAGCTGCAGGCACTGTCGCAGCGGCTGCACGCGGCGCTGGTTCGCACCGGTTTGCGCGGCGAACTCGGTCGTTGAGCCGGGTTCGGCCTACCCTGTGCGGGGTGTCTCGCGCGGGGCAGATCAGCTGGGAGTGCGTGTACCGTGCAGGGTAAGGGGCGGGCCGTCTGGGGGCGGCGACAACAACGAACACGGAGGCGGCGGTGCGCGAGCTGAGCGTGGTCGGGGTCCGGGTGGAGCTGCCCAGTAACCAGCCGATCGTGTTGCTGCGAGAGGTCGACGGGGACCGTTATCTGCCGATCTGGATCGGCGCGGTGGAGGCGACCGCGATCGCCTACGAGCAGCAGGGTGTGAAGCCGGCCCGGCCGCTGACCCACGATCTGCTGCGCGACATCCTGGCGGCGTTGCAGCAGCCGCTGAAGGCGGTCGAGATCACCGAGCTGAAGGACAACGTCTTCTACGCCGATCTGCTGATCGGGGACAACCTGCGGGTGTCGGCGCGGCCGAGCGACTCGATCGCGCTGGCGTTGCGGGTGGGTGCGCCGATCCGGTGCGCCGATCAGGTGCTGACCGAGGCCGGCATCGTCATCCCGGACGAGCAGGAGGACGAGGTGGAGAAGTTCCGCGAGTTCCTCGACCAGGTGCGTCCCGAGGATTTCGCGGGCTGACGCCGGGCGGGCCGGTGGAACGGCGGGACTTCGCGGGACGACGGCTTTCTGGGCGATATGCCCGGGAAGCCCGAGAAGAACGCGAAGCCCGACAAGAACCGGAAGCCCGGGAAGAACGGTAAGCCGGAGAAAGACGGTAAGCCCGGGAAGAACGGTAAGCCCGGGAAGCCGGAAACGCCATGTAAGCCCGGGAACCGTCGAAAGAGGCGGAAAACCCCCGGACGCGCCGGAGAGTAACGGCGGTTCGGCGTGTCGCTCGTCCGAACGCGGCGTGTCGTGGCGTTACCTCCATGTTTCACCCGTGACTGAGATATACGCTCGTGAAGTCCAGGTGAACCGGCACCGCCCTGATTCGTTTGATGACGGGCAGCGGGGAGGTAGTCGCGTGCACGAGCAGCCTCTTGAAGGCCCACTCGTCGGCGAGGACGGCTCGGTCGGCTATCGCGGGGTGACGGCTTGCCAGGCGGTGGGCATCAGCTACCGCCAACTCGACTACTGGGCGCGCACCACACTTGTGGTCCCCAGTGTGCGGGACGCCTCCGGCTCCGGCACGTCGCGCCTCTACTCCTTCCGTGACCTGGTGGTCCTCAAGGTCGTGAAGCGACTGCTGGACGCCGGTGTCTCCCTGCAGAACATCCGCCGCGCGATCGACACGCTGCGCTCGCACGGCGTGGAGGATCTGGCCGGGATCACCCTGATCTCGGACGGCACCACGGTCTACGAGTGTCGCTCCCCGGAGGAGGTCGTCGACCTGCTGCAGGGCGGCCAGGGTGTGTTCGGCATCGCGATCGGCGGCGCGTTCAAGGAGATCCAGGGCTCGCTGTCGCATCTGCCGGCCGAGCCGGCCGCGCCGCAGCCGGTGGGTGAGCAGCAGCCCGAGGAGCCCGCCGCGGGCGACGAACTGGCAGCCAGGAGGGCCCGTCGGCGTGCAGGCTGACCCCGACCCAGCACGGGCGGTCCCCGCCGATCCTGGCTGGCACGAGCACCCAGCACGGGCGAATCTCGCCGATCCTGACCGGCACGAGCACCCAGCACGGGCGAACCTCGCCGATCCTGACCGGCACGAGCTCATCCAGGTCCGCGGGGCCCGCGAGAACAATCTTCGCGACGTCTCGCTGGACATTCCGAAACATCGGCTCACCGTCTTCACCGGGGTTTCCGGCTCCGGCAAGTCGTCGCTCGTCTTCGGCACCATCGCCGCCGAGTCGCAGCGGCTGATCAACGAGACGTATTCGACGTTCGTCCAGTCGTTCATGGGTAGTCCGGCCCGGCCGGATGTGGACGCGCTGCACAATCTGAGTGCGGCGATCGTGGTGGATCAGGAGCGGATGGGCGCGAACGCCCGTTCGACGCTCGGGACGGTCACCGACGCGTACACCATGTTGCGGATCTTGTTCGCTCGCCTCGGCGAGCCGAGTGCCGGCAGCGCCCTGGCCTATTCGTTCAACGCCGAGGGGATGTGCCCGGCGTGCGAGGGCCTGGGCCGGGTGTCCAGCATCGATGTCGACGGCCTGGTGGACCTCGAGAAGTCGATCAATCAGGGCGCGATCACGGTGCCGAACTTCACGGTCGGCGGCTGGTATGTGCGGGGTTTCGCCGACTCCGGGTTCTTCGACCCGGACAAGCCGCTGCGGGACTTCTCCGAGCGGGAGTGGGACGACTTCCTGCACAAGCCGGCGGTCAAGCTGCGGATCGCGGGCGTCAACACGACGTACGAGGGTCTGGTCCTCAAGGTCCAGAGAATGTATCTGTCGAAGGAGCGGGAGTCGGCGCAGCCGCACATCCGCGCGTTCATCGATCGGATCGCCACGTTCACGACCTGCCCGGACTGTGACGGCGCCCGGCTCAAGCCGGCGGTCCTGGAGTCGCGGATCGGTGGGCGCAACATCGCCGAGTGCGCGGCCATGCAGGTCAGCGACCTCGCGGCGTTCCTCGGCGGGGTGACGCAGGAGTCGGTGGCGCCGGTGGTGCGCACCCTGCGGCACACGCTCGAATCGCTGGTCGAGATCGGACTCGGGTATCTCTCGCTGGATCGTGAGTCGGCGACGCTGTCGGGTGGTGAGGCGCAGCGGGTCAAGATGGTGCGCCACCTCGGGTCGTCCTTGACCGACATCACGTACGTCTTCGACGAGCCGACCGTGGGCCTGCACCCGCACGACATCCAGCGGATGAACCGGCTGTTGCTGCGGTTGCGGGACAAGGGCAACACGGTCCTGGTCGTGGAGCACAAGCCGGAGACGATCGCGATCGCCGACCACGTGATCGATCTCGGTCCGGGGGCGGGACCGCAAGGCGGCAAGGTCCAGTTCGAAGGCGGAATTGCGGACCTGCGCGCCTCGGACACACTGACCGGCCGCTATCTTGCGCATAAAATCAGACTTAAAGATTCTTACCGCGAAAAATCGTCGACGCTGCCCATCCGCGGCGCGAACAAGCACAACCTGCGCGACGTCGACGTCGACATCCCGCTCGGCATCCTGACCGTGGTGACCGGCGTGGCCGGCTCCGGCAAGAGCTCCCTGATCTACGGCGAACTGCCGAAACGCGACGGCGTCATCGTCGTCGACCAGTCCGCGATCCGCGGCTCCCGGCGCAGCAACCCGGCCACCTACACCGGCCTGCTCGACGCGATCCGCACCGCGTTCGCCAAGGCCAACAAGGTCAAGGCCGCCCTGTTCAGCGCGAACTCCGAGGGCGCCTGCCCGAACTGCAAGGGCATCGGCCTGGTCTACATGGACCTGGCGATGATGGCCGGCGTCGCCAGCGTCTGCGAGGAGTGCGAGGGCCGCCGCTTCACCGCCCGCGTCCTGGAGTACAAGTTGCGCGGCCGGGACATCAGCGAGGTCCTGGCCATGCCGGTCACCGAGGCGCTGGAGTTCTTCACCGAGAAGACCGCGCGGACGATCCTCTGTCTCTTATACACATCTC
>KL571486.1:39394-40112 GCA_000715855.1 Actinoplanes liguriensis
ATGTGTATAAGAGACAGCCACATGGGTGGCACGCCGGCCACCTACCTGCTCGACGAGCCGACCAGCGGCCTGCACCTGGCCGATGTCGACCAGTTGCTGTCGCTGCTGGACAGGCTGGTCGACACGGGCAACACGGTGGTCGTGATCGAGCATCACCTGGCGGTGATGGCCCACGCCGACTGGATCATCGACCTCGGGCCGGGTGCCGGGCAGGACGGGGGTCAGGTCGTCTTCACCGGCACGCCGCACGAGCTGGTCGCGAAGGCGGACACGCTCACCGCGCAGCACCTTCGGGAGTACGTGGGCTGACCAGCGGCGGCGCTTTCCGCACGGCCGGGCTGACCGTGCCCAGCAGCGCGGTCAGCAGCATGAACCCGGACAGCACCCCGATCGCGCCGACCGGCCCGATCCCGTCGAGCAGGAAGCCCGCGGCGAGCGAGCCGAGCGGCAGCACGCCCCAGGACAGTGCCATGCCGGCGCTGTTGACCCGGCCGAGCAACTCGTTCGGCACGAGTGTGACCGCGTACGTGCCGATCACCACGTTCCACAGCGGGCCGACGAACGCGGTCGCCGCGCCGATCAGCCCGAGCTGCCAGGGCGCCCCGGCGACCGCGAACAGCGGCAGCAGCGCGGCCCACACCCAGTTCACGCCGATGATCACCGTGCGCGGCTGGAGATGCCGGTGCAGGCGGCCGGCGGCGATCGCGCCGAGCAGCCC
>KL571486.1:40359-42170 GCA_000715855.1 Actinoplanes liguriensis
GCGCCGAGCAGCCCGCCGCTGCTGTAGACGCCGAGCATCACGCCGATCGCGGCCGGGCTCGCGCCGCGCTGTCCGGCGAGCACGACCAGCACCAGGACGAGCGCCTGGAAGACCAGGTTGCTCGCGGCGACCAGTAGGATCCCGGCCCGGATCAGCGGGAACCGCCACACCCACGCCAACCCCTCGGTAGTCGAGCGCCACAGCGGCTCCGTCGGCGGGTTCTCGCTGTTCAGGTCGCGGCGGACCCTTAGCAGGGCGAGCGCGGCGACCAGGTAGGTGATCGCGTCGACCAGGAACGGGATCGCGCGCCCGGCCGCGAACAGCACCCCGCCGAGCGGTGGCCCGGCCAGCGTGGCCGCGCGGCTGCGCGCCTCGTTGTGCGCCATCGCGGTGGCCAGCTGATCGCCGGGCACGACGCGCGGCAGGGCGGCCCGTTCGGCAAGACTGAAGAACGCGAAACACATTCCCTGTACGAACGTGACCGCGCACATCTGCGCCACGCCGAGACGCCCGAGCCAGATCGCGAGCGGCACACTGATCATCGCCAGTGCCGCGACCAGTTCGCTGACCAGCAGGATCCGGTGCCGGTTCCACCGGTCCACGAGCGCCCCGGCCGGCAGGTTGCCGAGCAGGAACGGCAGTGTCCCGGCCGCGCCGACGAGTCCCGCGTCCCGGGGTGAGCCGGTCGTCGCGAGCACGAGCAGCGGCACGGCCGTGCTGGTGATCGAGGCCCCGACCGCGGAGATCATCTGACCGGCCCACAGGGCGGTGAAGTCCCTGTTGCGCCACAGCGAGGTGCTCATCGCGGGGCCTCGCCGTCGGGTGACGGGAACGCGTGGAACAGGACGGTGACGTGCCGGGAGCCGGGGGAGCCCTCGCCGGGCCCGCGGTACCACCCCTTGAGGAACTCGATGTACTCCTCGGTGAACTGCTTCAGCTCATCCGGGGTGAGTCGTGTCCCGCCGTACGAGTGCATCGCGGCCGCGGCCCAATCGCCGTACGCCGGACGGTTCTGCAGGAAGTCGAGCTGCTCCTGCTGACCGCGTTCGAACCACTGGCGTCCGACCTCCTCGGCCGCCGAGGTGACCTCGGGATCCGCGGATCCGCGGGGCGTCCGCAGGTCCTGCGGGATGAACCGCCAGAACCTGCGGCGCCCCGCCGACCGCCCCGCGTCCTCCTCGATGAACCCGAATCGGGCGAGTTGACGCAGGTGGTAGCTGGTCCCGCCGCGATCGGCACCGAACTCGGCGGCCAGCTCGGCCGAGGTGGCCGGGCCCTCGCGCTGCAATCGCGTCAGCATCTGCTGGCGCAGCGGGTGCGCGAGGGCCTTGAGCGAGTCCACGTCGAGGACGCGCGGCTTGTTCTCCGTCATAGATGAGAAGATATCTATGCAAAGAAATCTTCTCAAGCCCTGGCCGGCCTCAGAAGGCGACCGGGATCTGCACCTGACGCGGGACCGTGATCGTCCGCTCCACGGTGATCGCGTGCCACAGACAGAACATCGCCACCGTCCACACCTTGCGGGACCGGTCCGCCACCCCGGCCCGGTGCTCGGCGAGCAGGCCCCGCGCATAGTCCAGGTCCAGCAGGTGCCCGGTCTGCGAGGTGGCGAGCAGGTGATCCACCCAGTCGCCGATCACGCCGCGCAGCCACAGCCGGGTCGGGGTCGGGAAGCCGAGCTTGGCCCGGTCACGCACCGACTCCGGCACGATCCCGCGCATCGCCTCGCGCAGCGCCACCTTGGTCGACTTCGTGCCGTGCGGCAGCTTCAGATCGGTGGCCAGCCCCGCGGCGGCCGCGTAGACCTGCTG
>KL571486.1:42349-44512 GCA_000715855.1 Actinoplanes liguriensis
GAGATGTGTATAAGAGACAGGCTCCAGGCTGTGCGCCATCGACATCCGGTCCGCCTTGACCAGGATGTCGCCGGGCAGCCAGGTGTGCAGGTCCACGTACTGCATGGAGGCGACCTCGTCCACGTCGGCGGTCTCCGCGTACAGGTGCGCGGTGATCGCGGTGTGTGGCTCGGCCGTGTACCGCATCAGCCGCGCCTTCTCCTCCGCGTCGAAGATCCGCGCGTTGCCGTAGTAGCGCTGCTCGATCGGGGTGGTGCCGCGCTCCAGGAACGAGCGGCCCTTCACCCCCTCGGGCAGCACGTGCGCGAGATGCTTGAGGCCGCGCTTCACGCCGCCCGGCAGGCGGTCGACGCCGGCCAGCGACAGCGGCTCGCGGTAGATCGTGTAGCCGCCGAACAACTCGTCCGCGCCCTCGCCGGAGAGCACCACCGTGACGTACCGGGAAGCGGTCCGGGCCAGGAAGTAGAGCGGGATCAGCGACGGGTCGGCCACCGGGTCGTCCAGCAGCTGCACGATCCGTGGCAGCTCGGCGAGCACCTGCTCGTCGCTGACCACGGTCGGGGTCAGCGGGATGCCGAGCCGGCTCGCGGTGTCCTGCGCGATGTCGATCTCGGAGTAGCCGTCCGCGGCGAACCCGGCGGTGAACGCGTGGATGCCCGGCTGCGCCTCCGCCGCCAGCGCCGCCACCGCGGACGAGTCGACGCCGCTGGACAGGAACGTGCCGACCGGGACGTCGGCGTGCAGGTGCTTGCGGACACTGGCCCGCAGCGCGTCCCGGATCGCCTGGTGGGCGACCTCCGGCTGCAGGCGCAACGGCCGCAGCGAGGGCCGGAACCAGCGGTGCTCGCGGACCCCGCCGCCGGGCGTCCACACCAGGCGGTGCCCCGGCGGGAGGCGGCGGATGTGCCGGTGCAGGGTGAGCGGGTCCGGCACGTACTGGAAGGTCAGGTAGTGCCCGACCGCGTCCCGGTTCAGCGCGGCGCCGGCCGGGGCGGCGAACGGGTCCAGGGCCTTGCGCTCGCTGGCCAGCCACAACCCGTCCGCCGTCTCCAGCAGGTAGAGCGGCTTGATCCCGAACGCGTCCCGGGCCGCGTGCACGGTGCCGGTGCGGTGGTCGTAGGCGACGAACGCGAACATGCCGCGCAGCCGGGGCAGCGCCGCCTCGCCCCAGTAGTGGAACGCCGCCGCCAGCACCTCGGAGTCACCCTCGGTCGCGAACGTGGCGTTGTGCTCGCGGATCAGCTCGGCGCGCAGCTCGCGATAGTTGTAGATCTCGCCGTTGAACACCACCGACCAGCGGTCGGCGTAGTGCAGCGGCTGCGCCGAGTGGTCCCGGTCGATGATCGCGAGCCGGTTGAAGCCGAGCGCGTACCCGTCGCCGTACTCGATCCGGGTGTCGTCCGGACCCCGGTGCCGCATGCTCTCCAGCGCCGCGGCGAACGCCGCCGCCGTCGGCTCGTCCACCGGCCCGGCCTCGGATCGGCTGCTGAAGTAGGCACTCAGACCACACATCGCGGGCCCCCTCGTTCTGAAGTTCGAGGAGGCGACCGTAGGTTCAGCTTGTGAAGAACCTGTGCGGATCCTGCGGGCTTCCGTTCGCCCACGGCTTCAGGTGACAGTTCTTCACAAGTTCCGCACAGTTACGACCCCATCTCCAGGACGACCTTGTGCACGTGCCGTGACCACTCCAGATCGGCGGCGAATGTCTCCGGCGACTTCTCCGCCAGCTGGTGACGGATCGTGAGCGCCTCCTCGATCGCGGCCATCGCCGGCGGCTTCTCGCCGAGCACGGCGTGCCGGACGGCCAGATCGGTCAGCGCCGCCGCCAGCCCGGGCAGGTGCGCGTCCGGGCGCTGCGCCGCGAGCCGCCGCCGGATCGCGGTGGCCTCCTCGGCCGCGGCCCGGCTCTGCTCGTCACGGTCCAGGCTGCCCAGACTGATCCCGAGCACGCTCAGCGACGCGGCCAGGTCCGGCAGGAACGTGTCCGGCCGCTGCCCGGCGAGATGCCCGTAGATCGCGACCGCCTCCTCGACCGCGGCCAGCGCGGGCGGGAACCGCTCCAGCCCGCCCAGGCCGAGCGAGAGGCTCATCAGGGATTTCGCCAGATCCGGGAGGTACGTGCCGGGCTGCCGCTCGGCCAGCCCCCGGTCTGTCTCTTATACA
>KL571486.1:44734-45269 GCA_000715855.1 Actinoplanes liguriensis
GGCTCGGGCTGCTCCAGCTCACCCAGCCGGACCGACAGGTTGCCCAGCGACCGGGCCAGATCCGCCCCGAACGTCTCCGGCGCCTCCCCGGTGAGCCGCCGGTGGATCAGCACCGCCTCCTCGATCGCGGCCAGCGCCGGCCCGGTGCGGCCCAGATCGCCGAGGCGGATCGACAGGTTGTTCAGCGCGGTCGCCAGCTCCGGCATCCGCCCCGAGCGCCGGTGCTGGTCGGCGATCCGCTGGGCGATCTCCATCGCGAGCGGGCTGAGCCGGGGCAGCCGGTCGGCGATCAGCGCGAGGCGCTCCACCGGCACGTCGGGGTCGGCGCTGATCTGCCGCAGCGCGGTGATCAGCGGTTCCGGCCGCGCGACACTGATCGCGGTCTCGACGGTCGCCTGGGTGAGCCGGTCGGCGTGCCGGACACAGAGGTCGGTCAGCGACGCGGCGTGACCCGCCGCCCGGGCGTAGACGGTCAGCATCCGGCGCCGCTGACTCTCCGTGACGACCCCTATCAACCTGTCTCTTATACACATCT
>KL571486.1:45444-46548 GCA_000715855.1 Actinoplanes liguriensis
GAGCCGCTCCGGCTGCAGCGTGCCCCACGGCCGGTCACCGGAGCCCGGATAGAGGTCGGCGAGCCAGTTGCGGACCGCGTCGCGCAGCTCCCGGGGCTGGCCGGCGAGCGCCGGGACGCCGCTGAGCAGCCGGTCCGCCTGATCCGGGCCGGTCGGGCCGAACAGCGCCGCGACGGCCAGCACGTCCTGCAGCACCGGCTCGTCCAGGGTCAGGCCGTGCCAGGCCGCGGTGAACGACCAGTAGCGCTGCTCGTGCGCGAGCACCCGGTCCTCCGGGGTCTTGCGGGCGGCCACCGGCGGGCCCGGCCACATCGCGTCGAGCAGGTCGGCCAGGGCCAGGGTCAGCACGGTCAGCGCCCGGCCGTCGGTCTCGCGCGGCTCGGGGCTCAGCCCCGCGGCCACGGTCGGCCAGTGGTGCGTGCCGTAACCCGGCACCCGCGGCAGCGCGGCGGCCAGCGCGTGCACCGCCGCCGGGTAGAAGCCGTCGTCGTCCAGCGGCGCCAGCTCCAGCACCGAGGCGCCGTCGAGCAGCCGCTCGGCGACCGCGTCGGCTCGCAGCAGCCGCCACCAGTCACCGGCCGTGCGCGCCAGCATCAGCACCCGCAGCGGCCGCGGGCCGTCGTGCCGGGCACACGCCTGCAGCAGCGTGCGCAGCTGCTCAGGCCGGGTCTCCGCGGCGTCCACCACGATCAGCAGCGGCGCCACCACGTCGGCGACCGCGGCGACCACCACGTCCGGCGCGGTCTCGTCCAGCCACAGGGTGGCCCAGCCGCCGGCGGTCAGCCGCCCGGCGAGCTCGTGGCCGATCCGGGACTTGCCCTGCCCGGCCGGGCCGTGCAGCAACAACGACGCGAAACCGGCGCCGGAGCACCAGGCGCCGAGCTCGTCCATCAGCTCGTGCCGGCCGCGGAAACCGACCACCCCGGCGCTCGCGCGCAGCAGCGCCACCGGCGAGCGCGGCTGATCGGACTCGGTCAGCTGGGCCTCGGCGAGCTCGGCCGGCCAGAGCGCCGGCACGGGGGCCGCGGTCAGGAAGCCCGGCTCCCGGCACAGGGCGCTGACCGGCGTCACCCCATGATCCTCGGCCACGACGCCGATCAGCAG
>KL571486.1:46741-47398 GCA_000715855.1 Actinoplanes liguriensis
GAGCAGCAGCCGGTCACCGTCGGCGGAAGCCGAGCCGGTCGCCTGCCAGATCTCCGGCTCGCCGAACCCGCAGATCTCGACGGGCAGGCCCGGCCGGTCGGTGACGATCCGCCCGAACGTGGTGGCCGGCCCGTCCACCTCGATCCACGCCGGATCCTGCACCCGGACCAGCGCCACGCCGGACTGGCCGCGCCAGGTCACCACCCCGGCGAACGGCCGCCCGGACACCGCCGGCCGGACCGTCACCTCCGAGCCCGCCTCCTGCGCCACGTCGGCCGTGGTCAGCACCAGCCGCCCCCCGGCGAGCCAGCCGGAGACCTGGCGCCCGGGCGCCTCCACACTCACCACACGTCCGGCCCGCACGCCGTCAGCGCCCCAGGTCCGCGGCCACGACAGCATGACCCAGCTCGATCTTCACGCGCTCACTGTTCCATGCCGTCCCGCCCGCCCGCACCGGCCTACCGGCCGACGTTTCCCCACCCCACCCCGCCTGTCCGCCGCCAGGTCCGCTTCACCCTGGAAAACCCGATTTGCCGGTACGTCGATGATCCCGCCACCCCGCTCCTCCGCTCGTCCCGCACAGGCGCCTCCGCAGCCCCGCCCCACTCGCCGTGGCTGCCGCGCCCCGCTTCCCGGCTGGTTCTCACCGTGGTTATG
>JNYN01004080.1 GCA_000715855.1 Actinoplanes liguriensis
GGAATGTGTAAGCGTCTGGAAGCGCTAAAAATATTCTCCTACGTGCGACATCGAGAAGAATGTTGCCGCCGACCGGAAACCGCGGAAGAAGTGAGCCGGCGACCTCATTTACGAGATCAGCGCGCCCGCGGCGGCCCGGCGGTGGTCCATCGATGAAGGCGCTATGGTCGTATCGCTGAGTTCGGGCACGTAGTCCTTTGCCTGAGGGTTACGACGACCACCTAGACCCCACCCCAACCGGGGGCAGGCCACCCACCGAGCATTGTCCCGTAGATCGGCAAGATCATGCGTCGGGCCTGTGGACAACCCGCCAGTGTGGACAACCGCCGCGACGCTTTCGCCCGTCGGGCAGGGGAGGCCCCGTCGGGCAGGGCGGCGTCCGGCCGTGCGCCCACGGGTCGGGCGGGCGGTGGTGGGATGCCCATCGAGCCGGGTGGGCGTTGGTGGAGCGCCGAACGTGCCGGGCTCGCGTTCGCGGGGTGCCCATGGGTCGAGCGGCGTAGGCGGGGCACGCGTTCGGCGGACGCTCAGCGAGTCGGCGGACGCCTGCGCCCCTTGGCGGAAGCCAGGGACGCCCGCCGGCGCCGAACGACATGCTCAGGCAGCGACGGGAACGGCCTGCTGCTGCTCCGAAGCGCCTTCCACCCCCGCCCGCCGCCCACCCCGCACCGCGCTGACCAGGCACAGAAGCGCCCCAGCCACCATCCACGACAGCAGTACCACCATCGGATGGAGGTACCCGTTGCCGTCGAAGAACGCGACCGACCGCAGCAGCGAAGCGGCAGCGCCCGGCGGCAGGAACTGCCCGAGCTCGCCGGACCAGCCGGGCAGCATCTCGGGCGCGCTGGTGGCCCCGGAGAGCGGATTCCCGACCAGCATCATGATCACCGCCCCGAGCCCGAAGCCGGCCGTGCCGAGCAGCGACTCGAAGCCGAGGATGGTGAGTGCGGTGGCGCCCAGGCTGAGCGCCATCACCCCGGAGTTGGCCAGGTAGTCCCCGGTGAGCGAGCCGAGCCAGTACTGCAGGATCGCCGTCATTGCCAGCCCGCCGAGCACGGCGTAGGCCAGCGCACCGGTGATCTTGCGCCCGGTGCCGCGGACCCGGAGGGTGAGCAGGACCGCGGCGAGCATGCCGCCGATCACCATCGGCAGCGCGGCAGCGGAGATCCCGGCGCCGCGCGGGTCGTCGGCCGGCAGCGCCACGATGTCCCTGACCTGCGGTCCGCCGGTGGCCGGGGACAGCGCCGCGGCGACCGCCTGCAGGCCTTGGGCGACGACCGGGCTGCCGGCGGAGGCGGTGAGCACCTGCGGGCTGCCGGTGGACAGGTCGATGGCGCCGTACACGTCACGGTTCTTGATCGCTGTCTCGGCCGCGGCCGTGTCGGCGACGGTGGTGATCATGAACGCGCCCGGCCGGCTCTTGTCGAGGGCCGCGGTGACCTGCGCGGTTGCGGCCGGGGGACCGGCGACCGCGATCGGGATGTCGTGCACCGCTGACCGCGCCGCCGGCCAGGCGAACGCGGTCAGCAACGCGCTGATGATCACCGTGAGCAGCGCGACGGTCGCCGCGACGCGCGGCCACGGGGTCGGGGCCGAGTTCATGCCTGCTCCTATAAGAGAACGACCATTCGTTTTCAAAGTAGGAGCCCGGCGCGAACCTGTCAAGAACGAGCATTCGTTTTAGAGGACGGTGGTGTCCTGGAGCAGCCCGAGGACGGTGCCGTCGGCGTCGAGGACGGTCGCGATCAGCCGGCCGCCGCCCACGTCGTGGGGCTCCTCCCGGACGCTCGCCCCGCCCGCGGTCACCTCGGCGATCCGGGCCGCGATGTCCGGCACCTCCCAGTACGTGACCGGCGCCGCGATCCCGTCCTTGGCCGGCATCAGGCCGATGTGCTGCGCGCCGGCCTCGAAGCCCACGTAGTACGTCGTGTCCATCGACGGCTGCACGCCGAGCAGCGCGGTGTAGAGCCGCTTCGCCGCGTCCAGGTCGGACACCGTGTGCAGCACGGTCTTGATTCCCTGAGTCATGGTCTCTCCTCGATCTCGTCCGGTGCACCCAGCCTGGCGGGCGAGGGGTCCGGCGCACATCCGTGGCGACCACGGAACGGGCCACGGACCGCGACACCGACCGCCACGCCGAGAGCGACCGTGGTCAGCCCGGACCACAACAGGACGGACCTTCCCCCGAGTACGGCGACCAGCGGCCCGCCCAGCACCGTGCCCATCGAGGTGGCCGGCACGGTCAGGGCGGCCCGGGCCGCGAGCACCCGGCTGAGCGCGGCCGGTGGCGCCCCCCGTTGGAAGAGCGCCGTGGAGATCGCCGTGTACGGCCCGTAGATCAGCCCGCCGACCGCGAGCCCGGCCATCCCCGGCCAGACCGCGTCGAACAGTCCCAGGGGCACCAGAGCCGCGCCCCACCCGACGATGATCACCACGACGACGTACGCCGGTGGGAACCGCGACAGCAGCCCGGCCCCGAGCGCCCCGGCGGTCGCCCCGACCCCGAAGACCGTCCAGTACAGGCCGAGCAGCCCGGCCGACCCGTTCAGGTCTTCCGCCACGTGCACCGGCAGCGCGACCTCGACCGGCCCGTACAGGAAGAAGAAGATCATCGTGACGGCGAGCAGCCCGAGCAGCCGGGGTCGCGCCCGGATGGTCTCCCACGCCCCGGCGGCCGACTCGGTGGCGGCCACCCGCTTCGCCGGGACCGACCACGCCGCGACGGCCAGGATCGTGAAGGTCAGCGCATCGGCGCCGATCACCCAGCCGGGACCGGCCAGTCCGGTCAGCGCTCCGGCGATCGCCGGGCCGACCACGATCGCCGCCTGCGTGAACGTGGAGAGCAGCGCGTTGCCGGCCACCCGCTGCTCCTCCGGCAGCAACTCGGCGACCAGCGTGTACGCGCCCGCGCTGCCCCAGGCGTGCAGGAGCGACGACAGGGCCAGCAGAACGACGTACGCGATAGGGGTCAGGGAATTGCCGATCGCGAGCACGGCGACCGTGCCCAGGGCGAGCGCCCGCACCGTCGCGTCGGCCGCGACCAGCCGTGCGGCCCGCAGGCCACGCATGAACCGGGACAGCAGGGCGGCGCCGAGCGAGGCGGGCAGCGCATAGGCGGCGACGGCCAGCCCGGTCCACACCCCGGCCTGTCCCGGCGGCGCGATCCGCACGGCCAGCCAGGCCACCGCGACCAGGCTCATGCCGTCACCGAGCGCCGACACCAGCAGGCCCGGCATGACCGGATGTCTCAGCAGTTCACGCATGAGCTGATCCTCGCGCCGGACAGCCCGTGCCGGCATCCGTGGCGGCCACGGATAATGCGGCCATGACCACCGCGGATGTCTCGGCCCGGGAGAGCGAGGTGCTGACCCTGGTCGGGCGGCACCTGAGCAACGCCGAGATCGCCGCGACGCTGTTCATCTCGGTGCGCACCGTGGAGAGTCACGTGTCGTCGCTGCTGCGCAAGCTGGACGTCGCGGACCGGCGCGCGCTCGCCTCGATCAAGGGTCCGGCGGCGGTCCGTCATACCCTTCCGGCGCCGCTCACCTCGTTCGTCGGCCGGGCCGGGGAGAGCGCCGAGCTGACCGCGCTGCTGGCCGCGAACCGGCAGGTCACCGCGGTCGGGCCGGGCGGGGTCGGCAAGACCCGGCTGGCGCTCGCGGTCGCCGCGCGGATCGGCGGCGACTTCACCGACGGGGTCTGGTTCGTCGATCTGGTGCCGGTGTCCGGGCCCGGGCCGTTCGTGGTCGCGGCCGCGGTCGCCGCCGCGATGGGGCTCGGCGAGCAGCTCGGCCGGGCGATGGACGAGTCGGTCGTCGACGCGCTCGCCGACCGGAACGTGCTGCTCGTTCTGGACAATTGCGAGCAGGTACGCGACGGGGTCGCCCCGTTCCTGGAGAAGCTGCTGACCACGTGTCCGGAAGTGACCGTCCTGGCGACGAGCCGCGCGCGGCTGATGGTCCCGTTCGAGCGGGTCTTCCCGGTGCCGCCGCTCTCCCTCGACGGCGGCGGTGACTCGGATGCCGTGGCGCTGTTCCTGGACCGGGCCGCCGCCGCGAGCCGGCCGCCCGATCCCGCGTTGCGCGACGCGATCGCCGCGTTCTGCCGGCGTCTGGACGGGATGGCGCTGGCCATCGAGATCGCCGCCGCGCGCTGGCCGGTTCTCGGCCTGGACGGGCTGACGGCCGGCCTCGAGGACCCGTTGCGGATGCTGGAGGGCGGCGCCCGCACCGACGAGCGGCACCGTTCGGTCC
>KL571487.1:0-269 GCA_000715855.1 Actinoplanes liguriensis
CCGGGCGAGCCGCCACGACAGAGACAGGGGTCGGATCGGGGCGAGGTGCAGGGGCTGGGTCCGCTGGCTGCGGCCGGGCAGGAGTCGCCTGCCGTTGTTGAACATCTCTAGCGGTGACAGCCGCCCATGCCTCCGATGCGCTCCACCCTAACCCGACCAACTTCCGTGTATGTCGCTGCCGCAAACCCCAATCGCGATGCCGCTGATGCTCGCGCCGAAATTCCTCCTTCTCGGCCGAATAATTCCGCGCTGCGGTACGATCTCGCATT
>KL571487.1:532-3713 GCA_000715855.1 Actinoplanes liguriensis
TCTCGCATTCGTGAGACCTCGGACCGGCTGAACAACGATAGCTGCGCCACCCCTAAACTTTCCCACCACCGGAAAGGAAAGTGTAAGCGCCAGGAAGCGCTAAAAATATTCTCCTCCGCGCGACGCCGTAAAGAATACTTCCGCCAAGCGGAACGGTGGATTGAGCGAGTCGGCGACTTCAGTAGCCGAGATCCGCGCGTCCGGCGGCCCGGCCCCGCCTGGCGGTGGTCTGTCGATGAAGGCGCCGTAGCCGTATCGCTGGGCTCAGCCCCGCTGTGTAGCTGGACTCGGCCACATGGTTGCTCGCTCGGAGTGTTGCAACGATCGTCAGAACCCACCACCGGGGAAACCACGGCCAGGGCCAGCTGGTGTCGCGCGCTGTGTGGGCTGGTGCTGGCTGTGGTTTTGGGGTGCGGGTAATCACGGCCAGGCCCAGCTGGTGTCGCGCGCTGTGCGGGCTGGTGCTCACTGTGGTTTCGGGACGCGGATAACCACGGCGAGGGCCAGCCCGGGAAGCGGACCCGGCGCGATGGCGTAGGGCCCGATCAGTTCGTCGTGCGCGGAAGAGGATCAGGTGTTGTCCAGGGCCGCCTTCACCAGATCCGTGAAACCGTTCGCCAGCAGGATCACCGCGATGGCGGTCAGCAGAATCCCGGCCACCCGGTCGAGGATCGCCGCCGCGGCCGCCGAGATGCGCCGCTCCACATGCCCGGACAGGTACAACGTCACGCCGGTCACCACCCCGTACGCCAGTGCCGCCACCGACAGCGCGACCCGCCCGCTGACGCTGCCCACGTCGGCGGCCGCGGCCACCCCGAACGCGAACGTGGTCCCGCCCACGGTCAGCGGAAACGTGATCGGCGTGAACAGCACCGACCGCGGGGCGTCCGCCGGCGTCTCCGCGGGGTCCACTTCCGGTGTGACCCCGCCGGTGCCCCGCATCAGCGGCACCGCGGCCAGGATCAGCGCGATGCCGCCGGTGGCGGTGAGCGCCGCGGTGCTGATTCCGAGCAGTTCCAGCAGCGGCTCGCCGACCCAGATGGCGAGTAGTACGAACACCGTGGTGTTGAGGGTCAGGCCCAGTGCGAGGCGGGTCTGCTCGGGGTGGGTGAACGGCCGGACGATCGGCAGGTAGGACGAGAGTGCCGCCAGCGGGCTGTAGAGCGCGAACAGCGCGAGGAACAGCACCAGTCCTTCGAGGGCCACACCCTCGAAGGACATCAGAAGTCCACCGGGTCACGCTGCAGCGGGCAGGTCATGCAGTGTCCGCCGCCCCGGCCGCGGCCGAGCTCGGCGCCCACGATGGTGATCACTTCGATGCCGGCCCGGCGGAGCAGCGTGTTCGTCTGCGTGTTGCGGTCGTAGGTGAAGACCACTCCGGGCTCGACCGCGACCGCGTTGTTGCCGCTGTCCCACTGCTGGCGTTCGGAGGCGTACACGTCTCCGCCGGTTTCGACGACCCGCAGGCGGGGCAGGCCGAGCGACTCGGCGACCACGTCGACGAACTTCCGGTCGCCCTCGTCGGTCACCTCGGCGCCGGGGGAGCGGTCGCTGGGCCGCAGCGAGAACGTGTGGACTCCGTCCATGATGCCGGGGTAGAGCGTGACGAGGTCACGGTCGGCGAAGGTGAACACGGTGTCGAGGTGCATCGCGGCCCGCAGTTTCGGCATGCCGGCGACGATGACCCGCTCGGCGGCGCCGGCTTCGAACAGCGCCACCGCGACCTGGCTGATCGCCTGTCGTGAGGTGCGTTCGCTCATCCCGACCAGCACCACGCCGTTGCCGACGGGCATGACGTCCCCGCCCTCGAAGGTGGCCATGCCCCAGTCCTGTTCCGGGTCGCCCCACCAGATGCGGGAGCCGGCGAAGTCGGGGTGGAACAGGTAGACCGCCTTCATCAGCAGGGTCTCGTCGTGCCGGGCCGGCCAGTAGAGCGGGTTGAGGGTGACTCCGCCGTAGAGCCAGCACGTGGTGTCGCGGGTGTAGAGGGTGTTCGGGAGCGGCGGCATGAGGTATTCCCGGGCGCCGGTCGCCTCCCGGGCCAGGGCCAGATAGGCCGAGCGGAAGTCGTGCGGCAGGTCGGTGGTGGCGAGTCCGCCGATCAGGAATTCGGCCAGCTCGCGCGGCTTGAGCTCGTCGAGGAACGCCCGGGTGTCGGTGAGCAGCCCGAGGCCCACCTCGTTCGCCACGATCTTGCGGTCCAGCAGCCAGGCCCGGGCTTCCGGCAAGGCCATCGTCTCGGCGATCACGTCGTGCAGTTCGACCGTCTCGACGCCGCGGGCGCGGAGCTTGTTGACGAAGTCGGCGTGGTCGCGCTGCGCGTTCTCGACCCACATGACGTCGTCGAAGAGCAGGTCGTCGGCGTTGGTGGGCGTGAGCCGCCGGTGTGCCAGCCCGGGGGCGCAGACCAGGACCTTGCGGAGCCGGCCGACCTCGGAGTGCACGCCGAGTCCGCCGTCGCCGTTGGTGACCATGTTTCCTCCCCAGTTTCGGATGTCACTCGGTGATCAGATCCGGCCGGCCGTGTGACGACGGCTTCGGATCGGAGGTGTCAGATGCTGATCCAGCCGGCCGCCAGGGCGACGACGCCGGTGACCGCCCCGAGGATCGAGACGGCGAGGATGACGAGCTCGGTGCGGGAGAAGAGCCGCCGGCCCTGCTCCCGGCGCGCCTTGACGAACAGCAGCGTGGCCGGGGCGTACAGGATGAAGGAGATGAGAACGAACTTCGGGCCGGCCGCCACCAGCAGGAACGCGGTGTAGAGCAGAGCCACCACGCCGACGATCAGCTCCCGCGACCAGCCGCGCGGCTGCTCCCGGTAGGTTTCCCGGGTCACCGCGAGCTTGACCGCGTACGCCGCGGCGAGCAGGAACGGGATCAGGGTGAGCGCGCTCGTCAGGTCCAGCGCGAAGTTGAACGCGTCCTCGGAGAAGTACGTGATGATCAGGACGATCTGCGTCAGGATCGTGGTCATCAGCAGCGCGGCGAACGGCACGTCACCGGCGGTGGTCCGGCGCAGGAAGCGCGGCATGTCGTCGTCCTGGGCCGCGACGAACAGCACTTCGGCCGCCATCAGGGTCCACGCCAGGTAGGCGCCGAGCACCGACACGATCAGGCCGGCGCTGACCAGGACCGTGCCCCAGTCGCCGAACGCCGCCTCCAGTCTGTCTCTTATACACAT
>KL571487.1:3948-5314 GCA_000715855.1 Actinoplanes liguriensis
GTGTATAAGAGACAGATCGTCACCGACGCGAAGACCGCGAACACCGACAGGAAGCCCAGCACGGTGGCCCGCCCGACGTCCTGGCGCCGCGCCGCGTGCCGGGAGTAGACGCTGGCGCCCTCGACCCCGAGGAACACGAAGACGGTGACCAGCATGGTGCCCTTGACCTGTTCGAACAGCGAGCCCATGCCGGTGCCGCGCCAGTTGCTGGCAAAAACCGCCGGATCGAGGGCGAAGAGCGCGAGCAGGATGAACACCAGGATCGGCACGACCTTGGCGATGGTGACGACCCGGTTGATCATCGCCGCGTCCTTGACCCCGCGCTGGACCAGGTAGAAGAAGAGCCACACCCCGGCCGTCGACAACGCGATCGCGAGTGGCGTGTCACCGTCTCCGAGGGCCGGCACGACCGCCCCGATCGTCGACATGATCAGCACCCAGTAGGTCACGTTGCCCACGCACGCGCTGGCCCAGTAGCCGAAGGCGCTGAAGAACCCCGGATATTCGCCGAAACCCGCTTTCGCGTACGCGTAGACGCCGGCATCCAGGTCCGGTTTGCGCATGGCGAGGGTCTGGAAGACGAACGCCAGCATGAGCATTCCCGCGCCCGCGATCGACCAGGCGATGAGCGCCCCGAGGACACCGGTCTCCTGGGCGAAGCGGCGTGGCAGCGAGAACACGCCGGCGCCCACCATCGACCCGACCACCATGGAGGTCATGGTGAGGAGACTGAGCTTCTGTGCCGTCGACGGGTGCGATGCGATGCCGGTGCCGCTCATGTGCTGGTCGCCTCTCGTCCGGTGCCGGGGTTCAGGGCTGGGAGACGGTCACGGTCACGCTCTGCGCGGCGCCGCCGCGGGTGAAGGCGACCTCGACGGCGTCCCCGGCGCGGTGCGTCTGGACGGCCGCGAGCAGCAGGTCGGTGCTGGACACGGCGGTGCCGCCCAGCGCGGTGATCACGTCGCCGGCTCGCAGGCCGGCCCGGGCGGCGCCGAGGTCCGGCAGGACCTGCTCGACGAGGGCGCCCCGCGGCAGTCCCATCGCGGCGGCCATCTCGTCGGTGACGGTCACGGTGAGCACACCGATCATCGAGTGCTGGACCCGGCCGGCGCTGATCAGTTGCGCCGCCACGGACCGTGCGAAGTCGACCGGGATCGCGAAGTTGAGCCCGATGCTGCCGCCGTCGCCCTCCGGGGTCTGCGCCCCGGCCGAGTTGACCCCGACCTGCCGTCCGGCGCAGTCGACGAGCGGGCCGCCGCTGTTGCCCGGGTTCACCGACGCGTCGGTCTGCACCGCGTTGACCAGCGCGGCCGGCTCCTCGCCCTGGCCGACGTCCACATAGCGGTTGAGGGCCTGTCTCTTATAC
>KL571487.1:5528-5879 GCA_000715855.1 Actinoplanes liguriensis
GATCGGGTGGATCGGCGCCGAGCCCGGCTGGACCCGGATCACCGCCAGGTCGGTCGCCGGGTCACGGCCGACGACGGTCGCGGCCACACCGGACGGCCCGCGGGCGAAGTCCACCGTCACGGTGCCGCCCGCGGCCGGAGCGAGCACGTGGTCGTTGGTGAGAATGTTTCCGTCGGCATCCCAGACCGAGCCGGAGCCGATTCCGGAGACGGCGCCACGGCGCACGTTGACGGTGACCAGCGACGGGAAGACCCGCGTCGCCACCGCCGCTACATCGCACGCCGTGGTGGTGGTGCTTTCCTGCGCCTGGCTCGCCGAGCCGTCCGACAGCCAGGCGCCGGCGACACCCCC
>KL571487.1:6100-6592 GCA_000715855.1 Actinoplanes liguriensis
GGCGACACCACCGGCGAGCCCGGCCACCAGCGCCAGGACGGCGCCGGCGGCCAGGAGTCGTTCGCGGGAGACGTCCATGGCGCTATCCGCGATAGTGCTGCAGGAACAGCGCCTCGGCGAGCGCCAGGTTCGCGATCTCGGCCGGGTCCACGCTCTCGTTCGGCGCGTGGATCAGGGCGAGTGGCTCCTCCACCCCCATCAGGATGATCTCCGCCTCCGGATAGGTCTCCGCGAAGACGTTGCACAGCGGGATCGATCCGCCCTGCCCGAGCGAGGCCATCTCCCGGCCGTACGCCGTGTGCATCGCCGCGGCGAGCGCCCGGTAGGCGGGTCCGCCGGTGCGGGCCTCGAACGGCTGCCCGAGCGCCTCCGGCTCGCAGGCGACCCGGACGCCCCACGGCGCGGCCGCGTGCAACTGGGCGATCAGCGCGTCCTGCGCCTTCACCGCGTCCGTCCCCGGTGGCACCCGCAGGTTGAGCCGGGCCCGCGCGT
>KL571487.1:6796-10994 GCA_000715855.1 Actinoplanes liguriensis
TCGCCGCCGAGCCGACCACCGGCGGGCAGTCGATGCCGAGCACGGTCACCGCCGGCCGCGCCCAGATCATGTCCGATACTGATCCGTCGCCGAGCAGCCGTGCCTCGTCGATCAGGCCGGCGTCGGCGCGGAACTGGCCCGGTGGGTAGGGCGCCCCGAGCCACGTCTGCTCGTTCTCCAGCCCGGAGATCGTGGTGTTCCCGGCCCGGTCCCGCAGCGACGACAACATCTGGATCAGGGCGGCGAGGGCGTCCGGTGCCGCCCCGCCGAACATGCCGGAGTGCAGCTCGCCGCCGAGCGACGTCACCGTCACCACCACGTTGGCCAGGCCGCGCAGCGACACCGTGGTCGCCGGCGCCCCGACCGCCGCGTTGCCGGTGTCGCACACCAGGATCGCGTCCGCCCGCAGCAGCTCCGGGTTGCGTTCGACGAAGTCCTCGAGGCCGCCGGTGCCCTGCTCCTCGGAGCCTTCCACGATCAACTTCAGATTGACCGGTACGTCGTCACCCAGCGCCCGCAGCGCGGTCAGATGCATCACGATGTTGCCCTTGCAGTCCGCCGCCCCACGGCCGTACCACCGCCGCCCCACCGGGGTGAGCTGGAACGGCGGTGTCCGCCAGGCCTTCTCGTCGAGCGGGGGCTGCACGTCGTAGTGCGCGTAGAGAAGCACCGTCGGCGCGTCCGGGACGGTCCCACGACGTACGCCGAAAACTGCTTTGCTGCCGTCGGCCGTGGGGTGCAGGCCCAACTCGGTGAAGCCCACCTGGGCGAAGTTCTGGACCACCCACTTCGCCGCCCGCTCGCACTCGGCCGGTGGAAATTGCCGGGCGTCGGCGACCGACCGGATCGCGACCAGGTCGGCCAGGTCGGCCCGGGCCCGCGGCATCAGCTCGTCGATGTGCTCGCGCAGGTCCATGTCAGGCGTCCTTCAGGTCGTCGATGAGATCCTGGAAGGCGTCCACGTATTGCGGGCAGTACACCTTCATGATCAGAAGCTGGCCCTGCAGCAGCTTGTTGTCGACCAGCACCGGTCGCTGGCCGGGGCCGGCCGCGCCGTTGGTGAGCATCCCGTAGAGGGTGCCCCGGCGGAGCGCGTCGTCCGGGTCGTGGCAGATCGCGCCGCCGTCGTCGCCGAGCACCCGGACGATCGAGTCCTTGTAGGGCACGCGCAGCCCGGCGCTCGCCAGCGCGGTCTGCAACTGTTCCGCCTTGGCGTTCGCCTGCTCGGTTTCTTTCTGACCGCGGTAGGAGGCGAGGGCGACCCCGCCGAGCAGGAGGAGAACCACGGCGACGATCGCGTAGACAATTCTCTCCGACGTTCTCATGCCGCCACCTCCGTCTCGGTCTTCCAGGACGGCTTGCGGAACCGGTAGAAGAGGTACGGGACGAGCAGCCCGAGCCCGAGCGCGCCACCGCCGACGATCGCCAGGTAGACCCCCACGCTGCCGCCGCCGAACTGCGACGACGGGACGAAACCGATGAGCAGCGCGGAGAGCGACGCGGCGAACCCGACCCCGCACAGCCCGGTCAGCATCGGCGCCTTGTAACCGCGCGGGTGGTCCGGCTGGTTACGGCGCAACCGCACCGCGGCCACGAACATCAGCAGGTACATGATCAGGTACACCTGCGTCGTGATGACGGAGAAGATCCAGTACACGCTGGACACGTCCGGGATCAACGCGTACGCCAAAGCGATGACCGTCGTCACGAGACCTTGCGTGACCAGGATGTTCTGCTGCACGCCGTGCTTGTTGAGCTTCTGCAGGAACGGCGGCAGGTACCCCTCGGTCCGCGAGATCAGCAGCAGTCCGCGCGACGGGCCGGCCAGCCAGGTCAGCATGCCGCCCAGTGACGCCGCGACCAGCATGATCCCGAGGATCGGGGTGAGCCACTGCGAGTTGAAGGCGGCGAACACCGCGTCGAACGCCTGCATCACGCCGGCGGTCAGGGACAGCTCCTCGGCCGGCACGATCCAGCTGATCGCCAGCGCCGGCAGGATGAAGATCACCAGGACCAGGGCCATGGACAGGAACATCGCCCGCGGGAACTCCTTGCCGGGCTTGCGCAGCGAGGAGACGTGCACCGCGTTCATCTCCATGCCGGAGTACGACAGGAAGTTGTTGACGATCAGCACCAGGCTGGACAGTCCGGCCCAGGCCGGCAGCAGGTGGCTGGAGGTCATCGGCGCGGCCGACTCGTTGCCCTGCCCCAGGAACGCGATGCCCAGGATCACCAGCAGCGCGCCGGGCACCAGTGTCCCGATGATGAGACCGCCACTGGCCAGGCCCGCCACGCCGCTGGTGCCGCGTGAGGACACCCAGACACCGGCCCAGTAGCAGACCATGATCACGATGGCGGTCCAGACCCCGCTCGACGCCAGATCCGGGTTGATCACGTAGGCGAGGGTGCTCGCCACGAACCCGAGCAGACTCGGGTAGTAGAAAATTGTCATCGCGAACTGGCACCAGACCGCGAGGAAGCCCATCGGCTTCGACAGGCCCTCGCTGACCCAGTTGTAGACGCCGCCGTTCCAGCCGGAGGCGAGCTCCGCCGAGACCAGCGCGGTCGGCAGCAGGAACACGATGGCCGGCACGACGTAGAGGAAGATGCTGGCCAGGCCGTAGACGGCCATGGTCGGTGACGGGCGCAGACTGGCCACCGAGCTGGTGGTCATCAGCGCCAGCGCCACCCAGGAGATGTACTTCATCGCTTGCGCGGACTTGGGCGGTGAGGTCGCCTGGTTCTCAGCCTCTGCGCTCACGGCGCTACCTCCGCTTCGCTCCGGCGTCGCCATGAGTTGTCGACTGAGCCCGATGATTCGCTCGCCAGCTCGCTCATGTGGCCTCCCTTCGAGTAGTCGAGAGTTCGGCGGAATCATCGGCAGGGCTGGATGCCGGTCGTCTCATCCCTGATGAATGGTTCGGGTCGAGCCGTCCGCCGAACCATGAACCGGTGACCGCCGCCGCGAGTCCCAGCAGTTCCAGGGGAAGCAGACCGGGGTCGGCGGAGCGGTCACCGGAGCGGACGCGGACCAGGGTCAGGACGGCGAAGTAGAAGAGCACACCCATGTCCAGCAGGAGGACTGCGACGCGGGGACGGCCGACGACCGCGCCGAAAATGCCCCCGAACAGGCCCGCGACCAGGTTCCAGTAGGCGAGCGTGCCGATGATCGCCGGGGCGCCGAGCACCGTGGCCAGGTCGAGGATGATCGCCACCGCGAAGAGCCCGAGCGGGAACATCAGGAGCACGGGTTGCACCGAATTGCGGCTCTGCATGGTTACCGACGGTGCTTTTCTTCACGATCAAGAGCTTCATCCCGTACGGATGAAACGCCCTGCCGCCGCCGCGGCGACGAGCATGCCCACGGCGATCGCGACCAGTAACGACACCATGTCGGCGACCCCGGTGACACCCTGGATCGGGTGCCCGCCGATCCAGCTCTCCAGCCCGCGCAGCCCGTGCGACCCGGGCGTGAGCACGTAGAACGCGCCCAGATACAGCACGTACGCGGGTGGCATCCCCGGCTGCCGTCCGAGCGTCAGCGCCGCCGCCATCATCACGACCGCGCCCAGGAACGTCCCCGCCGGATCACCCAGCGCCCGCGTCCCGGCCTCGGTCACCGCCGCGGTCAGCAGGATCAGCCCGAGCGCCCACGGGAAGTCCCGCAACGCCATCGAGAACGTCAGCATCACGCCGATCGCGAACAGCACCCAGCCGCCCCACACGGCGGCCGGGCCGAGATTGCCGGGCACGGTCACGTCGAAGAGCGCGCTCTGCGGCACCCGCAGCACCACGGTCGCCATCAGCGCGCCGAACGCCAGCACCAGCAGCACCACCGTGCTGTAGACCAGCCGGGCGGCGCCCGCGGTCATCCGGCTCGCGGCCAGTTCCAGGGCGGCGGCGCTGATCGCGTCACCCGGAATGAAGTAGAACAGCGCCGGGACGATCAGCTGGATCGGGCCGCCGGCGATCAGGCCGTGCTGGTACAGCGTCAGCACCACCACCGAGACCAGCAGCGACGCGACGAAAGGTTCCACCAGGACCAGTCGCCGGTGCCCGCCGCCGGCCACCACGAGCAGGCCGATCAGCAGCCCGGTCAGCGCGGAGACCCCGGCCTGCTGCCAGGTGGCCTGCACCGAGACGCCGAAGCCGACGGTGAACGCGACCAGGCCGAGCACCTGCCACGGCCGGGACCAGC
>KL571487.1:11242-11537 GCA_000715855.1 Actinoplanes liguriensis
CGCCCGGATCGCGGCCAGCCGCTCGGCCGCCTCGACCGCGGGCAGACCGCCGCGTATCTGCCGGAGCAGGCGCTTGACCTCGGTGACCTGGTGCAACGGCGGGACACCGGGCTCGCGGGTGAACGACAGGGTGCGGTCGCCGACGGTGAGCAGCGCGGCGTCGGCCAGGAACGTCGCCTCCACGTGGTGGCCGTAGCGGCGGCCCAGGTCCTCGACGGTCGCCTCGCACCGCATGGTGCCCTCGAAGCTGGAGGCGAGCAGCCACTCGGTCAGCGGCCCGAGCAGCCGCAGCAGC
>KL571487.1:11771-14579 GCA_000715855.1 Actinoplanes liguriensis
CCGCAGCAGCTCCTTCTCGCCGGTCACCGCGTCACCGCCTCGCTGACCGCCGGGCACGGCCCTGCCGGTCATCGCGTCACCGCCCGGGACAGGGGGTGTCCGCAGAGGACGCCGAGCGCGATCGACACCATCGAAGCGGTCGCGCCGATCAGGTCCTCGGCGCCGCGGACGGTGTCCTGGCCGAGGTACTCGGTCATCCCGATCAGGGTCAGCGCGCCCGGCACCAGCAGCCAGAACCCGGGCAGGAACGAAACCAGCGCGGGCGGCCCGGTCGGCAGTCGCTCCACGGTGTAGGCGACGATAGTCAGCACCAGTGCGCCGATGAAACCGCTGAGGTATCCGCCGAGCACCAGGTTGCCCAGATACTGACCGATCCACCCCGCGTAGAGCACGAGCAGCAGCCAGCCGAACGAGCGCCGTGGGCCGGCGTGCAGAAGGTAGTTACCGACCGCGACGATCAGGGGGCCGAGCCACGGCGCCCACCAGCCGATCGTGTTGGGGACGACGTCGTCCGCGGCCGGTGTGGGGACGCCGACGGCGTGGGCGGCGCCGATGATGCCGAACGCCAGCAGCAGGAGCTGCAACGCGCCGGCCACCAGCCGGCTCGAGCCGGTGATCATCTCGTACGCGGAGAGCTCGACGACCCCCATCGTCAGCATCGCCCCGGGCAGGAACGTCACCAGCGGCGCCACCATCGCGCGCAGGTCGGCATCCGCCCAGCCACTGCCGGCCAGCACGAAAGTTACCGCCGACACCGTGAACGCGGCGATCACCGGCATGATCATCTGGGCGCTGGACCAGCGGCCACCGGCCAGGCGCATCACCCCCACGACGACCCCGAACAGCACCGCGAGAAGGATGTCCGCCCAGGTCGGGGCCAGGATCAGGCAGATGCCGCCGATCAGCACCGCGTGGCCCAGGGTGCGGGTCACGGCGCTGAACCGGGGCGGCATGTCGACCGCGGCGAGAACCTGCTTGATGCCGACCGCGGGGGAAACTTCCGCCCGCTCGGCGGCGCGCAGGACGTCGTACACCAATGCGGTCTGATCCAGCCGCAAGCCGCCGCGGAGCTGGCGCGTCGGCTCCAGGGTGACCGGCCGCCCCGGCTCCAGGGACACCACCAGATAGGTCGGCAGGACACTGACCCGGGCCTCCGGCGCGCCGTAGGCGGCCGCGACCCGCAGCAGGTGCTCCTCGATCTGGTTGACCGCCTCCCCGGCCGCGGTCAGCGCGCTGCCCAGGTAGAGCAGGAACTGCTGGAGCTCTCGCTCGTCCATGCCGAGCAAGGTAGGCGGACCCGGCGGTGCCGCGATTCATCCGGCGCGAGCGATGCTCGATCGTCGCGCCGAGGAGAGGCTGGCCGCATCTTCGACTACAGGAGCGGCCCATGGCGGCGACCGATTCACCGGTACAGGCCAACCGCGCGGCGGGACTCGGCGTCCTGCTCGCGGCGTGCGTCTCGGCGCTGGTGGTAAATGCCAACACGTCGGCGGTGACGATCCTGCTCCCGGCGATCAGCCAGGACGTCGGCGCCTCGGTGGACACCCTGCAGTGGGCGGTGACCGGCTACATGCTGGTCGGCGCGGCGGTGATCGTCACGTCCGGCGCGCTCGGCGACGTCTTCGGCCGCCGCCGGATCTTCCTCGCCGGGTTGGTGCTTTTCGTCGTCTCCTGCGCGCTGATCGCCTTCTCGTCGGCGGCCGCCGGGGTGATCGCCGGGCGGATGATCCAGGGCGCGGCCGGCTCGACGATTCTCGCCTGCGGGATGAGCCTGCTGTCGGTGGATTCCGCCGGCACCGGGCAGATGAAGGCGATCACGCTGTGGGGCGCGGCCTCCGCGATCGGCGGTGCGGCCGGTCCGCTGATCGGCGGCGTCCTGGTGGGATCGACCGGCTGGCAGGGCCTGTTCTGGATCGACGCGGCGATCGCGGCGCTCTGCGTGCCGCTGACCTGGTTCACGGTGAAGGAGTCCCGCGACCCGGACCGTCCGCGCGAGATCGACCTGCTCGGCACGGTGCTCGTCGCCGTCGCGCTGGTCCCGCTGGTGCTCGCGCTCAGCGAGAGCGGCAGCTGGGGCTGGCTGTCCGTCCCGACCATCGGCTGCCTGGTGCTCTCGGTGCTCGGCGGCGTCGGATTCGTCTACGTGGAACGGCGCGCGACGGCGCCGCTGGTCGACCTGCAACTGTTGCGCAACCGGGTGCTGGTCGGCGCGACCATCGCGATCCTGCTGGTCGCCGGCGTGATCAACGCGCTGATGTACCTGCTCAGCCTCTACTTCCAGAACCCGGACGGCTTCGGGATGAGCGCGCTGCAGGCCGGCCTGGCCACTCTGCCGGCGGCGGCCGCGATGATCGCGATCACGCCGGTGATCACACCCTTGGCGGTCAAGATCGGGCCGCGGTACGCCGTGGCGATCGGATTCGGACTCGCCACCGCCGGATTCGCGGCGCTGGTGTTCGTCTCGCCGTCCTGGGCCTACGGCGCGTTCGTCCTCCCGCTGATCGTGCTCTCGGTCGGCCTCGGCCTGGCCAACGGGCCCGCGTCCTCCGCGTCGACCAGCGCCGTCGACCAGGATCAGGTCGGTCAGGCGTCGGGAATCTCCAACATGGCCCGGTACGTCGGAGGATCGCTCGCGGTCGCGGCGGCCGCGACCGTCTCCACCGCGGTCAGCGACGGGCGGACCGCCTCCGGGTCGTCCCCGGCGGAGGCGCTGACGTCGGGACTCGCCGGCGGTGCGCTGCTGCTGGCGGTGATGTCCGCCGGTGGGGTTGCCTTGGTGCTGTTGCTGCGGCGGCAGCGCACCGAGCC
>KL571487.1:14705-17125 GCA_000715855.1 Actinoplanes liguriensis
ACACCGAGCCGGCGACCGCCGTGCACCTGGCCGCCGCGGCGGCGGCCACCAGCCACACGATCCCGACCCGCCCCTCCGGAGGTGCCCGATGAATGTTTTTACCGGCAAGGACTACATGCGGCGGATGGAACGGGCGGTGGCGCAGGCCGCCGAGGCGGGGCTCACCGGCCTGCTGGTCACGCCCGGGCCCGACCTGACCTACTTCACCGGTTACCGGCCGACCGCGATCACCGAGCGGATCACCCTGCTGGTCCTCGACGCCGACCACGACCCGCACCTGATCCTCCCCGCCCTGGAACGCGGCGACGCCGAGGGCGTGCCGGTCGCGATCACCGACTGGACCGACGGCAGCGATCCCTACGCGGCCGTGGCCCGGCTGCTCGATCCGACCGGGCGTTACGCGATCTCCGACTCGGCGTGGGCGATGCACCTGCTCGGGCTGCAGCAGGCGCTGCCCGGGTCCTCGTACACGTCGATGACCAGCACGTTGCCGATGCTGCGGGCGGTCAAGGACGCCGACGAGGTGGAACGGCTCGCCGTCGCGGGCGCGGCCGCTGACGCGGCATATCAAGAGATCATCGGCGTACGTTTCGAAGGGCGCACCGAACATGAGGTCGGCACCGACCTCGCGCGACTCCTGACCCGCCACGGGCACTCCCAGGTCGACTTCACGGTCGTCGGATCCGGGCCCAACGGCGCGAACCCGCACCACGAGATGGGGGAGCGGGTCATCCAGCGCGGCGACATGGTGGTGCTCGACTTCGGTGGGCTCAAGGACGGGTACGGCTCGGACACCACCCGTACCGTCCACGTCGGTCCGCCCACCACGTCCGAGCAGGAAATTTTCGACATCGTGCGGCGGGCGCAGCAGGCCGGTTTCGAGGCGGTCCGGCCCGGGGTGCCGTGCCAGGAGATCGACCGGTCCGCGCGGCGGGTGATCGAGGAAGCCGGATACGGGGAGTACTTCATCCACCGGACCGGGCACGGGATCGGACTGACCACGCACGAGCCGCCGTACATGGTGGAGGGGGAGCAGCAGACCCTCGTACCGGGAATGTGCTTCTCGATCGAACCGGGGATCTATCTGCCCGGGCGGTTCGGGATCCGGATCGAGGACATCGTGACGGTGACCGAGACCGGCGGGCGGCGCCTCAACAACACCAGCCACGAACTGCACGTCGTGGCCTGATCTTTCACCGCAGTGGACGCCGCGGCCGATGGGGGTCGGTACGCGGCGTGCGGGGCGCCGGCCGTTGTGTTCGTCACCCGTTTCCGGCCGGCGCCCCGCCTCTACCCGCCCTTCCCACGTCCCTTTTCCCTTTTCCTTTCCTCCCCGCTCGTCCGCCGCGATCTCCGCTTCCAGCTCCGTCTCCCACCTCCGCCTCGGCCGTCTCCTCGGCCTCTCCGCATTCAGCTCCGCCCCACCTCCGCCTCGGCCGTCTCCTCCGCCTCCGCCTCCGCCGTCAAGCCGGCGGCGCCTTCGCGGCCTGTGCCTGCCGGCCGAGAAGCCCCACTGCCACCAGCTCTTCGCCAACCCTCGACCGGAGATTGAGGGTTGGGTGTCGACCTCTGCTAGACCGTTGTCTATCGGTTCACAAATTGGTGCAATGCTCGCGTACTTCGCTAGGAGTGGGTATCGATGGAAGCCTTGCGACGTCGGCGCTCGACCGTGGTGCTTTTTGCCGCAGGCCTGCTGATGACCACCGCGGCCGCGTGCGGCGGGGAGGGAACACCCGAGGGCCTGCCGTCGACCCGGCCCTCCGTCGAGCGGACCATCGACCGGACGACCCAGCCGACCCCCACCGAGGACGAGACCACCTCGCGCCCGGAGCCGACCCGCACCCGGGAGACGCGGACCGAGGAACCGACGAAGGAAACAACCGACACGCAGGAGCCCACCGGGGAGCCCACCAAGGCGCCGACCAGGACGCAGGATCCCACCAAGGCGCCGACGAACGAGCCGACCAGGACGCAGGAATCCACCGAAGAACCGACGAAGGCGGCGACGTCCACGTCGGCCGTGGTGGCCGCACCGGTCTCGGAGGACGACGACGGCTTCCTCGGGCCGTGGGGTTGGCTGCTCCTTATCGGTCTGCTCACCGGCCTGGTCGCGCTGCTCCTGACGAACCGCAACCGCAAGGTGGCCGGCTGGGACAGCGAGGCGCGCGGCCTGGCGGGCGAGACCCGGGCCGTGGCCGGTCTCCGTCTCCCGCCGATCCTGACCATGACCGATTCCGCCCAGCGTGGCCTGGCGTGGCCTCCGGTCCGCGACGACCTGACCTCGCTGGAGGCCCGCTGGGTCGCGTTGCTGGAGACGACTCCGGACGGTGAACGCCACGCCTACGCGAATCAGATCGCCGTGATCCTCCGAGACCTGGTCAACGCGGTCGACGCCGAGAACGAGGCGCTGGCCACGGCCC
>KL571488.1:0-2443 GCA_000715855.1 Actinoplanes liguriensis
GCCACGATCAGCGCGGCCAGCACCCACCAGGCGGGGTCCACCGGGACGGTCGCTCCGGTCTTCTGGTCGTCCATCAGCAGGGACACTGTGCCGGGCCCGACGGTCAGCAGCATCAGCACCGCCGCGAGCACGGCGTCCGTTCGCAGTCGACGCAGCACGCTCCCATCGTAGGAATCGGAAACGCCGCCGTCGTCAGACTGAAGTGCTACATCGGCGGTGCCACGGCCGGCCGAAGTCCCGACCACGGTGGGAAGTGCTCGATCTCCGCGGCGGCCAGGGTGGAGGCCATGACCAGGACAACCTCCACAGTGCTTCTCACGCTACTGGTCGCGGCCGGGCTCGCCGGCTGCGGCAACGACACCCCGGCCGCGACGCCGAGCGCGTCGCCGAACCGGCAGAGCCTGCTCGCCCTCGGCCAGGAGTGGGTGCAGTGCCTGCGCACCCACGGCTTCACCCGGATGCCCGACGCCGAGCTGTCCCAGGACGGCTACCTGCAGTTCCCGGCCGATCGGTACAACTGGAAGCTGGACCTCGCCAAGCACCGGGACATCATCGACGCCTGCCAGCCGATCGAGGATCGCTACCCGCCGAACGCGTTCCGTCCCAAGCAACAGTTCACCGCCGACGACCTGCGCAAACTCGCGGCGTACGCGGATTGCGCCCGTAAGAACGGCATCCCCGACTTCCCCGACCCCAACGCGGCCGGCGAGTTCGACGTGACCGGGACATCGATCGCCAACGGCATCTCCGGCACGCTGCGCAACAAGGTGGACGCCGCCTGCCACACCATCTGGGACGGCTCCGTGAAGATCACCGGCGGGGCGGACGGCGGCAAGAAATGAGCCGCCGGGCAGCAGTTCTCGCCATCGTGGTGACCGCGCCCCTGGCCGCCGGGGTCACCTGGGCGGTCCGCTCGCATCCGCCGGCCCCGGAGTCCCCGGCCGCCGGGATCGCCGTCGGGACGGCGACCGCGCGACGCGGCACGCTCACCGAGAAGACCCAGGTCAACGGCGAGCTGGGTTACTCCGGGTCGTACCGGATCGACCACCAGGGCACGCCGGGCATCCTCACCGCCTCGGCCGCGCCGGGCGCGACCATCGGCCGCGGCGGCATCCTCTTCCGGGTGGCTGATCATCCGGTTCGGTTGCTGCTGGGCTCCACACCGGGTTTCCGCGATTTCGGGTACGGCATGAGCGACGGCCCCGACGTCCGCCAACTGGAACGCAATCTCGTCGCGATGGGCTTCGACCCGGGACATCGGATGACCGTGGATCGGCACTTCAGCGCCGCGACCGCCGCCGCGATCCGCCGCTGGGAGGCGTCGTGGGGCCGCCCGTCGTGGCAGCGCACCGGCCGCCTGGCGCTGGGCGACGTCGTCTTCCTGCCCGTGCCCGTGCGGATCACGGCCCGGCAGGCACAGGTCGGCACCGCGGCGAGCCCCGGGTCCACGGTGCTCACCGCCACGTCGAGCACCCGCGCGGTGATCGCCCAGGTGGACACGTCCGAGCTCGGCGCGGTGCACGCCGGTGACCGGGTCCAGGTCGCCCTGCCGGACGCTGATCCGATCGCGGGGCGGGTGACCGAGATCGGTCAGGCCGCGTCTGCCCCGTCGACCGGCGGGGACGGGCCACCGGACACCGACGCGGCCACCGTGCCGGTCACCATCGCGGTCCGGCTGCCCAAGGGCCTCACCCTCGACAAGGCGCCGGTGACCGTGGACGTCACCACCCGTACCCGCGACGACGTGCTGCTCGTCCCGATCGCCGCGCTGCTCGCCGGCCCGGGCGGCGGCTACCGGGTCAAGCTCTCCGGCGGCTCGTACGCGCAGGTCGAGCCCGGCTGGTTCGACGAGGGCAGCGGCCAGGTCGAGATCGTCAGCGGGATCAGCGAGGGACAGACCGTGGAGGTGCCGGCGACATGACCGCCGTTCTGGAACTCCGCGACGTCCGCAAGGTCTACCCCGGCACACCACCGGTCGAGTCGCTGCGCGGGGTCACGTTCACCGTGCACAGCGGTGACCTGATCGCCGTCCTCGGCCCGTCCGGGTCCGGCAAGACCACCCTGCTCAACCTGGCCGCCGGGCTGGACCGGCCGTCCAGCGGCTCGGTGCGCATCGCCGGAGAGGCGGTCGAACGGCTCGGCGACCGGGAGCTCTCCGGGGTGCGCGCGCACCGGCTCGGCGTGGTCTTCCAGCAGTTCGTCCTGCTGGAACGCCTGACCGCGATCGACAACGTCGCCACCGGGCTGCTCTACCGCGGCGTGCCCGCGCCCGAGCGCCGCCGCGCCGCCCGCACCGCCCTGGATCGGGTGGGACTCGCCCACCGCGCCGGCTTCCCGGCCGCGCATCTGTCCGGCGGGGAGCGGCAGCGCGTCGCGATCGCCCGGGCGCTCGTCGGCCGCCCGGCCGTCGTGCTGGCCGACGAGCCGACCGGCAACCTGGACT
>KL571488.1:2648-3905 GCA_000715855.1 Actinoplanes liguriensis
TGGTGGCGTTGCTGCACGAGCTGAACGCCGACGGCGTCACCATCGTGGTGATCACCCACGACGAGCGGATCGCCGCGTCCATGCGCCGCCGGGTGTCCCTGCGCGACGGACTGGTCGTCGCCGACAGCGCGGGTGCGTCGTGAGGTCGCGCCTGCGCCCGGCAGACCTGCTGCCGGTCAGCACGGTCGGCCTGCGCTCGCGACCCGGGCGGGCGGCGCTGTCCATCCTCGGGGTGGCGATCGGGATCGCGGCGATGGTGGCCGTGCTCGGCGTGACCCGCTCCAGCCAGGCCGACGTGCTCGCCCAGATCGACCGGGTCGGCACCAACCTGCTCACGGTCGCCAACGGGAAGACGATCCGCGGGGCCGAGGCGGAGCTGCCGGTGACCGCGGGGGCGGCGATCGCGCGTACCGAGGGAGTGTTGTCCGCGGCGGCGACGGCGACCGTTCCGGAACATGTCTACCGCAACGACCGGATCCCGCCGGGGCGCACCGGCGGCCTGTCCGTGCGGGTCACCGACCCCGGGCTGCTGGACACGCTCGACGCGGCGCCGGCACACGGGCGGTTCCTGGACCCGGCGCTGATCCACTATCCGGCGGTGGTGCTCGGCCACTACGCCGCCGGGGTCCTCGGCATCGCCGACGTCGCCGGCCGTCCCCAGGTGTGGCTCGGCGACCGCTGGTTCACCGTGGTCGGGGTGCTCGCCCCGGTCGAGCTCGCGCCCGAACTGGACACCGCGGCGCTGATCGGCGGGCCGGTCGCGAGCGAGGCGTTCGGCTGGGCCGGGCATCCGACCCGGATCTTCGTACGGGCGCAGACCTCCCGCACCGCCGAGGTAGCCGGGCTGCTCGGCCGCGCCGCCGACCCGGCCCACCCGGAGGAGGTCGCGGTGAGCCGGCCGTCGGAGGCGCTGACCGCGCGGCTCGCGGTCACCGGCGCCACCACGGTCCTGCTGCTCGGCCTGGGCGCGGTCGCGCTGCTCGTCGGTGGGATCGGCATCGCCAACGTGCTGGTCATCTCGGTGCTGGAGCGGCGCGGGGAGATCGGCCTGCGGCGGGCCCTGGGCGCCACCCGGACGCACGTCGGCGCCCAGTTCCTCGCCGAGTCCGTGCTGCTCGGCGTCGCCGGGGGCGCGGCCGGGGTCGCCCTGGGTGGCCTGCTGACCCTGATCATGGCGACCGTCCGTGGCTGGCCGGTCCTGATCCCCGCCTCGACCATCGGCGCGGCCCTGACCGCCTGTCTCTTATACACATCTCT
>KL571488.1:4185-4439 GCA_000715855.1 Actinoplanes liguriensis
GTGTATAAGAGACAGCCTGCGCACCATGTAACCCCCTCAGCCGGCCCCACCGTGGTTATGCGCCTCGCATAACCACGGCCAGGCCCAGCCGAACAGCGCACCAACCCGCCGGCCCACGCCAAAACCGGCTGGTGCCCACCGTGGTTATGACGCCCGCAAAACCACGGCCAGGCCCAGCCGGACAGCGCACCAGCCCGCCGGCCCGCACCGAAACCGGCTGGCGCCCACCGTGGTTATGACGCCCGCAAAACCAC
>KL571488.1:4689-5119 GCA_000715855.1 Actinoplanes liguriensis
GTGGTTATGAGGCACGAATAACCACGGTGGGCGCCAGCCCGAGGGGGTGACCGGGCCGCCACGCGGAACCCGGAGCGGGGTTACGGGTTGACGGACTGGAGGTGGGCTTTGAAACCCTCGCCGTAGGTCTTCGTGGGGGTGCCGTCGACGTTCTCGATCAGGACGTTGCCGGAGCTGCCGCACACGCCCCACGCGTTCCAGGTCCACGCCAGGTAACCCACGCCGTTGGTGTCGGCCCAGGCCATCAGCGGGTCGATGTAGTCGTGGGCGCAGGTGTTCTGCCCGATCTCGCCGGCCGTCACCGGCACCTGCTTGGCGACCGTGCCGATCTGGCTGTCCCAGCAGGCGGCGGTCACGCACGCGTTGAAGTTGTACGAGTGCCACGACGCGACGATGTTCCCGGCCGGGTCGACTCTGTCTCTTATACACA
>KL571488.1:5343-9281 GCA_000715855.1 Actinoplanes liguriensis
CCAGCCACTGGGTCAGATCGTTGGTCCAGGTCAGGCCGGGGATCAGCAGGACGTTCGTGGCGCCGGTGGCGCGGACCGCATCGACCAGGCTCTGCATGCCGGCCACCTGGTAGGAGATGCCGGTGCAGGTGCCACCGTCGCGCAGGCACGTCCAGGCTTCGGTGGCGTCGGTCCAGTTGTTCGCGGCGTCCGGGTAGGGCTCGTTGAACAGGTCGAACAGCACCGCGTTGTTGCCCTTGAACATGGTGGCGACGCCGGTCCAGAACTTCGGCGCGTACTCGGCGTCGGGCATCGGCTTCTGGCAGGTGGCGTTGACGTCGGCGCAGGCGGTGGAGGTGCCGGTGTAGACGCCGTGTGACCAGTGCAGGTCGAGGATCGGGTTGATCCCGTTCGCGACGAGCGCGTCGACGAACGTCTTGACCTCCTGCTGGTACGCCGCGCCGCTGGGCGTGCCGTAGGTGCCGAGCCAGCAGTCCTCGTTGAGCGGGATCCGGACGGCGTGCACGTTCCACGACTTCATCGCGTCGATGTTGGCCTGGGTGCCGGGCTCGCCGTCCCACATGCCCTTGCCCTGCACGCACGCGAACTCGCCGCTGGACCGGTTGACGCCGAGCAGCCGGTAGCTCGCCCCGGCCGCGGTCACGATCTTGTTGCCGGACACGTGCAGCGCGGGGGCCGGGCCACTGGTGGGCGTGGACGGACTTGTCGACGGGCTGGACGACGGGCTGGACGAGGGCGAGGTGGCCGCCCCGGTGCAGGTCACGCCGTTGAGGCTGAACGCGCCGGGCTTCGGGTTGGCACCGGTGAACGAGCCGATGAACCCGAGCGACGACACGCTGCCACCGGTCGGCACGGCGCCGTTCCAGCTCGCGTTCGTGGCGGTGACGTGCGCGCCGGCCTGCGCCCAGGTGGCGCTCCAGCCCTGGGTGACCTTCTGCCCGGCGTCGGGGAAGTCGAACTCCAGCTTCCAGCTGGTGAGCGGGTCTCCGAGGTTGGTGACGGCGACGGCGCCCTGGAAGCCGTTCTGCCACTGGCCGGCCACGGTGTAGGTCACCGAGCATCCGGCGGCGGCCGCGGAGGCGGGGAGGACGACTCCGGCCAGACCGGTGGCGGCCACTATCGCGGCGGCCAAAAACGTACTGCGGCGTCTCATGGATAACTCCTTGCATGGGGACGGGGAGCGCCGCGGCCGCCGGGGGACATCGACGGCTACGACTTCGTCGCACGCTCACGAACTTAAGCCTTTAAGTCAAGACCGCACAGCAAATTCATCACGTACGATGTTTTCAAGCGCCTCAGCTCGGCTTAAGCGTTTAATGGAGACAGACGTGGTGAAGCGACCGACCATCTCGGAGATCGCGGCCCGGGCCGGAGTCTCGATCGGCGCGGTGTCCTACGCGCTCAACGGCCGCCCCGGCGTCTCGGCGGAGACCCGTCGCCGCATCCTCCGGATCGCCGACGAGATCGGGTGGCGTCCCAGCGTCGCCGCCCGTTCCCTGTCCGGCTCCCGCGCGCACAGCGTCGGTCTGGTCATCGCCCGCCCGGCCGACACGCTGGGCGCCGAGCCGTTCTTCATGCGGTTCATCGCCGGGCTCGAGGGGCAGCTGTCCCGGCAGCACATCGGCCTGCTGCTGCAGGTCGTCGACGACCACCCGGCCGCGATCGAGGCGATGCGCCGCTGCTGGGCCGAGCGCCGGGTGGACGGCATGATCCTCACCGACCTGTGGACCGAGGACACCCGGATCCCGGTCGTCGAGCAGCTCGGCATTCCCGCGGTGCTGGTCGGCGGCCCGCGGGCGGAGAGCCGGCTGCCCTCGGTCTGGACCGACGACACCGAGGCGGTGACCGCGGCCGTCGACTATCTCGTCGCGCTCGGCCACCGCCGGATCGCCCGGGTCGCCGGCCTTCCCGCGCTGGAGCACACCCAGGTGCGGATCAGCGCCTTCCGCGCGGCGGTGCACGCCCACGACCTGCCCGAGCCTCAGGTCGTCGAGACCGACTACACATGGGAGGCGGGTGTGCGGGCCACCCGGACGCTGCTGTCCCGGCGGGACCGGCCGACCGCCGTCATGTACGACAACGACGTGATGGCCGCGGCCGCGCTCAACGTGGCCCAGGAGATGAGCCTCGCCGTGCCGGACGACCTCTCCGTCGTCGCCGGGGACGACTCCCAGCTGTGTGTCCTGGTCCGCCCGGCGTTGACCGCGCTCGCCCGGGACATCCAGGCCTACGGCGTGCACACCGCCCAGGTCATGATGGACGTCGTCGACGGGCGTTCGCCCAGCTCCCAGCCGGACCAGCCGACGAGTCTCGTGGTTCGCGCCAGCACCGCCGGGCCGGGCTGACGACCGACGGAAACGGAAGACTTAGGTTTCGCGCACGTAGGTAGCAACATCGGTACAGTCCGGGAATGACCGAGACCAATCTGCTGCGGGCGGGCGCGGCCAGGGCCGACATCACGCCGGGTGACCTCACCGCGCTCCATCCGATCGGCGGGACGTCGTTCCTCGGCGTGCACGACCCGATCCACGTGCGGGTCCTGGTGCTGCACGACGGGACGACCGAGGTGGCGCTGATCTCTGCCGAGCTGATCGAGTGCGGCGACATGCGGCCGCTGCGCGAACGTGTCGAGCGGGAGCTGGGCCTGCCTGCCGACCACGTGATGATCACTGCTACCCACACGCACAACGCGCCCCGGCTCGGCCGTGTCTCCCCCGGCGCGCTGGCGCACAACGGCGGGCCGGAGTCGGACGCGTACGCGCAAATCGTCTTTGACCGGATCGTCGAGGCGCTGCGCGACGCGCGGGACTCGGCGCGGCCGGCCCGCTTCGGGATCGGCTCGGGGCACGCGGCGATCAACATCAACCGCGAGGTGTACGCGGATGGCGCCTGGCGCCTCGGCCACAACCCGGACGGGCCGACCGATCAGCGGGTGTGGGTGCTGCGGTTCGAGACGCTGGAGGGCGAGCCGATCGCGGTGGTCGCCAACTACGCTGTGCACTCGACGGTGGCATTGTGGACCCGCGAGGTGAGCGCCGATCTGGCCGGCGCGGCGATGCGGCACGTCGAGCGGGCGCTCGGCGGTGACGTCGTCGCGCTGTTCACGCCGGGCGCGCTGGGTGATCAGAATCCGCGCGTCTCGCTGGAGGGTGACACCGCGGGCGGCTTCGGCCCGCACGGCCGGCTGCCGACCGAGCCGGAGAAGAGTTTCGCCTACGACGCGGTCGCCGCGCAGGGCCTGGTGCTCGGCGCCGAGGTGGCCCGGGTTGCCCGCGGCATCGACGGGACCAGCGGCGACGTCCGCCTGCACGCCACCGAGGAGGTCGTGCCGAGCCCGGTCAAGCAGGGCCACCAGGTGATGGCGAGCATGGTGCAGGAGCGGGTGGAGACCGTGGACCTGCGGCTGTCGCTGATCCGGATCGGTGACGTGGCCCTCGCCGGCGTCTCCGGCGAGGTGACCACGACGCTCTACCGCCGGCTGCTGGAGCGGACGCCGCTGGCGAACACGGTGCTGGTGTCGATCGCCAACGACCGGATCGGCTACCTGCCGGACGACGCCGCGTTCGACCGGCCGGTGCACTCGGTCAACGGCTGCCCGATCATTCGCGGTCACGCCGAGCCGGCGATCGTCGACGGGCTGAGCCGCATGATCCGCAGTTCCTCGACCAGCCGCCCGGCGACCACCTCGGCAGAGCCGGCGGCGTAACCGGAGTTCATCGCGGCGTAGGTGGCACGCTCGTAACTGAGCGTGTCCGCCAGGTACTTCGCCGCGCCGTTGACCATCGTCACCACGAAGGTGGCCGGGAACGGCGAGTTGTCCTTGATCCACCGGCCGGTGACGGCGGTCAGCTCGGCCTGGACCCCGGCGATCGCCAGGTCACCGATGCGGGCGACCCACAGCGGCGCGGTCGTGCGGCCCGACGCGCGGTAGTCGTGGG
>KL571488.1:9512-13709 GCA_000715855.1 Actinoplanes liguriensis
GGATCGCCGTCGGCGCACTCCACCCGCCCCGCGACCCGGATCACCGCCGTCCCGAGGCGCTCGCCGAGCAGTTCCAGCAGCATCTGCCCGGTCTCGTGCGGGCGCCGGCCCGCGGTCAGGATCGGCGCCTGGTCACCGGCGGCCCCGACCAGGAAGAGCGCCACGACGTCACCGCCGAGGACGCTTTCGACGTACGCCGTGACGGCGCCCGCGAGATCCGCGCTGACCAGCCGCCAGCCGCCGGCCGTGACCGTACCGTCGAGCACCGAGGGCTGGACGCCGTAGTTCATCAGGATCGCGATCGGGTCGCCGCGCTCGTCGTCGACGCGCAGCACGCCCAGCTCCCGGTCCGAGAACCCGGTGTCGTCGGCGCCGAGCCACCAGCCGCGCGACGTCCGTACGTCCCGATTGACATTGACCACCGCGGAGCCGGCGCCGAAGCCCGCGCGGGCCGGCCGCAACCCCTCCCGGGCCCGCGCGCCCGCCTCGGCGACGGCGGTTTCCAGGGTTTCCTGCAGAAACGGATTCCCCGGTACGACGTGTGGGGCCGAGAAGGTGTGACTCGCGCAGACCAGCACCTGCTCCGGTCGCACGCCCGCGGCGGCGGTCAGCGCCCGCGTGATCCCGGCCAGCGACTCCGCCCCGATCGACGTCTGGTCCAGCACCGCGATCGCCAGCGCCGCTCCGTCGTTCTCCAGTAGCACGACCCGCGCGTGCAGCGGATCCGACTCGGCCGCGAAGCCGTCCATCGGGAACGACCCGGCCGGCAGCTCGACCCGGGCACGACCGGCGCCGGCCCGCAGAGATGGTTTTGTCGACGAACCGAGTTTGCCCATGCGTCACGTCTACCAGGCACCACGTCACGCCGAGCCTGACGAAAGCGCAATCTGAGCATGCGCCCGGCGCAGTTAAGAAATAGTTTTGTGAGCAATACCTTCTCGTTACGGCTGTGACCTGCACAACTCAACGAGGAGTACGAAGATATGAGGACATCGATACGACGGTCCGCGCTCGCGGTCTCCGTCGTCGCGGGGCTCGCGCTGGCCGCCTGCGGCGACGGGTCGTCCGATCAGCCCGCCGCCGCCGACACCGCCGGCTCCGCCCCGACCGGGGTCACCCTCACGCTCTGGCACAACACCGCCGACCCGCAGGCTCTGCTCGATCTGTACAAGAAGTACGAGGCGGCGTCCGGCAACACGATCCAGCTCGTCGACGTGCCGGCCGCCACCTACCCACCGGCGATCCAGGCGAAGTGGGCCACCGGGGAACGCCCCGACCTGCTCGAGTGGCACGGCAACCAGACCGACCTGCTCGCCCTCAACGGCGCGAACACGATGCTCGACCTGAGCGCCATGCCGTTCGTCGCCAAGGAGGGCGACCTCGCCAAGGTGGCCGGCGCCATCGACGGCAAGGTGTACGCGGCCTCGATCGGCTTCCCGTCGGTGTCCGGCGTCTTCTACAACAAGCAGGTCCTGGCGAAGGCCGGCCTGCAGCCGCCGGCCAGCTACGCCGACCTCGCCTCGGCGTGCACGACGCTGAAGTCGTCCGGCGTCACCCCGATCGTGATCGCCGGCGGCGACGGCTGGCCGCCGCAGATCCTCAGCGGCTGGAACTACATGGCCGAGTACAACGTCGGCGCCGCCTACGACACCCAGGTCAACAGCGGGCAGGCGAAGGTGAACGACGCGAACGGGCCGCTCGTGGCCGGGCTCAAGGCGTTCGACACGCTGCGCACCTCCGGCTGCTTCAACTCCGACGCGACCACCGCGAAGTGGACCACGTCGCTGAAGGACCTGCTGGACGGCAAGGCCGCGTTCGTCCCGCAGAACTCCGACAGCATCAGCCAGCTGGACAGCATCGCCGGCGGTGACACGAGGAAGGTCGACGACACCATCGGCTTCGTCGGCGTCTCGGCGACCAGGCAGCTCGCCAACTACGCGCCGACCGTGCTGGGCACCTACTACGCGCCGAAGACCGGGGACGCCACCAGGCAGCGGGCGGCCGCGGACTTCATCGACTTCATCACCGGCACCGGCTACGCCGGCTACGTGACCGCCTCCGGGGCGCCGCCGACCCTGACCGGCACCGCGACGCCGCAACTGCAGGGGCTGTGGCAGGAGGTGCAGACCGCGTACCAGGCGGGGGCCGGTCTGACGTTCATCTCGCAGCTGCCCGGGTTCAACAACTTCGGGCCGGAGACCGGCAAGCTGCTCGCCGGGCAGGAGAGCCCGCAGCAGACCGCGGACCGGATGCAGACCTACCTCCTGCAGGCCAAGGCCGCGGCCGGCAAATGATCACGGCGTCCTCGCGGCGCCGCGGGCCGGGCCTGGCCTGGTTCGCGGCGCCCGCCATCCTGCTCGTGTCCGTCTTCTTCCTGGTGCCGTTCCTGGCCAACGCGGTCTTCGCGTTCGTGCAGTGGACCGGCTACAGCGACACCATCCGCTGGACCGGGCTGACCAACTTCTCCCTGCTCGGACAGCTCGGCATCCTGGGCCACGCGATCCGGGTCACGATCGTCTACGCGGTCATCACGATGACCGTGCAGAACGGGGTCGGGCTGGCGCTGGCCACCGCGCTGCAGCAGACCAACCGGGTGAACACGGTCTTCCGGTCGATCTTCTTCGTCCCGGTGCTGATGTCACCGCTCGCCGCCGGGTACATCTGGTCGGCGGTGCTGAGCCCGGACGGCCCGGCCAACGACTTCCTCAGCGCGGTCCTGCCCGGCAGCGTCCACTACGCCTACCTCGGGCACAGCGTGTCCGCGCTGATCACGGTCGCCTGCGTGGACGCCTGGAAGTGGAGCGGGCTGGCCACGCTGGTCTACATCGCCGGCCTCAACCGGATCCCGGCCCAGCTCGTCGACGCCGCCCGCATCGACGGCGCCGGGACGTGGCGGCGCTTCTGGTCGGTCAAGTTCCCGCTGCTCGCGCCCGCCGTCACGTTCAACGTGGTGATCACCCTGGTCGGCGCGTTCAGCGCGCTCGACGTCGTGTTCGCCACCACCAGCGGCGGGCCGGGCGACGCGACCACGCTGCTCAACGTCGCTCTCTACACCCAGTACGGGCAGAGCTACTTCGGCCAGGCCAGCGCACTCGGCCTGGTCGTCACCGGGCTGGTCGTGCTCACCGCGGTCCCGCTGATCGGCTGGCTGCGCCGGCGGGAGGTGCCGATGTGACCGCCGTACGGGTGCGCTACCTGCTGCTGTCGCTGTTCGCGATCCCGTGGATCGTGCTGCCGTTCTGGCTGCTGATCATCAACTCGGTCAAGTCCGAGGGCGAGGCCGGGGTCCTGTCGGTCGGGCTGCCGTCGTCGTGGCACGCGGCCACCAACTACGCGACCGTCGTGCACCAGGGCCGGTACCTCACCGGGCTCGGCAACAGCCTGCTGATCGCGGTGCCCAGCATCGTGCTCGTGCTCGGGCTCGGCTCGATGGCCGCGTGGGCGTACGCCCGGTCACCGCGCCGCTCGCTGCGCCTCACCTACTACCTGTCGGTGCTGTCCATCGTGCTGCCACCGGCGATCATCCCGACCGTCTACACGCTGACCCAGCTCGGGCTGAACGGCTCGCGGATCGGTTACCTGCTCACCGTCGTCGGCACCCGCCTCGGCATGGTGATCTTCCTGTGCACCGGGTTCGTCCGGACGCTGCCGGTCGACTGGGAGGAAGCCGCCCAGCTCGACGGCGCCGGCCGGTGGCAGATCTACCGGCGGATCGTGCTGCCACTGCTCGCCCCGGCCCTGTTCACCGGTGCGATCCTGCTCGTCATCAACGTGTGGAACGACTTCTTCTTCGCGCTGTTCCTGCTCCAGGGACCGGGCCGGGCCACACTGCCGCTGACCCTCTACCAGTTCGCATCGTCGTCCGCGTACGGCCTGCGGTGGAACCTGGTCTTCGCACACGTGATCCTGACCAGCCTGCCGTTGCTGGTCGCGTACATCATCATGCAGCGCCGGGTGCTGTCCGGGCTGACCGAGGGCGGAACGACCGGGTGACTCCCTCACCACCTGATCCCCAGAGCGAGGTACACATGCGACTCGGACCACCCGCCGGACTCGGCGCCGAGCAGGCCCGGCTGATCGAACAGATCACCGAGCGCCGCGGCGCACTGAACGGGCCGTTCACCGTGCTGAGCCGCAACCCGCAGCTCTGCGACCGCGTCGACCAGCTGGCTGCCTACTGCCTACGCGAGTCCTCCC
>KL571488.1:13857-15016 GCA_000715855.1 Actinoplanes liguriensis
GTGTATAAGAGACAGAGCTGGCGCTGCTCGTCGCCGCGGCACACTTCGACGCCCCGCACTCGTGGCTCGCCCACGTCGACAAGGCGGTCGAGACGGGGGTCGACGCCGAAGCCCTGGAACGGCTCGCCCGCGGGGAGCCGCCCGCGTTCACCGCCGTCGACGAGGCGATGCTGCACGCGTTCGCCGGCGAGCTGCTCACCCGGCACGCGGTCACCGACGCGACGTACGCGGCGGCCCGCGACCAGTTCGGCGAACAGAACCTGATCGACCTCGTCGCCGCGCTGGGCACGTTCACGATGCTGGCGATGCTGCTCAACGCGTTCGAGGTGGACCTGCCCACGGGCGCCGAGCCGCCGTTCCCCCGGCCGGCCGGGGATCGGGTGAACGCGCCCCGGCAGCTCGCCCACCTGCTGCCCGCCCTGTGGCGCGGCGTCTACGACGCGACCCGCGGCTCCGACGAGATGCCCGCCCTGGAGTCGCAGGTGCAGATCCTGCGCAAGCTCGTGGCCGGCGGCGAGCTGTCCCCGGCGCGGCTCGCCGAGGAGCTGCGCCTGGCCCGGCCGACCGTCAGCAACTCCCTGAAAGGCCTGGTCAGCGACGGCATGGTGACCCGGCAACGGTCCACCGCCGACGGCCGTTCGGTGCTGCTGCAGGCGACCGGGCGCGGGCACGACGTGCTGCTCGCCTTCCGGCAGGGCCGCGAGGAGGTGCTCGCCGAGGTCCTCAAAGAACTGCCCGCCGACGACCAGGACCGGCTCGTCGCGGCGCTGCCCTCGCTGGACCGCCTGCTGGAGGCCCTGGAGGCGCGCGCCGACGCCGAGTGGGCCGGCCGCCGGCAGACCTGAGGTTCTCAGGGACCGGGAGCTGCGGGTCGGAGTCGTAGCACACGCAGCCACTCCGGTGCCAGGCATGCGGAACGTGTTGGTGCAGCCGGTGCCGCTCAGGTGTTGGTATAGCCGGTGCCGCTCAGCCCGACCCGGACGTTGCACCGCTCCTGGTCGCCGAGCCGCGCCGGGCCCCGGCCGCCGCGCGACTCCCGCTCCCGGGCTGGCTCTCACCGTTGTTATCCGGCCCGCATAACCACACCCAGAGCCAGCCGCCACGCCGCGCCGCGCCGCGGGCTCGTCGCCGACGGTGGTGTCCTGGTCGGCGCCACCCC
>KL571488.1:15253-16310 GCA_000715855.1 Actinoplanes liguriensis
GTGGTGTCCTGGTCGGCGCCACCGCCCCGCCGCGGAGAACCGCGGCCGCGGCGTGCGGGGCGGTGAGGTCAGCCGTCCATGGTCAAGGCGTGGAGCAGGTCTCGGGCCAGGGTGGCGGTGGGGAAATCGGCGGGCGGGCGGCCGCTCATGATCCAGAAGAACGGGGGGCCGATCACCCGCGCGGCGGCGTCGTCGGAGGCAGGCAGGCCGTTGCGGGCGAGGACCGAGCGGGTGCTGTCGGTCAGGACGTCACGGCTCGCGATCAGCTCCTTCACGGCCGGGTCGTGCTGGGCCGCGGCGAGCAGCGTGCGGTACGCGGCGCCGGCCGGCGACTGCGCCAGGAACGTGACGAGCGCACCCAGGTAGGAAGTCAGATCGGCGAGCGGGACCGGATCGCGCGGGACGGACAACTCCTCCTCCGCGTCGGCGACGCTCGCCTCGAACAGGATCTCGGCCTTCGTGGACCACCAGCGGTAGACGGTCTGGCGGCCCACCCCGGCCCGCTCGGCGATCCCCTTCATGGTGAGGGCCGCGTAACCGACCTCCAGCAGCAGGTCGTCGGCCGCGTGCAGGACGGCGTCACGTGCCTGCTCACTGCGGGGACGGCCCACCCGGGCATTCAGCTCTGTCACGCCGCCCATCCTAGCGAGACACCGTGCCTCATTTTATTTCGAGACACATTGCCTCGTTACGTGTTACGGTTTCGGGACACGGTGCCTCGAAACGGGGTACCACCTCTCTCAGGAGTGCGACATGCGAGTTTTCGTGACCGGGGCGACCGGGTGGATCGGGTCGGCGACCGTCGACGAGCTGCTGGGAGCCGGGCACAAGGTGGCCGGGCTCGCCCGCTCCGACGCCGGGGCGGCGGCGCTCGGGCGGAAGGGGGCTGACGCCGTACGGGGAAATCTTGATGATCTTGATGCTCTGCGCCGTGGCGCCGCGGAGGCGGATGCCGTGGTGCACCTGGCCAACAAGCACGACTGGGGCAATCCGGACGAATGCGATCGGGCCGAGCGGGCCGCGGTGACGGCGATGCTGGAGCTGTCTCTTATACACA
>KL571488.1:16530-17414 GCA_000715855.1 Actinoplanes liguriensis
CCAACGGACTCTCCGGGCTGGTCGACGGGCGGGCGGTGCTGGAGAGCGACCCCTCCCCCGCGGTCGGGCCCGCCTCGGACCGGGGCGGCAGCGAGAACCTGACACTCGACTACGCGAACCGGGGCGTCCGAGCGATGGCGGTCCGGTTCGCGCCGTCCGTGCACGGCGCCGGGGACTGGGGGTTCGTGAAATTCCTGGCCGACGCGGCACGGCGGCAGGGCGTGTCCGGGTACGTCGGGGACGGCTCGGCGCGATGGTCGGCGGTGCACCGCACGGACGCGGCACGGCTGATCAGGATCGGTCTGGAGAGCGCGCCGGCCGGGGTCCGGCTGCACGCCGTCGCGGAGGAGTCGGTGACCGCGCGGGCCATCGCGGAGGCGCTCGGCGCGGCGCTCGGGCTGCCGGTGACCTCGATCGACCCGGCGGACGCGGACGCGCACTTCGGGTTCGTGGGCGGGTTCTTCGGGATGGACATGCACGCGTCCAGCGCGCGGACCCGTGAGCTGCTGGGCTGGACGCCGACCGGCCCCACCTTGGTCGAGGACATCCGCCGCGGCGCCTACACCGCCGCCTGACCAGCCCACCGGCTGGCGCTCACGGCTCTTTCCGACCCCCAAAACGCCCTCAGTGCCAGCCGGGGCCTCGGGGCGGGCGGTGCGGTGGCTGGGCGGCGGGGTTTGCGGGCAGGGGTCGGGGCGGGGGTCAAGTGGCGGTGGTGGAGAGGTGGGTGCGGTGGCGACGGCGCATTATTGACCAGGTGATCCAACCTGCGCCGATGATGAAGCCGAAGCTGATGATGCGGTAGAGGACTACGGCGGCGATCGCGGTGGGGGTGTCGACGCCGGCGGTGACCAGGCCGAGGATCAGGGCGCTGTCGATGATGC
>KL571489.1:0-892 GCA_000715855.1 Actinoplanes liguriensis
AGAGATGTGTATAAGAGACAGCACCTGGCAGCACTTCTGCGGTGAAGCAGCCACGGTGCTCGGCGCGGACGCTGTGGTGGTGTTGAGATGTACTGCAGCCGGCACGGTGCAGATAGCCGGACAAGCCGGCCTACCCGATGGCGACTACGACGACGAGTGCACCGGGATGAACTGCGATGAGCTGCTGACCGCCGACACCACGATCGACGTCCTGGCCGGATGGGCCCGGCCACCGGCCGCGGTGAGGTTCGCCGAGGCAACCGGCACCCGATTCGTGACAGTGGCACCGGTACACACCAGCAACAGCCAGGGAGGACTGTTGCTGTTCAACCGCTACCGCGCCCTGTTCGCCGAGGACGACATCGCGGCCTTCACCGAGCTGGCCCACCGTGTTGCGGCGCTGGCCGGGCGGGCCGACATCCTTGCCGAACGGCAAAGCCTGGCCCTGATCGTGGAGTCATCCCACGACGCGATCATCGGCAAGACCCTCGACGGCATGATCACCAGCTGGAACACCGGTGCCGAGGAGCTCTACGGCTATCGGCGAGACGAGGTGCTCGGCCAGAACGCGGCACTGTTGTTCCCACCCGGGCAGGAAGAGACCGAACAACGATTGATGGCGCGTATCGCTGCCGGAGACCGGATCGACCAGCACCGGGTGACGCGCCGGCGCAAGGACGGCGTCACGGTCACCGTGTCGCTGACCCTGTCACCCATCACCGACGCCAACGGCCAGGTCACCGGGGTAGCGTCGATCTCGCGCGACGTCAGCGAACGCGAGCACGCCGAGGCGATGTTCGAAGGACTGCTCGAAGCCGCCCCGGACGCGATGATCGGTGTCACCCGCGACGGGTCCATCGCGCTGATCAACGCCCAGGCCGAACGCCTGTTC
>KL571489.1:1128-2292 GCA_000715855.1 Actinoplanes liguriensis
CCCGAGCGGCTCCGCGGCGGGCACCCTCACCACCGCGACGGCTACTTCGCCCAGCCGAGGAAAAGGGCCATGGGCGCCGGCGCAGCGCTCGCCGCCGTGCGCAAGGACGGCACCGAGTTCCCCGCCGAGATCAGCCTGTCCGCGGTCGACACCGCCCGAGGCGTGATCGCCACCACGGCCATCCGGGACGTCACCGACCGGCTGATCGCCCAAACCGAACGCGAACGTCTCATCACCCAAGCCGAACGCGACGCCGCCGAGAAGCGCCTGCACCACACCAGACGGCTGGAAAGCCTCGGCCAGCTCGCCGGCGGCGTGGCTCACGACTTCAACAACATCCTCGCCGTGGTCAGCAACTACGCCGAGATGATCTCCGAAACCCTCGACATGCCCGCCCCCGACCCAGCGGACCTGGCCACCGCCCGCACAGACTGCGGCCAGATCAGCCGCGCCGCGGAACGCGCCACCCGGCTGACCAAACAACTGCTCGCCTTCGGCCGCCGCGACATCACCCAGGCCGAGGTCCTCAACCTCAATCACATCATCGGGGACATCGAACCGATGCTGCGCCGCAGCATCGGCGAACACATCCACCTGATCACTACCCTGGACCGCAACCTGCGGCCGGTGTACGCCGACGCCGGACAGGTCGAGCAGATCCTGGTCAACCTCGCCGTCAACGCCCGCGACGCGATGCCCGGCGGTGGAACGCTGTCCATCGACACCAGCAACGCCGAGATCAGCGACGACGACCTCAGTAGCTCACCTCTGCCGGTCGGGCGGTACGTGCGCGTCCGCATCAGCGACACCGGCACCGGCATGCCACCGGAGGTGATCGAACGCGCCTTCGAGCCGTTCTACACCACCAAGCCCAAAGGATCCGGTACCGGCCTCGGCCTGGCCACCGTTTACGGCATCGCCACCGCCGCCGGCGGCGATGTCCGCCTGTACTCCGAAAACGGCATCGGCACCACCGTCACCGTCGTCCTGCCCGCTGTCGACGCGCGCGACCACGCCACCGACACCGTCGTGACCATCGCGCCGGCCGCGGGCGAAACACCGCACGAGACCGTCCTGATGGTCGAGGACGAGGACGACCTGCGCGTCATCACCGGCCGGATCCTGACCCGCGCCGGCTACCACGTCCTGACCGCCAGCGGCGGC
>KL571489.1:2547-3012 GCA_000715855.1 Actinoplanes liguriensis
CCGCCAGCGGCGGCGAGCAGGCGATACACCTCGCCCAAACCCACCCCGGCCCGATCCACCTGCTCCTCACCGACGTGATCATGCCGAAGATGACCGGCAACGAAGTCGCCGCGCGTATCCGCACCATCCGCCCCGACATCCCGGTGCTGTACATGTCCGGCTACGCCGAACCCGTTCTCACCGAAAACGGCACCCTGCCTGCAGGCGTCACCATCGTCGAAAAGCCGTTCACCAGCCGAGAACTCTTGGACCGCGTGGGCAAGTTCCTGCACCCCACCGGCATAGACGCCGCCACAGCGGCAGCCGCGAGCCGGCAACATCGCACCAACTGACTCCCCGCAGCGGCGCCCGCCAACCCGACATCATCCTTGGCGCCAGGTTCGTTTTGTGTTCCTCAACAGCTAGCCGAGTCAGCAAGTGCTTTACGCCCCGCCCCTCTGCACATTTGGCGTACCCGCGGTCATC
>KL571489.1:3339-4055 GCA_000715855.1 Actinoplanes liguriensis
GATCGTGATCTGCGGCAGTTGCTGGCCGGGTTGACGGCGGTCCGCGACGGGGACTTCGGCACCCGGCTGCCTGACGACGGTGATGGTCTGCTCGGTGAGATCGCGACCGTGTTCAACGGCATGGTGGACCAGTTGTCGCTGTTCACGTCCGAGGTGACCCGGGTGGCGCGGGAGGTCGGCACGGAGGGCCAGCTCGGCGGGCAGGCGGAGGTGCCGGGGGTGTCCGGCACCTGGAAGGATCTGACCGACTCGGTGAACGCGATGGCCGGCAACCTGACCGACCAGGTACGTGACATTGCCCAGGTCGCGACCGCGGTGGCCCGGGGTGACCTGTCGCAGAAGATCACTGTCGATGTGCGCGGTGAGATCCTGGAGCTGAAGAACACCATCAACACGATGGTCGACGAGCTGTCGTCGTTCGCCGCCGAGGTGACCCGGGTTGCCCGCGAGGTCGGTAGCGAGGGCCGGCTGGGTGGGCAGGCCGAGGTTCCCGGCGTGGCCGGGACGTGGCGTGACCTGACCGACTCGGTGAACTTCATGGCCGGCAACCTGACCAACCAGGTCCGCAACATCGCACAGGTGACCACCGCGGTGGCCCGGGGTGACCTGTCGCAGAAGATCACCGTTGACGCCCGCGGTGAGATCCTGGAGCTCAAGAGCACCATCAACACGATGGTCGATCAGCTGTCCATTCGCCGACGAGGTGACCCGGGTGG
>KL571489.1:4270-4485 GCA_000715855.1 Actinoplanes liguriensis
GACCCGGGTGGCTCGTGAGGTCGGCACCGACGGGCGTCTCGGCGGGCAGGCCCAGGTCAGCGGTGTAGCCGGGACGTGGCGTGACCTGACCGACTCGGTTAACTTCATGGCCGGCAACCTCACCGATCAGGTGCGCAGCATCGCCCAGGTCGCGACGGCCGTGGCCCGCGGTGACCTGTCGCAGAAGATCACCTGTCCTGACCGCCAGCGGCGGC
>KL571489.1:4744-5610 GCA_000715855.1 Actinoplanes liguriensis
CCGTGGCCCGCGGTGACCTGTCGCAGAAGATCACGGTGGCCGCGCGGGGCGAGATCCTGGAGCTGAAGAACACCATCAACACGATGGTGGACCAGCTGTCCAGCTTCGCCGACGAGGTGACCCGGGTCGCCCGCGAGGTCGGCACCGAAGGCCGGCTCGGCGGGCAGGCCGACGTCAAGGGGGTCTCCGGCACCTGGAAGGACCTCACCGAGTCGGTGAACGTCATGGGTGACAACCTGACCGCCCAGGTTCGCAGCATCGCCGAGGTGACCACCGCCGTCGCCAAGGGAGACCTGACGCAGAAGATCCGAGTGGACGCCCGCGGTGAGATCGCCGAGCTCAAGGAGACCATCAACACGATGGTCGATCAGCTGTCCGCGTTCGCCGACGAGGTGACCCGGGTGGCCCGCGAGGTCGGCACCGAGGGCCGGCTCGGCGGCCAGGCCCGGGTGCTCAACGTCGGCGGCACCTGGAAGGACCTGACCGACAACGTCAACGTGATGGCCTCCAACCTGACCAACCAGGTGCGCTCCATCGCGCTGGTGGCGACCGCGGTGGCCCAGGGCGACCTGAGCCGCAAGATCACTGTCGAGGCCAAGGGCGAGGTGGCTGTCCTCGCGCAGACGATCAACACCATGGTCGACACGCTGAGCGCGTTCGCCGACGAGGTCACCCGGGTGGCCCGCGAGGTCGGCACCGAAGGCCAGCTCGGCGGCCAGGCCCGGGTGCCCAACGTCGCCGGCACCTGGAAGGACCTGACCGACAACGTCAACTCGATGGCAAACAACCTGACCGGGCAGGTCCGCAACATCGCCCAGGTGACCACCGCCGTCGCGCAGGGCGATCTGACCAAGAAGATCGACGTC
>KL571489.1:5797-7444 GCA_000715855.1 Actinoplanes liguriensis
ACACCATGGTCGACCAGCTGTCCAGCTTTGCCGCGGAGGTCACCCGGGTGGCCCGCGAGGTCGGCAGCGAGGGCCGGCTCGGCGGCCAGGCCGAGGTCGAAGGCGTCTCCGGTACGTGGAAACGCCTCACCGAGAACGTCAACGAGCTGGCCGGCAACCTGACCCGGCAGGTACGCGCCATCGCCGAGGTCACCAGCGCCGTGGCCACCGGCGACTTGACCCGCTCGATCACCGTGGATGCCTCCGGCGAAGTGTCCGAGCTCAAGGACAACATCAACTTCATGGTGGAGTCGCTGCGCGAAACCACCCGGGCCAACCAGGAACAGGACTGGCTCAAGACCAACCTGGCGCGCATCTCGTCGCTGATGCAGGGCCACCGCGACCTCGAGGTGGTGGCCTCCCTGGTCATGAACGAGCTGGCCCCGCTGGTCAATGCACAGCTCGGGACGTTCCTACTGGTCGATGACACCGGTACGACCGCGGACCTGCGTGTGGTCGGCACCTACGGGCACGTCGGCGCCGGACGCCGGTACGCTCTGGGCGAGTCCCTGGTCGGCCAGGCCGCGGTGGCGAGACGGCGCATCGTGGTCGACGAGATGCCTGCCGACTACTTCACGGTCTCCTCCAGCCTCGGCTCGCTGGCCCCGATGCAGGTGGTCGTGGTACCTATCCTGGTCGAGGACCAGGCGCTGGGTGTGATCGAGCTGGCCGCCATGGCACCGTTCCTGCAGGTGCACCACGATTTCCTCGACCAGCTCATGGAGATCATCGGCGTCAACGTGAACACGATGGTGGCCAATGCCCGTACCGACGTGCTGCTGACCGAGTCGCAGCGGCTCGCCGCCGAGTTGCAGGCCCGTTCGGAGGAGCTGCAGGCCCGCTCGGAGGAGCTGCAGCGCTCGAACGCGGACTTGGAGGACAAGGCATCGCTGCTGGCCCGGCAGAACCGCGACATCGAGACGAAGAACTCCGAGATCGAGCAGGCCCGCCAGGAGCTGGAGGCCCGCGCCCAGCAGCTCGCGCTCGCCTCGAAGTACAAGTCGGAGTTCCTGGCCAACATGAGCCACGAACTGCGTACGCCGCTGAACTCGCTGTTGATCCTCGCGCAGTTGCTGGCGCAGAACCCGAACCGGAACCTGACCCCCAAGCAGGTCGAGTACGCGACCGTCATCCACTCGGCCGGCACCGACCTGCTGCAGCTGATCAACGACATCCTGGACCTGTCGAAGGTCGAGGCCGGCAAGATGGACGTCGCCCCCGAGGCGTTCGAGCTGCGTAACCTGCTCGACTACGTCGAAGCCACGTTCCGCCCGCTGACCACTTCCCGCGGCCTGGACTTCCAGGTCTCGACGGCCGCCGACGCCCCCGTCGACCTGTTCACCGACGAGCAACGGCTGCGCCAGGTGCTGCGTAACCTGCTGTCCAACGCGGTCAAGTTCACCGAGCAGGGCAGCGTGCGACTGCGCATCGACCGTGCCCGCCCCGACGAGCTCTCCACCGGGCTGGCCGAACACGACACGGTGATCGCCTTCCGGGTGACCGACACCGGCATCGGCATCGCCGAACAGCAGCTCTCCGCCATCTTCGACGCCTTCCAGCAGGCCGACGGCACCACCAGTCGCCGCTACGGCGGCACCGGTCTCGGCT
>KL571489.1:7627-11814 GCA_000715855.1 Actinoplanes liguriensis
CTACGGCGGCACCGGTCTCGGCCTGTCGATCAGCCGGGAGATCGCCTGGCTGCTCGGCGGCGAGATCAGCGCCCGCAGCGTGCTCGGACAGGGCAGCACCTTCACGCTCTACATGCCCGTCCACGCGGCCCCAGCCGCCGGCTCGCCGACGGCCGAGCCGACCGTCACCGCCGACCTGCCGGCGCTGCCGCCGACAGCAGACCTGAGCAAACCGCGCCGGATGCTGGTCGTCGAAGCACATGCCGACGGACTGCTGACCCTGATCGCGCGAGGCGCGGCCACCACACTGGCCGACACCCACGGGCTGATCGACGTGGTGACCGCGGTCGACCCGGACACCGCGATCGCGGAACTGCGCTCCCAGACGTTCCACCTCGTCGTTCTCGACCTCGCGATGCCGGCCGACCAGGGCCCGGCATTCCTCAAAGCGCTGCACGAACAGGCACGGATGCGAGAACTGCCGGTACTGGTGTACCGGACGCAGCTCGGGTCGCTGGGCAACGACACCCTGCTGCAGGCATTCGCGCAAACCCGGCCGCTGGAGTCGCTGTCCAGCCTCGATGACCTGCGTGAACGCATCACCCTGTACATGTCGACCGACGCCGGAAGCCCGGTCATGCCGCCGACGACGCCGATCGACACCGTCGCGCAGCTCGCCCACGCCGCCGGTGACCTCGCCGGCCGCAAGGTGCTGGTCGTCGACGACGACGCCCGCAACGTGTTCGCGCTGACGAACATTCTCGAACTGCACGGCATGGAGGTCGTCTACGCCGAGAACGGCCGCAAGGGCATCGAGGTGCTCGCCCAGCACGACGACGTCGATCTGATCCTGATGGACGTCATGATGCCGGAGATGGACGGGTATGCGGCCACCGCCGCGATCCGTGCCATGCCCAAGTACGCGCGCCTGCCGATCATCGCGGTCACCGCCAAAGCCATGCACGGCGACCGGGAGAAAAGCCTGTCCTCCGGCGCCAGCGACTACGTCACCAAGCCCGTCGACGCCGAGGATCTGCTTGCCTGCATCGAACGATGGCTCGCCCAGGATCTGGAGCGGACAGTGACCGGCTCGACCAACTGAACAAGGCAGCGCCCGTCGTGCGAGCACCGTTGCTCGCACGACGGGCGCCGGCAACCGCGCCGGTCGCTGACCGACCGTGAGTATGCGGGGTGCTCGGCCGCGGCTGTACCGCCCATCTGATCTCGGGGCGGAATATTCGCGTTCGGCGACGAGCAGGCGACGATGAATCGCCTCGTCCGGTGTCGGGGCTTCTCAACCTCGTCAAGGACGGCGACGGATGTATTCCGGAGCTGGTGACAGCCCGCGGGCTGGCGAATTCCGCACCTCACTGATATCCGGCTATACCAATACGGTCCGGGTTCTGTTGATCGCCGGTCATCGGGGCTGCCCGGTGCCGGCCACGTGATCGCCGTGGTGGTGTGCCGGCGGGGTACGGCGAGTTCGGCGATCAGCGTGGCGTGGTATCCGCCGGAGCCTCGGTCGCCTGTTGTTGCATTCTCAATTGTGTCGGCGAGACGTTTGTAGTTGCGGAGCTGCGTACGCCATCGGGTACACGGCGACATCGACTCCTTTGCGAGTTCAGGGGGAAGTGCTTGCCCCTCACGTGGCGTCATGCCACATAGTCGGGGGCGTGGAGGAGCACCTGACCGTAGGGCGCGTGGCGCAGTTGGCCGGCGTCACCATCCGGGCGCTGCATCATTACGACGAGATCGGCCTGCTGCAGCCATCGGCGCGGACCGTCGCGGGACACCGCGCCTATTCCGCAGACGACGTGGAACGGCTGCGAGAAGTGCTCGCCTACCGGCGGCTCGGCTTCGGATTGCGAGAGATCGCCGATCTGGTCGACGACCCGCACACCGATGCGGTCGCGCATCTGTGCCGGCTACGAGGCCTGCTGCTGGAACAGCGGGATCGTGCCGCCGCCATGGTGACTGCCATCGACAGGGAACTACAGGCACGAGTAATGGGAATTCGGACGACCCCGGAGGAGCAATTGAAGATGTTCGGCGCGCAACTGTACGACGCCATCGGATCGGCCTACCCGGCCACGCGGCGCACTGAGCCCCGGATCGCCGCGCGCATCTGGGACGCGCTCGGGGATGCCCGGACAGTATTGAATGTCGGTGCGGGCACCGGCTCGTACGAACCACCGGACCGTGACGTCACGGCGGTGGAGCCGTCGGCGGTGATGCGGGCGCAGCGTCCTGCAGATGCCGCACCGTGCATTGCGGCCGGAGCCGAGAACCTGCCGTTCAAGGACCAGTCGTTTGACGCCGCCATGGCGGTCAGCACCGTGCATCACTGGCCTGACCCGGTCGCCGGGCTGCTCGAGATGAAGCGGGTGGCCCGCCGCGTGATCGTGTTCACCTTCGACGGCGACAACACCGGCCGGCGCGAACGGTTCTGGCTCACCCGCGACTATCTGCCCGAGTTCGCTGACCTTCTCCTCGGCTGGCCGTCCCTGGCCGACCTCACTCGAGCGATCGGAGGCCGCGCGGAGCCGGTGCTTATTCCGTGGGACTGCGCTGACGGCTTCTTCGAGGCGCATTGGCGCCGGCCTGAGGCCTATCTGGACGAGCATGTGCGCCGGGCGGTATCGGTGTGGACCAGGGTCGGACCACAAGCCGAGCAACGAGCAGTAGGCGGACTCCGCGAAGACCTGTCCTCAGGCCGATGGGCTGAGCGCAACCGCGATCTCGTCGCCCTCGACGCGGCAGAGCTCGGCCTTCGTCTGCTCATAGCGTGAACACCGCCAGGACCGACGCGCCCGCAGTGGGCGGTCGTGCGGAGGGGTCCACGGTTGGCTCGCCCGGTAGCGTTCATCTGGCACCGTGTCGCCATGGTCGACACCGATGCTCTCCTGGCCGCCTACGACGCGCAGATGCGCATGCCGACCGGCGCCGTCCCGACCGGGATGACCTACGAGTACGACGGCCCGCTCCTGCGGATCGCCGGCGGGCATGTCGGGCGTGTCCGAGCGCCGCGCGATATCGGCGTCACCGGCGCCGAGCTCGACCGGCTGATCGCCCGCCAGCGGGACTACTTCCGGGCTCGTGGCCAAGGCGTCGAATGGAAGCTTCGTTCCCACGACCTGCCCGCAGATCTTCCTGAGCGACTGGTCGTGGCCGGGTTCGTTGCGCAGGAGCCGGCGACGGTGCTGCTCGCCTTCGCCGAGGAGATCGCCGCCGATCCGGTCCTGCCCGACGGAGTCGTGCTGCGGCACATCAGCGCGGTCGAGGACCTGCGCCGCCTGGCCGATCAGCAGAGCGCGGCGCTCGGGGAGGACTGCTCCTGGGTCGCGGCCGACCTCGCCGCCCGGGTGTCGGCTGATCCCGATCAGATCACCATCCTGGCCGCCGAGGTCGATGACCAGCTGGTCTGCACCGCCTTGGTGGAATACTGCCCCGGCACTGACTTCGTGGCGCTGCTCGGCGGCGCGACTCTGCCGGATTGGCGAGGACGGGGGCTCTACCGCGCCATGATCGCCGCCCGGGCCCAGGAGGCCGTTGCCCGTGGCTTCCGACTGCTGCACGTCGACGCGTCCCCGGCCAGCGCCCCCATCCTGCGCCGGTGCGGCTTCCACGAGATCGCCATCTCGACGCACTACCAGTGGACGCCGACGAGACAGCCGTGATCGACCGAGAGGTCCGACCGGGTCAGCGGGTCAGGTTGAGGACGGTCAGGGTCTTGGCCTTGCTGTTGCTGATGTAACCGCGGGAGCTGTCGGGCAGGACCGCGATGGAGGTGGGGGCGTCGCCGGTGGGCAGGGTTGCGGTGACCTGGGACGTGTCGGCTCGGATCACGGACACGGTGTCGCTGCCGCTGTTGACGACGTAGGCGTAGCGGCCGTCGGTGGACCAGCGGACGTTCAGCGGATGGGTGCCGACCTTGGTGGTCCGGTGCACCGTGTCGTCGGTCGTGTTGATCAGGCAGACGGTGTTGTCGTCCCAGTTGACGTTGATCAGTAACGGGCGGTGCGGGTTCTGTTCGACGGCGTGCGGGGAGCGGCCTACGCCGATGTTGGTGAGGACCTGGCGGGTGCTCGTGTCGACGACGCTGATCGTGTTCGACTCGTGGTCGGCGATGTAGGCGCGGGTGCCGTCGACCGAGAACGACACGTAGTGCGGCTCGGGCGGGACGGTGATCTCGGCGGTCTGGACCAGCC
>KL571489.1:12012-14497 GCA_000715855.1 Actinoplanes liguriensis
TCTCGGCGGTCTGGACCAGCCGTTCGGCGTCGATCACGGTGACGGTGTGGCCGTCGTGGTTGGGCACGTACAGCCAGTGGCCGTCGGGCGTGACAGCGGTGAGGAAGGGCCTCGTCCGTACGGGGAAAGTCTTGGTGATGGTGTTGTCGTCGGTGTCTAGAACACTGACCGCGTGCACCTGGCCGTCCCGCTCGTCCCACAGGCTCACATAGGCGTAGCGGCCGTCGGGGGAGAAGGACACGAAGCGGGCCGGGCCGGGGGTGGGGATCTCGCTGGTCACGGTGCCGGTGGCGACGTCGAGCACGGAGACGGTCTGTTCACCGGAGGCGATGTAGAGGCGGCGCCCGTCCGGTGTGGCGGCGACGAAATCGGGTGTGTGCGCGAGTTTCACCGGCTTGCCGATCGAGGGCACGGCGATCGCGGCGGGTACGGCGACGGTGCTGGGGGCAGCAGTGGGCGGCGCGGGGGAGGTCGTGGACGGCGCGGGGGAGGTGGCGGCCGCAATCGTGGGCGGCGAATTGTCGGGCCTGGCCAGGTAGAACGCTGCGCCGGCGAGAACCAGAACGGCGGCGACGGCCGCCAGAATCACCGGGGCCCACCGGCGTCGTGGGGGTGGCACCACGATCGGTGCACGCGCCGGTGCCGGTGCGGGCTCGGCAACGATCCGCGGCGGCGGCACGAATGCGGCGGGGCGCGTCCCGGCGACGACCGCCGCGCCCAGCGCGACCGCGTACTTCGGATGCGCGTCGGTCACCGTCGGCCGTCCGGTCTCCGCCGCGACCATCCGTTCGATCAGCGGAATCCGGGACGACCCGCCGACCAGCAGCACCCCGGACAGTTGCCCGACGTCGAGCTGAGCGGTGTGCACCGCCCTGATCAGGGTGCCGATCGTGGACTCGACCGGCGCGCGGATGAGTCCCTCGAACTCGGCCCGGGTGAGGCGGGCGAAGAAGTGCCGGTGCGGCAACAGCACCGGAATCGTCGTCTCGGTGTCGGCCGACAGCGCCTCCTTGGCCTGCACGCATTCCTGACGCAGCCGGGCCATGGCCGCTGCCGCCGGGGGCGCGGACAGGTCGAGGTCGGCGAGCGCGCCACCGTGCTGGTAGTCGATCCACTGCAGGATCGCCTCGTCGAAGTCGATGCCGCCGAGCCGTTCCATTCCGTCCGGGTCGCCCACCACCTCGACGGTGTCGCCGCGTTTGCGCAGCACCGTGGCGTCGAAGGTGCCGCCGCCGAGGTCGTAGACCGCGAGGGTGTCGCCCTCGCCGAGCAGCCGGGACGCGCCGTAGAACGCGGCCGCCGCCTCCGGCTCGGTCAGCGTCACGTGATCCTGCAGCCCGGCCAGCCGGGGGACCTCCTCGAACAGTTCCCGCCGGTACGGCCCCCAGGTCGCCGGACAGGTCAGCGCCACCCGGTCCGGCGGGCCGCCCTCGACCCGCGCGACGGTGTCGAGCACGTCGCGTAGCTGGGCCGCCATCAGGGCGGTGACCGCGTGCGGCACGCCGCCGAGCACGACCGGCGTCGGATCGCCGAGTCGTCGTTTGAACGCGCGCTCCACCCGGTCCGGACGGCTCAGCGCCCGGCGCTCGGCGGCGTCACCGAAGGCGAGCCGGGACTCCTCGGTGAAGTAGACGACCGCCGGGCTGACCACGGTCTGGCTGCCCAGCGTGCACATCTCGGTGCGGCCGTCGCGCGCGATGGCGGCGGCCACGAAGGTGGTGCCGAGGTCGACGCCGAGGTTGTAGCCCACCCGCCCAGTTTCTGGCACTTTGCGAGGATCTTCCAGTACTGGTACCCGTACGAGGTCGGGTGATTGGCCCACAATGGCCGCATGACGCCGGACGAGTACTGGAACCGGCGCCTCGATCTGGAACGGCGGCTGCACGACGGCCCGGCGCTGCGGATCGCGGCCCTCACGCTGCACCTGGGCCTGCTGGCCGAGAAGGCCCCCGACCTGCGACCCGACATCGAGGACCTGCAGAGCCAGCTGCACCTGGTCCAGCGGGAGCTGCGGATGATCGCCGACCGGATCTACCCGCCGCTGCTGCGCGAGCAGGGCCTGGGCGCGGCCCTGCGGGAACTGGCGGCAGACCTGCCGATGAGGGTGCGGGTGGACGCGGAGGGCCGGTTCGACGCCACGGTCGAAGGCATCGCCTATTTCACCGTCCGCGAGGTGCTGGAATTCCCCGCGGAGGCCACTCGAACGGTGGACATCACCGTCCGCCGGGATGACCGGGGTCTGGTCCTCGACCTGGCCGATGTCGATACTGGCCAGGTCGTTGCCGTGCGTGACCGGGTCCGGTGGCTGGGCGGGACGGTCGAGATCGTCGGAGGTGCCGCGTTGCCCACGATCAAGGTGCGGATCCCGTGCGCGTAGCGCTGGCCGAGGACGGGGCGCTGTTCCGCGACGGTCTGGTCATGCTGCTGGAGGCGGCCGGGCACGAGGTGGTCGGCTGCACCGCCGACGGGGACTCGCTCGTGCGGC
>KL571489.1:14772-17806 GCA_000715855.1 Actinoplanes liguriensis
GCTGCGGGCCGCCCACCCGAAGCTCGGCCTGCTGTTTCTCTCCCACTACGCCGAGACGCACTACCTGATGCGGGTGCTGCGGATCGGCACCGAGGCGATCGGCTACCGGCTCAAGGAGAAGGTCGGCAGCGTCGAGGTCCTCAGCGACACGCTGACCAGGATCCGCGACGGCGAGATCGTGATCGAGCCGGTGCTGGCCCAGCGCCTGGTCGAACGGCCGAGCAGCCAGCGCCGCGACGTGATCGCCGGGCTGTCCGCCCGCGAGCGTCAGGTGCTGCGGCTGATGGCCGAGGGCCGGTCCAACACCGGCATCGCCGGGCAGCTCGTGGTGATGCCCAAGGCCGTCGAGAAGCACATCGCGAACATCTTCGCCAAGCTCGGGCTGCCGGCCGACGCGGCCGAGCATCACCGCCGGGTGCTGGCCGTGCTGACCTACCTGAGGTCACAACCGGATGTCGCCTAGGGCGATTCTGCTGGCCGGCGCCGCATTCGTGCCCCTGGCCTTCGCCGGGCGCGCCGTCGCGTTGCCGTTCGTGATCTGCGCGGTGCTCGCGGCGCTGCTGCCCTGGATGCGCCGCGCCGCCGACATGCTGCTGGAGCGGGTCACCGGGCGGCGCTCGGTCACCCCGTACGCGGCGCTGGCCGACGCCGCCCGGCACCTGCGGTCGGCGTCGATCCAGGAAGCCCTGCCCGAGCTCGAACGCGTCCTGGCCGACGGCACCGGCGCCCGGTGGGCCGCGGTCTGGCTGGCCACCGGGGCGGGACTGCAGGCCGGGACCGACCGCGTGGAGAACCTGGCCGTGCTGCTCGCCCGCCCCGGCATCGGGCACGTCGTGCCGGTGCTCGACGGCACCGAACTGCGGGCCGTGCTGTCGATCGAGAAACCCGGGCTGCCGGTCACGGCCGGTGACCGCGACCTGATGCGCGACGTCGCCAGCGGGGCGGCGCTGCTGCTGCGTACCGTGGCTCTCAACGCCGAGCTCGCCGATCGGGTGCGCCGCGCCGGGCACCTAGCGCAGGAGCTGGTCGCCTCCCGGCAGCGGCTCGCGCAGGCTCGGGAGGTGGAACGGCGCCGGCTGCTGACCGAGCTGGCCCGGGCCACCTCCGGCCGGCTGGGCGCGCTGCGCGAGCACGTGACGGCGGCCCGCGCCGACCCGGGCGGACCGCAGCTGGCGCGGGCCCGGGCCGAGGTCGACGAGCTGCTCGACCGGTTCCGGGTGATCGCCCGCGGCGTCTACCCCGCGGTGCTGCGCGGGCAGGGACCGGACGCCGCCCTCGAAGAGCTGGCCGCCGACCTGCGCCGCGGCGTGCACTTCACCAGCGGCCTCGGCGCCCGGGTCGCCTGGGAGATCGAATCGGCCGTCTACCAGATCGTCGCGGCCGCCCTCGACGTCCTCGCGACCCGCCCCGGCGCCCCCATCCAGATCGGCCTGACCAGCGTGGACGGCCGGATCCGGGCGCTGGTCGAGGACCCGGAGCCGCCGGTCACCGCGGAGCAGATCCGGGCCGCGCTGGCCCACGACGCGGAACGGCTGGCGGCGCTCGGCGGCGACCTGGCCGGCGACGATGCCCAGCCGGGGCTGCGCCTGCTCGCCGGGCTGCCCGATCGACTCGATGCCGAGCCGTCCTGGTGACGCTCACATTCCGCCTGCTCACCGTGGTTCCGGTCGCGATCCTGGGCGGCGGCCTGTTCCTGCTGCTGCACACCATGGTCGCGGCCCCGATTGCGGCAGCGCCCGTGGCGTTGCTCTTGAATCCCGCTCTGGTACGCGCTGAGCGTTACGCCGAGCGACTCCTGCACGGGCGCCGGCCATCGCCGTACACCGTCCTCGCCGGTCTCGGCGCCCTCTCCGGGACCGATCTGTCGCAGGTGCCGGAGATCCTCGGACGGGCCCTGGGCGCGCGGCTGTGCCGGTTGACCGTGCACCGCCCGGGACTCTCCGACCGTACCTACATGTGGCCCGGTCCGGAAACCTCCGACGCCGTGATCACCCTGCCGATCGTGCGCGGCGACGAACGGCTCGGGTCGATCACCGTGGACCGGGCCAGCGCGGCCGAAGGCTCTGACGGTCACCGGCGCCGGCTCGTCCAGGACGTCGCCGACGGGCTGGGCGCCGTGCTCGCCGCCAACCGGCTCGGCATCGAGCTGGAAAGACAACTGCGGGCGGTACGGGCCCACGCCGCCGACATCGCCGGATCACGGCGACGGCTGGTGGCCGAGATGGACGCCGAGCGCCGCCGCATCGAACGTGACCTGCACGACGGCGCCCAGCACCACCTGGTGTCGCTGCGGCTCGCCCTCGGCCTGGCGGAGCACCAGGCCGGCACCGGGCGGCTCGACGACGCCGTCACCGCGCTCGACCGGATCGCCGGGCGCATCGACGACGCCGAGGCGATCCTGGCGCGCACGGTCACCGGCATGACCGCGCCGGTGCTGGCGCAGCGGGGGCTCGTCGCCGCGCTGCGGGCGGAGCTGGGCGCCGGCGTACCCGTCGAGGTCACCGGAATGGACGACGGCCGCAGGTTCGCCGCGGACCTGGAGTCGGCGGTCTGGTTCTGCTGCCTGGAAGCGGTGAACAACGCGCGCAAACACGCACCGGGCGCGCCGATCCGCCTCACGCTGGCCTGCACCGGGGACCGGCTGGCGTTCGGGATTCACGACGACGGGCCGGGCTGGGACACCACCGCCGCATCCGGATCGCCCGGCCGGGGCATGCGCAACGTGATGGCCCGGGTGACCGCCGTCGGTGGGCTCGTCACGGTCCGGTCCGCGCCCGGTCAGGGCACCCGCGTCGACGGATGGGCCCCGCTGGGCGCCGCGCCCGCGGATGACACCTCGCTGGCCGGCATCGTCCGGGCGGCCGTCCAGCAGGCCGCGACCATCTACGGCGACACCGAGGCGGTGGAACGCATCCGCAAGATCCGGGCCGGCCTCGACCAGCCGGAGACCCGGCGCGACACGGTCCTGGCAGCGTGGTCGGCGCTGCGGGCCCTCGACGAGCTGGTCCGCGACGATCCGCCCTGTCTCTTATAC
>KL571490.1:0-4153 GCA_000715855.1 Actinoplanes liguriensis
TGTGTATAAGAGACAGAGTCGAGCTCCTCCCGCAGCGCGTCGGCGAAGCCCAGCGCGAGCCGGCGCACCCCGAACGACCGCCCCCACGAGGTGCGCGCCTCCAGGACGTCGGCGAGCCGCACCAGGATGTCCAGGTCCCGCTCGACGATCGTGGCGATGCCGGGCCGGCGGACCTTGACCACCACCGGCGTCCCGTCGGCCAGCCGGGCGGCGTGCACCTGCGCCACCGAGGCGGCCGCCAGCGGCTCCTGATCGATCTCGGCGAAGACCGACGCGTCGAACGTGGTGGCGATCGCGGGCCACGGCACCGGCGCGGCGTTGTCCTGCAGCGCGGTCAGCTCCTCCACGAACTCGGCCGGCAGCAGGTCACGCCGGGTCGACAGCAACTGCCCGACCTTGACGAAGGTGACCCCGCCGTCGTCGAGGGCGTCCCGCAGCGATCGGGCCAGCCGCCGCCGGTCGGCGGAGGATGTCGGCCCCCGTCCCTGACCGCGCAGGAAACGGCCGAGCCCGTGCCGCAGCGCGATCCGGACGATCGTCGAGTACCGCCGGGCCCGCTCGATCCGCCGCCGGGTGTTCCGCCACGTCTCGACCGGCCCGGGCAGCGCCCCGGTCGGCAGCAGCACCTCCAGGACGACCAGGAAGACCATCGCGATCAGCGCGGCGATGCTGGCCGCCGCCAGGATCAGCAGCGTGCCCTCGGCGGCCGTCACGCTCTGCGGGTCGGGCGGCGCCAGCGCGGCCAGCACCGGCGAGGTCACCACGGTCGCCAGCACTGCCGCGAGCAGCGTCCGGCCCGGGCCGACCCGCACCCCGAGCAGGCGCCGGATGACGGCGGCGAACGCCAGCACGGTCACGACCAGGAACGGGATGAACAGCAACACCGACAGTGCCTTGGTCACGGACCGACCATATCGGCGACGGCAAATGCGATTACGCGGGCCGGATCGTCGAGGCCAATTGATCGCGCAGCGCGCTCAATCGGGCGATCTCGGCGTCCATCGCGGCGATCCGATCGGTGACCACGTCCGGAGGGCGGACACAGGCGCCGGCTCCGCCGTACGGCGGAAGCTGGTCCTGTCTCAAGGAGTCGAGGCGGTCGGCGCAGGCACGCACATCGGCGATGGTGAGGCCCAGGCTGAGCAGCTGACGGATCAGCCGGACGCGCTCGACCTCGCGGGGACCGTAGACGCGCTGGCCCGTCGCGGTACGCCCGGGGGACGGGAGCAGGCCGTTCTCCTCGTAGAAGCGCAGCGCTCGTGGCGTGGTGCCGGCCGCTGCCGCCGCGTCCCCGATCCGCATCCGTGTCCCCTATGCGAGCTTGACGACCACCGTGCCGAAGTGCCGGCCCCGCCACACGTCCCGCAACGCCTCCGGCGCGTTCTCGATGCCGTCGACGACGACGTGCGGGAACTCGATTCTGCCAGCGAGCAGCCATTCCGCGAAGCGGGCCTCCCACTCGGCCCGGACCGCGGGGTCGCCGCCGATATGCCCGGTCATCGTGATCTGATTGAGGATCAGCGAGGAGGTGTCGATCTCGACCGTGCCGCCGCTGCCGAGCTGCCCGGCCAGCGCGCCGACCAGGGCGACGCGGGCCTTCCGGTTCGCGGCGCCGAGCGCGGCCCGCAGGTCGTCGCCGCCGACGGTGTCGAAGACGACGTCGATCCCGCCCGGCGCGGCCTTCGCCAGCTGGTCGCCGATCGGGCGGGTGACCACCGCGTCGTAGCCGAGCGCGGTCATCCGGCCGGCCTTCCACGACGCGCCGGTGCTGCCGACGACCCGCCCGGCGCCGAGCAGCCGGGCGATCTGGCCGGCCATCGTGCCCACCGACCCCGCGCCGCCCGTCACGAGCACCGTGTCACCCGGGTCGATCCGGACCGCGCGGGTCAGCGCGCCGTAGGCGGTCGCGCCGTTCGCGAAGTGGGCGATCGGGTCCGGCAGGGCGTCGTCGACCGGAACGCACTCGGCCGGCGGGACGACCGCGTACTCCCGCCAGCCGCGCAGGTGCCGGACAAGTGAACCCCGGTTCGGCCCGTCGACGACCTCGCCGATCGCCGGGCCGGACGGGACGTCACCCGGGCGCAGCGCGGGCATGGGCGCGCCCGGCATCCCACCGTCGAGCAGCGTCCGCAACGCCGCGACGACGGTGAAGTACCGGTTGCGGACGAGCACCTCGCCGGGCCCGGGCACCGGAATCCCGGACTCGGCGACGATCAGTTCGGTGGGGCTTGCTACCCGGATCTCTCGCATGGCCGGACGCTAACTCCTGACGCGCGGGTCAGGGGCAAGCCTCAGGTCCGGTCCGGCCGGCGCAGCACCGAGAACACGGCCGGTCCGGCCGGCTCCACCGAAGTGAACCGGAATTCGCCCGGCGCATCGAACAGCCGGTCACCCTCGCCGGCCACCACCGGGAACGTGATCAGGCGGTACTCGTCGACCAGGCCGGCGGCGGCCAGCTGGTGGACCAGGCCGGTGCTGCCGATCACCACGATGTCGGTCGACTCCCGGTTCTTCTCCACCCAGGCGACGGCGTCGCCGCCGATCGCCTGGGAGTTCTGCCACGCCTGCGGGTCGATGCCGGTCCGGGTCGCCACCATCTTCGGTACGGCGTTCATCACGCGCGCGTAATCACTGTCCCGCCCGGGCCACACCTTCGCGAACGCCTCCCAGGTGCGACGGCCGTACAGCTGAACGCCTTTCTCCATCCGCTCGCCGAGGCGGAACTTGTCGTCGGCGACCGGCCCGGCGCCGAAGCGGAACGCCCAGCCGCCGTAACTCGTGCCGCCGCGCCCGTCCGGGTCCGACACCACGCCGTCGAGCGTGGAAAACTGAATGACGATGACGTCGCCCATGGTGGGATCCCTTCGGTCGGAACTCTCTCACCGACCACATACCGGCGCGGGCCGGCGAAATCATCGGGAGTCTCCGTCTTGTTCGAAGAATTTCGCGGCGACCTGACCGCCCACTGCTACCGGATGCTCGGCTCGATCCAGGAGGCCGAGGACCTGGTGCAGGAGACGATGCTGCGCGCCTGGAAGGCCTCCGGCCGCTATGACCCGGCCCGCGCGTCGGTGCGGACCTGGCTGCACCGGATCGCGACCAACGCCTGCCTGACCGCGATCGAGGGCCGGGCCCGCCGCCCGCTGCCGAGCGGTCTCGGCCCGGCCGGCGACGACCCGTACGCTCCGCTGACCCCGAACCTCGAGGTCCCGTGGCTCCAGCCGTTCCCGGACGCGCGGCTCGGGGACCCGGCGGACGCCGCCCAGCAGCGGGCCGGGCTGCGGCTCGCGTTCGTCGCGGCGCTGCAACTGCTCCCGGCCCGGCAGCGGGCGGCGCTCGTGCTGTGCGAGGTCCTCCAGCTGCCGGCCGCGGAGGTCGCGCAGATCCTGGAGTGCGGCGTGGCGTCGGTGAACAGCAGCCTTCAGCGGGCCAGGGCGACCCTGCGGACCGCCGCGCCGGCGCTCGACTCGCTGCGTGAACCGGCCGACCCGGCGGAGCGGACGGTGGTCGCGCGGTACGCGGCGGCGTTCGAGGCCGGGGACGTGCCCGCGCTGACCAGGCTGCTGGCCGACGACGTGATCCTGGAGATGCCGCCGGTCGACCTCTGGCTCGCCGGGGCTGGGCACTATCGGACGTTCATGGAGCGGGTCTTCGCGATGCGGGGCGCCGGGTGGCGGACCGTGCCGCTCGCCGCGAACGGGAGCCCGGCGCTGGCGGCCTACGCGCCGGGCGGTGCGGCCCACTCGATCCAGGTGTTCACCGTCTCCGGCGGCCTGATCCGGACCGCGGTCACCTTCGTCGACCCCGGCCTGTTCGAGCTGTTCGGCCTCGACGCGCCGGGCCGGCCCGCCGCGCCGAAATGAACGCGGGTTCGCCCGACGTGCCGGGCCGGCCCGCCGCGCCGAAGTGAACGCGGGTTCGCCCGACGTGCCGGGCCGGCCCGCATCACCGGAGTGAACGCGGGTTCGCCCGGCGAATCGATCTTCCGGACCTCCGGGTCACCGCGGGTGGGCGATGTCTGCCGGGAGGGTGCTGCCCGCGCCGGGGCTGGTCCACGAGCTCACGCCATCGCACCAGGTGGTGCCGATGGTGTGGTGCGCGTCGCAGAGGTAGATGCACGCGGCCCATCACGACGCCAGGGGCGGGGCGGCCC
>KL571490.1:4458-7632 GCA_000715855.1 Actinoplanes liguriensis
GCCCCGGGCCGGCCTAGCGGAAGCGGCCGGCCGGGAGGAACTGTTCGGGGCGCAGGGCGCGCGCGGTGATGCGGGTGTCACCGATCCAGCCGTAGAAGCTCTGGTCGTACTGCAGGTCGAACGAGGTGCCGCCGAGCGTGAACGGCCGGCCGAGGGTCGCCACGCCGTGCGACGGCTGGGTGGGGTTCCGGGCGATCTTCGAGCCGTTGACCCAGACGATGCTGCGCTTGCCGTCGTTGACGACCGCCACGTGGTGCCAGACCCCGACCGGCAGCGCGTGGCTCCACGACGTCGGGTTGTGGTCGCCGTCCTCGGTGTAGAGCACGTACTGCAGGAAGCGCTCCGGCGACAGGTTCAGGCTGCACGTCGGCTCCAGGTCGGACCAGCCGCTGTGCTTGCCGGCGTCGCCGCTGCGGCCCTCCCAGCTGAAGATGCCCATCCAGTTGTGGTTGCCCTCGAACGGCTCGGGCAGCTTGAGGAACGTCTCGAACGTATAGCCGCCGAGGAACTTCTGGCTGTTCAGCGGGGCGTTCGCGGCGGTCTGCAGGAGCGCGCCGCGGCCGGATCCGCCGTCGAAGCGGACGCTGGAGTGGGCGGGGGCGCCGACGTGGTGCTCGGTGGAGACGGTGAGGCGATCGTTTGCGGTCAAACGCCGTACCATCAAATCGTTTCCATGCCCGGAGAGGTCCTTGACCTTCTCGACGTCGCCCTCGAAGCGCCAGTACGCGGCGGTGTGCCGGTCGACGACCTGGGCCGCCGGGCGCGGCGCGGGCAGCGCGGGCGGCGCGAAACCGGCGAAGCGCGACTCGAAGTCGATCTCCAGGCTGAACCGGTCGACGTCACCGGTCAGCTCGATGGTCTCGGCCTCCAGCGGGGTCCGCTTCGCCGCGTCGCGGTTGAGGAACCACGGCGCGAACGTCTCCACGTCGATGCGTCCGCGCACCAGGTCGAAGTGGTAGAGCCGGATCATCCCGGCGCCGCCGTAGTAACGGTCCTGGTAGTTGGTGATGTGGACGTGCACGTCGTGACCGGCGGCGTTCTTCAGCACGGTCCGCCCGGGCGGCCAGTAATGACCGTTGAGGGTCAGGAAGACCTGGTCGTTGTCCTTGATCAGCTTGTCCCACATTCGCTGACCGTTTCCGGACAGGTACGCCTGCCCGTTGTCGTCGGCATAGGCCAGGTCGTGGGTCGTCACGATCGCCGGCAGGGTGGGGTTCTGCTTCAGGACACCGGAGGCCCAGGCGATGCCGGCGTCCGAGATGCGCCAGTCGAGAGCCAGGACGAGCCACTGCCGGCCGCCCGCGACGATCTTGTGGGCGCTGTTGTAGCCGTCCGCCGACGCACCGAGGAAGGTCGCCGAGCGGCGGAAACGATCAGGACCGAAGACCTTCCGGTACGGCGTCTCGCCGCGCTGATCGTCGGAGCTCACGTCATGGTTGCCGGCGAGCACGCTGTACGGCAGCCGCCCGTCGATCGCGGTGAACGTCGTCCCGGCGAGGGCGATCTCCTGCTCGGTCCCGTGCTCGGTGACGTCACCGAGGTGGGTGAGGAAGGCGACGTTCTCCTCGGAGCGCTGCTCCAGCAGGTACGTGAAGGTCGCCCGCAGCGGCGCCGGGTCGGCGCTGTCCGCGTCGAACAGGTATTGCGTGTCGGGCAGGACGGCGAGCGCGAACCGCGGGTCGTGCGCGTCGAACTTCGCTGACGAGGCTGCGGCCGGACCGGTGTCCAGGACTGCGGCGGCGAGCGGGACGGCGGGCACGGCGACGGCCGCGCGGAGAAGGTTCCTTCTTTCCACGATGGACAAATCTTCCGGGTGTACGGCAACAGCGGGCGGCCGTGAATCGATGAGCAGAAGAACATCGACCCGCGGTCCGCCCGCTGATGGAAAGGAATCGTTAACACTGGCCGTCGGCGAGGATGTAGTAGCCCAGGCCGGTCTGGCGCAGCGTGTGCGTGGTGAACGTGTTCCACAGCCCCATCGCCTGGTTCGACCCGTTGGCGAAGGTGCTGCCGCCGGACCGGTAGGCACGCCCGGCCGTGGTGTGCGCGTAGTTGCTGGCGGTGAAGCAGGGCTGGGCGGTCGGGCTGGTGGTGGGTGGGGTCGTGCTTCCTCCACGCCACATCGACCGATGTGGAAGTGTGGATCGCTCAGGGGCGCCGCTCCGGGCTCTCGGCCGCGGCGGTCTTGTCCAGGCTGGTCCGCAGGGTGACCGGCTTGAGCAGCACGGCGGCGACGATGCCGAGCGCGGCGACCGCCGCCGAGATCATGAAGATGTGACCGGTGGCGTCACCGTACGCGGCCGGGACCGGGGTGCCGTCCGCCGTGTGCGAGGCCACCTGGCGGGCCAGGACCGCGCCGAGCACGGCCACGCCGATCGTGCCGCCCAGCGACCGGAAGAACGACACCGTGGCACTGGCCGCGCCGATGTCGGAGAGCGCCACCGTGTTCTGGACCGCGAGGACGAAGTTCTGCAGGGTCAGGCCGACCCCCGAGCCGATCAGGACCATCGCGACCCCGATCAGGACCAGCGACGTGGTCGCGTCGACGAACCCGAGCACGGCGAAACCGGCGGTCAGGCTGATCGAGCCGACCACCAGGAACGGCTTGAGGTGGCCGCGACGGCTGATCATGCGGCCGGCGACGATCGACGAGACCAGGATGCCGGCCATCATCGGGATCGTCAGCAGGCCCGCCTCGGTCGGCGTGTGACCGCGGCTGACCTGGAAGTACTGGCTGAGGAAGACCGCCGCGCCGTACATCGCGGTGCCCGCGGCGAGGCTGCCGAGGATCGCCAGGGCGGTGGTGCGCTGCCGGACGATCTTCGGCGGGACCACCGGCTCGGCGGCGCGGCTCTCCACCCAGGCGGCCGTGACCAGCAGGACCAGCGTGCCGCCGACCATCGCCGCGGTCTGCCAGGACGCCCACGCGAAGCTGTCGCCGACGAACGACACCCAGATCAGCAGCAGGCTCACCCCGGCCGTGATCAGCGTCGCGCCCCAGTAGTCGATTTTCACGTTCTCCCGGCGGACGACCGGGAGACGCAGGGTGAGCTGCAGCAGGACCAGGGCGAGGAGCGCGAACGGCACCCCGATGAAGAAGCACCACCGCCAGCCGAGCCACGACGTGTCCACGATGAACCCGCCGAGCAGCGGCCCGCCGATCGTGGAGATCGC
>KL571490.1:7842-10170 GCA_000715855.1 Actinoplanes liguriensis
GCTCGCGGGGCGGGATCATCGCCGCGATCGCGATCTGGACCAGCGGTTGCAGACCGCCGACGCCGAGCCCCTGCAACGCCCGGGCGGCGATGAGCTGACCGCCGGTCTGGGCGAGCCCGGCCGCGACCGATCCGGCGACGAAGACGACGGTCGCGACCTGAATCAGGGTCTTCTTGCTGAACAGGTCGGCGAGCTTGCCCCAGATCGGGGTGGCCGCGGTCGCCGCGAGCAGGGTCGCGGTCACCACCCAGGTGTACTGGGTGGCCGATCCGTGCAGGTCACGCAGCATCCGGGGCAGGGCGGTCGAGACGACCGTGCTGGCCAGGGTGGAGACGAAGAGCGCGAGCAGCAGGCCGGTCAGCGCTTCGAGGACCTGGCGGCGCGAGGGCGCCTCGGCGGTGGTGCTCATGCTGTCCCCGAATCGGCGTTCACTTCCAGGTGGATGATGGTGCCCTCGCCGTCGGCGGCGAGGTGGAGCGTGCCGTCCGGCCCGGCCGCCAGCCCGGCGAACGGGCGCGGCACCCCGGGCAGCCCGCAGGCGAAAAGACCGGGCGCGGGCCGAGGCGGCGGCCCGACCGGCAGGTCCGTCGCTATTTCCCGGGTACGGCCGTGGAAGCGCCCGGCGCCGAGCACGCGCCGGCGGCCGGTCTCGACCACGAACACCTCGTCGCCGACGACCGCCACCCCCTGGGGCGCGGACAGGCCCGACACCAGCGGGATTACCCCCGACTCGTCGACGCGGTAGAGCACGCCGCGCTCCTCGTCGGTCACGTAGCAGCGGCCCTCGTCGTCGACCGTGACGCCGGACGGACGGCCCAGCCCGTCGGCGATGACGCTCACCGCGTCGTCGGCGCCGACGGCGATGACCCGCCCCGCGCCGGTCTCGGTGACGACGAGCGCGCCGTCCGGCCGTACCTCCAAGTCGGTGGGCTCCTGAAGGCCCGCCGCCCGGGAGCGAACCGACCGCGTGGCGCGCTCATACGTCCTGACCTGGCCGTACTGGGCGGTGAAGTGGAGCAGGTCATCGCCCTCGGCGGCGATCCCGTGGACGAAGGTGACCAGCTCCGTCGTCGTGACACCCCCGTCCGCGGCCGTCGCCAGCCGGTAGTGGTCGGCGACGTGCACCGCCCCGCCGAGGTCGACGGTGACCGCCCGCGGCCCGCACAACCCCCGCGGCACCACCTCCCGGGCGCTGCCGTCGGCGCGGATCTCGGCGATCCCGCCGCCCGCGTAGCTGGACACGAACATCCGGTTGTCGGCGTCGAAAGCCGCGTTGTCCATGCCGAGCACGCCGGTGTTGATCACGGTTCGCGTTCCGGAGCCGATCCGGGTGATCGTGCCGGCGGCGTCGCGGGACACCACCAGCAGCGTGCCGCCGAGATCGAAGCGGACCGCGACCGGCTCGTGCACCCGCTCCGCGACCAGCTCGGGCTCACCGCCGCCGGGGCTGATCCGGTGGACCTCGCCGGTCAGCATGTGCGGGTAGTAGAGGTACCCGTCCGGCCCGAGCTGCATCGCGTTGCCGAGCGCGAGGTCGTCGGTGAGCGTCCGCGAGCCGCCGTCGGCCAGCTCCAGCAGCCGGCCGCCGGGAACCATCTCGTTGACGAAGAGCCGGTCCCCGGCGCAGGCGATCCCGTTCGGATTCCGGATGCCGTCCGCGACCAGGGTGAGCTCCCCGGCCGGGGAGCGCCGCCAGACGCGCCCCGGGACCAGGTCCGTCACGTACATCGCGCCGTCGGCGCCGAACGCGAGATCGTCCGGCGCCTCGATCGGCCCGCCCGGGGCGACGATCCTCTCCACGTCGCCGCGGGCCAGGTCGACCGCGCTGATCCGGCCGGCGAGGAACTCCGCGACGTAGAGCCGGCCGTCCGGGCCGAACGCGACCCCGTTCGAGCCGCGCAGCGGCGCCAGGTTGACCAGCCTTCGCACAGCAGAGGACCTTTCCGGTCGTCGGGTGGATCAGCCTTCGTGGAGCACTTCGTCCAGACCGCCCGACGAGCGCCAGTGGCGCAGCAGGTCGTGGAAGACGACCGGGCCGGGGCCGAACGAGTTGTTGACCGGCCGCGGCTTGCCCTCACCGTTGTAATAGCCGGGCGTGCACTCGGAGAGGAACTTGAAGTTCTCCGGCGCGGTCTCGCGGATCGTGGCGACCCACCGCTCCTCGGCCTCGGCGGTCGGCTCGATCCACCGGGCGTCGCGCTCGGCCGCCTCACCGATCACCGCCGCGATGTGCGTGGCCTGCTCCTGCAGGACGTGCACGAAGTTGACCGACGCCGCGTTCTGCAGCGAACCCAGGTGGAACAGGTTCGGGAAGCCGTGGCTGTAGAA
>KL571491.1:0-2374 GCA_000715855.1 Actinoplanes liguriensis
AGATGTGTATAAGAGACAGGCCGGGGCGGCACCCGCGATCCCGGGAACGCCGTGGTGCTCGGCGACCCAGAACCGGTCGTAGCCGAGCCGTTCGGCCTCGACCGCGCGAGCGACGGTGCCCCGGAGCGCGGCCGCGTCCGGCTCACCGGCCCGGGTCCGGGACCGGTCGAGCAGGGAGAGGTGAACCTCGGCGTCGATCACAGAGGGTGCAGCACCGGCCGGGGAAGATCTTGTTCCCGGTACGCGGTCAGTGGGACTCGCGAGACACCTGATCTCCGCTGGCGCCGAGCAGGAAGCTCTGGTCGGCGCCGGTGTTCGCCTGGCCCACCGTGTCGACGTAGAGGCGCTCCCAGCCGCGGGCCGGCGCCGCGAATGCCTTCACCGTCTCCGGGGCCGGTTCACGCGCAGCGAGCTCCTCGTCGGGCACGTCGACGGACAGCCGCCGGTTCGGCACGTCCAGGATGATCGGGTCGCCGGTGCGGACCCTGCCGAGCGGGCCACCCGCGGCGGCTTCCGGGGTGACGTGCAGGACCACGGTGCCGTACGCGGTGCCGCTCATCCGCCCGTCGCAGATGCGCACCATGTCGCGTACCCCCTGTTCGAGGATCTTCGCCGGAAGCGGCATGTTCGCCACCTCGGGCATGCCGGGATATCCGCGGGGTCCGCAGCCGCGCAGGATGAGCACCGAGTCGGCGGTGACGTCGAGGTCCGGGTCGTCGAGGCGGGCGCGCAGGTCCTCGACCGAGTCGAAGACGACCGCGGGCCCGCGATGGGTCAGCAGGGCGGGTGAGGCGGCCGCCGGTTTGATCACGGCGCCGTCCGGGGCGAGGTTGCCGTAGAGGACGGCGATCCCGGCCTCCGGCTGCAGGGGACGTTCCCGCGGCCGGATGACCTCCCGGTCGTAGACCTGGGCCGCGCCCAGATAGTCGACGAGGGGCCGACCGGTGACCGTCAGCGCGGCCGGGTCCAGCAGGTCACGGACCTCGGCGAGGACCGCGTGCAGGCCGCCGGCCCGGAACAGGTCGTCCATCAGGAACCGGCCGGCCGGCAGCAGGTCGACCAGCAGCGGCACGTGCGAGCCGACCCGGTCGAAGTCGTCCTGGACGAGGTCGACGCCGAGCCGGCCCGCGATCGCGAGCAGGTGCACGACGGCGTTGGTGGAACCACCGAGCGCGGCCAGGGCGACGATGGCGTTGAGGAACGATCCCCTGGTCATCACGGCGCTCGGCCGCAGACCGCGGTCGACGAGGTCGACGGCGAGCACGCCGGTGGCGTGGGCGGCCTCCAGCAGGCGGCTGTCCGGCGCGGGGGTGCCGGCGACACCGGGCAGGGTCATCCCGAGGACCTCGGCGAGCAGCCCCATCGTGGAGGCGGTGCCCATCGTGTTGCAGTGACCCCGGCTGCGGATCATCGACGACTCGGAGCCCTGGAAGTCGGCGGCGCTCAGCGTGCCCGCCCGGACCTCCTCGCTCAGCTGCCAGACGCCGGTGCCACAGCCGAGCGGGACACCGCGGAACGTGCCGGTCAGCATCGGCCCGCCCGGCACCACGACGGCGGGCAGGTCGACCGAGGCGGCGCCCATCAGCAGCGCGGGAATGGTCTTGTCGCAGCCGCCGAGCAGCACGACGCCGTCGATCGGGTTGGCGCGCAGCATCTCCTCGATCGCCATCGCCGCCATGTTGCGCCACAGCATCGCTGTGGGCCGCACCTGCGTCTCCCCCAGCGACACCACGGGCAGGTTCAGCGCGATCCCGCCGGCCCGGTGGATGCCGTCGGCGACGCTGCGGGACACCTCGTCGAGGTGCGCGTTGCATGGGGTGAGGTCGGAGGCGGTGTTCGCGATCGCGATGTGCGGACGGCCGTCGAACGCGTCGGCGGGCAGGCCGCGGCGCATCCAGGCACGGTGGATGTAGCTGTTGCGGACGTCGCCCGAATACCACTGGGCGCTGCGGCGAGGCTGCATGTGACTTTCCTCCCTCGACTGCCGGTCTAGCATCCGTAGTCGTGAATGACAAGGTCGCCTGCACCGCCCAGCCCGCCGGCCCCGGGATCTTCCGGCTCGGCGAAGGCCCCGTCTGGGATCCCGATCGGTGCCGGCTGCTCTGGGTCGACATCGACGGCCACGCCGTCCACCAGGGCGAGCTCGACGTGGCGAGCGGGCACGTCACCGGGACCGGGGTCTGGCGCTTCGACACGGAGGCCTGCGCGGTCGCGGTCGCCGCCTCCGGGGAGCTGCTGGTGGCCGAGCGCGAGACGCTGACCCGGGTCGGGCTCGACGGCGCGCGCACCGAGCTGGCCAGGGTCCTGCCGCGCGGCGCGGCCGGCCGGCTCAACGACGGCGCGGTCGACCCGGCCGGCCGTTTCCTCGTCGGGA
>KL571491.1:2607-4549 GCA_000715855.1 Actinoplanes liguriensis
CTCGTCGGGAGCCTCGACCCGCGGCAGCGCTCCGGGACCGAGGTTCTCGTCCGGCTCGACCACGGCGGCCTGACCACGCTCGACGCGGACCTCACGCTCTCCAACGGGCTGGCCTGGAGCCCGGACGGCGCCCGCCTCTACAGCATCGATTCCGTTCCCGGTACGGTCTGGGCCCGCGACTACGACCCGGTGACCGGCACGACCGGCGAGCGGGAGGTGGCGTTCCCGATCACCGACGGGCTTCCCGACGGGATGTGCGCCGACGCCGACGGCAATCTGTGGATCGCGGTGTGGGGGCGGGGGCGGGTCGAATGCCGTACGCCGCAGGGGCGGCTGCTGGCGACCGTCGCCGTCGACGCCCCGCACACCACGAGCGTCGCGTTCGCCGGGCCCGACCTGGACCTGCTCGTCATCACCACGGCCACCACGGCGGGACACCCCGGCTCCGGGCGGCTGTTCACCGCTCGCGTCGGCGCGGTGGGGCTGCCCACGGCGTACTGGGAACCGGGCCTTCGACCTTGATCCTCGACCTCCTCACCGGACGCGGGCCCCGTCGCCCTGATCCTCGGGCGCGGCATGATCGAGGCTGTCAGCGGGAGACGGGAGCACATCGATGAATGACGGATCGGCCGGCGACATCGTCCGGCGCTACTTCGACATGTGGAACACCGGCGACACCGCGATCGCCGACCAGATTCTGCACCCCGGGTGGGTCGATCACGCTCATCCCGAGGTGACCGGGCCGGACGCCGTCAAGCAGGCCGTGCGGAGTATCCGGGCCGCCCGCCCGGAGCTGCGTTTCACCGTCCACTCCGTTCTGGGCGGTGACGATCTCGTCGCCGTGGTGGGTTCCGCCGGGCAGGCCGGCGACCTGGTCTGGCTGTTCCGTCTCACCGGCGGTCTGCTGACGGAGATGTGGACTTATCGCCGTTCATAGGTGTCAGGTGGACGGACGCCGATGGTGCTCTCACCAGGTCACCGGCAGCTCGTAGACGCCGTAGACCTGGCCGTCGTGCTTGAACGGGATGCTCTCCAGCTCGGTGGCCCGGCGCAGCGTGGGGATCCGCCGGTACAACGTGCTGTAGACGACCTGCAACTCCATCCGGGCCAGCGGCTGGCCGAGGCACTGGTGCACGCCGAACCCGAACGCGACGTGCCGCCGGGCATCCCGGGTCAGGTCGAGCGCGCCCGGCTCGGGGAACGTCTCCGGGTCCCGGTTGGCGATGTCGTTGGCCAGGATCAGGCCCTCCCCCGCCCGGATCGTGACGCCGCCGATCTCGATGTCGGCGAGCGCCACCCGGCGCCGCCCGGTGTGGGTGATGTTCAGGTAACGCAGCAGCTCCTCGACGGCGCCGGCCACCAGTTTCGGATCGTCACCGTCGCGCAGCAGGGCCAGCTGGTCCGGATGTTCGAGCAGGGCCAGCGTGCCGAGCGCGATCATGTTCGCGGTGGTCTCGTGCCCGGCGACCAGCAGCAGCACGCCGATCCCGGCCGCGTCCGAACGGGACAGCTCCCCCGCCCGCACCCGGGCCACGAGCTGGGACAGCAGGTCGTCGCCGGGCTCGTCACCCTTGCGCGCCAGCAGCCGATCCAGGTAGTCGTGCAGCGCCTCGAACGACGCGGTCCGCTGCTCGACGGCGACACTGCGGCTGATCAGGTTGCGGCTGTGGCCCTGGAACAGGTCGTGGTCGGTGTACGGAACTCCCAGCAACTGGCAGATCACCAGCGACGGGACCGGCAGCGCGAACGCCTCGACCAGGTCGACCGGTCGCGGCCCGGCCAGCATGTCGTCGATCAGGTCGTCGACGATCCGCTGCACGGCCGGGCGCAACGCCTCGACCCGCTTGATCGCGAACGGGGCGGTGACCATGCGCCGCAGGCGGGCGTGCTCCGGATCGTCCATCAGGATGAAGCCGATCCGGCTGCTGTCTCTTATACACAT
>KL571491.1:4727-6368 GCA_000715855.1 Actinoplanes liguriensis
GGGCCAGGGAACGGATAGCCGTCCCGGGACGCGTCGGAGCTCAGCCGCGGGTCGCCGAGCAGGGCTCGCTGCTCGGCGTAGCGGGTGACCAGCCACGGGGTGGAGCCGTCCGCGAGCCGGACCCGGGTCAGCGGCGTCTGCTCCTGCAGCTCGTGCAGCTCGGGCGGCGGATCGAACGGGCAGCCGGTGGCTCGCTGCATCGGGAAAGCGGGAAGGGTGTCGTGCACCATCGGGCGGAAACCTCCTCGAAGGGGCCGCTTGCGGGGATTGGTGCCGTTCTCCGCCTTCGAGTCAACTGCGCCGGTTTCGGTAAGTCAAGTGCTTGAAATCCGCCGGCTCGGATCGGTGCTCAGCCGGGGCCGACGAGCGGCTCGAGCAGGGCGGCGAGCTGGGTGCGCTGCTCGGGGTCCAGGCGCTCCAGGGCGGGCGCGAGTGCGCGATGCACCTCCTCGTACAGCCGTTGTGCCAGGTCACGGCCGGCCGGGGTGAGGAACACCTCGACGACGCGGCCGTCGTCCGGACTCTTCTCCCGGGCGAGCAGCCCGCGGCGCTCGGCGCGGTCGATCAGCCCGGACAGCGTCGACTTGTCCAGGCCCAGGAAGCCGGCCAGCTCGGTCACCCGGGGGCGGCGGTCACGCAGGATGCCGAGCACCCGCAGCTGCGTGAGGGACAGGTCGTTCTCCGCGCCGATGCGGGTGAGCACGCCCGTCACCTGGAACGTGTTGCGCACGACGGCATCGACGAGCGCGGTCACGGAGTCGCCGGAGGTCATGTGACCACCCTAGTTGACATAGGTGGGATTACCAACCATTCTGAGGTCGTTGGCATTACCAACCATCTTCGGAGGTTCCCGTGCACGCCGCCGTCCTCACCTCGTCCGACACCCCGCCGGTCTACCGCGAGCACCCCGAACCGGTCGCGGCCGGCTCCCACGAGATGGTCGTGGAGGTGCTCGCCGCCGCGCTGCACCACCTGACCCGGGCCAGGGCCGACGGCTCGCACTACAGCAGCAACGGCGCGTTTCCGCTGGTCCCCGGCGTGGACGGCGTCGTGCGGGACCCGGCCGGGCAGCTGCGCTACGCGGCGCTCGACGACACGCGACTCGAGACGTTCGCCGAGCGCACGGTCATCGACGTACGCCGGAGCGTGGTTCTTCCCGAAGGGATCGACCCGACGCGCATCGCCGCGGCGATGAACCCCGGAATGTCCTCCTGGGTGGCGCTGCGCCGGCGCATCGACTTCACCGCGGGACAGCGCGTGCTGGTCATCGGCGCCACCGGGAACGCCGGGCGCATGGCGGTGCAGGTCGCGAAACTGTTCGGCGCCGCGCAGGTGATCGCCGCCGGGCGCGACCGGGCCCGGCTGGCCGCGACGGCCGCGCTCGGCGCCGACGTCACGTGCACGTTCGACGAGATCGACCGGGCGGCGGACGTCGACGTCGTCCTCGACTACGTGTGGGGCGAGCCGGCGGCCGCCGCGATGATCCCCATGCTCACCGCCCGCGCCGACCGCGGCACGCCCTTGACCTGGATCCAGATCGGATCGATGGCCGGGCCGGCCGCGCCGGTCCCGTCCGTCGCGCTGCGATCGGCCCGGCTGCAGATCGTCGGCAGCGGCATCGGGTCGGTCTCCGCCCGCGAC
>KL571491.1:6530-10672 GCA_000715855.1 Actinoplanes liguriensis
GTCTCCGCCCGCGACTTCATCGCGGAGTTGCCGCAGCTGGCCGCGGCGGTGACCGACGGCACGATCGACGTCCGGCCGCGGGCGGTGCCGCTCGCCGAGATCACCCGGGCGTGGACCGCCGCCACCGACGACCGTCTCGTCCTCGTGCCGTAGGCCGTGTTGCGGAGTCCGGCAGGGGCCCCGGCAGCCATCGATTCAGGGATCTCCCGCCCGGCGTCTCACCGGTCCCGTCCCGCTCAGCCGGACGGGGTCGCTGCCGATGAGGGGATCGGAAGGATCGCGGCTGATGAGGAGAATCCGATGCCGGAACGCTCGGAAACCGCTCAACAGGTGGCGGAGCTGCTGCGAACCGCCCGTCAGTCACTCGGGATGGGCCTGGCGTTCCTCAGCCGCATGGACGGCGCGGAGCAGCGGCTCGAGGTCGTCGACTCCGTGCTGCCCGTGCCGGACGGCATGACCCAGCCCCGGGCCACCTCGTTCTGCCAGGCGATCCTGGACGGCGTACTGCCGCCGGTGATCCCGGACGTCGCCCGGTTCCCGGCGGCGATGCGTCTCCCGGCCGCCCAGCAGGGCATCCGGAGCTACCTCTCGGTGCCCGTCGAGCTCAGCGACGGCACCGTCTACGGCACGTTCTGCAGCGCCGGCCTGGAGGCCGACCCGCAGCTGGACGAGCGGGACCTGGCCCTGATGCGGGTGCTGGCCCAGGCCGCGGCGACGATCATCGAACCGGACGTGGTGAAGCGGTGCCGCAACGCCGTGATCGAGAGCCGTCTGCGGCCCCTGCTGGACCGGGACGGCCCGGTCGTCCTGCTGCAGCCGATCGTCGAGCTCGCCGGCGGCACGCGGGTCGGGGCCGAGGCGCTGAGCCGGTTCCCGCAGGAGTGGGGCCAGCCGCCGGACGAGGTGTTCGCCGACGCGGACCTGATCGGCGAGCGGGAGAACCTGGAGCTGGCCGCCCTGCGCCGGGCCGCCGATCACCTGCCCTGCGTGGCCGGGTACATCGCCATGAACATCTCCCCCGCCACCCTCTACAGCCCTGGTGGCGTCCCGTTCCTGACCGGCCTGCCGCTCGAACGGATCGTGCTCGAGCTCTCGGAGCACGATCCGATCCAGGACTACGAGAGGCTGCGGACGGTCCTCGCGCCGCTGCGGGCGCGGGGCATGCGCCTGGCCATCGACGACGTCGGCGCGGGCTACTCCTCGTTGCGGCACATCGTCGCGACCGGGCCGGACGTCATCAAGCTCGACCGCAGCATCGTCGCCGGCGTGGCCGGCGACCCGGTGCTCGCGGTGGTGGTGCACGCCCTGACCGAGCTGGCCACGGCGGTCGGCGCCACCGTGGTCGCCGAGGGCATCGAGACCGCGGCGGACGCGACGACCCTGGCCGGGCTGGGTGTCGGGCTGGGCCAGGGCTGGCTCTTCGACCGGGCGGTGCCGGCCGCCGATCTGCGGGACGGTTACGCCCTCGCGCCGGCCGGCCGGTGACGAAGGTGGTCGCCTGACGGTTGTAGCTCCCGTTCGGTTGCATCGCGCGAGCGGTTGAGACATATACCGCTGTGCATCGGCTGTGAATCTCCCCTGAACGTGCCATGGCCGCCGGAACCGTGCCTCGTTGCTCGTGCGCCTGGGCCAGCATCCCCGCGGTAAGGATCACGAGGGGAGCCCACATGACCGACGAGGCGCCACGACTGAGCGTTGTCGTGCCGGTGTTCAACGAGGAGGCGGTCCTGCCGCTGTTCGCGGGCCGGATGCGGCCCGTGCTCGACGGCCTGCGAGTGCCGTACGAGGTGCTCACCGTCGACGACGGCAGCCGCGACACCACCCCCGCCGTCCTCGAGCTGCTCCGCCGCCAGTGGCCTGAGCTGCGGGTCATCCGGCTGCGGCGCAACAGCGGGCACCAGAACGCGCTGACCGCCGGCCTGCGCCGCGCCCGCGGGCAGTACGTCGTCAGCATCGACGTCGACCTGCAGGACCCGCCCGAGACCATCGGCGAGATGCTGCGGCTGGCCGAGAGCCGCGGGCTGGACGTGGTCCACGGCGTCCGCGCCGACCGCAGCACCGACAGCGCGTTCAAACGCGGGACCGCGAGCCTGTACTACCGGCTGATCCGCCGGGTCGCCGGCACCGCCGTCCCGCGGCACGCGGGCGACTTCCGGCTGCTCAGCCGTACCGCTGTCGACGCGCTCACCGAGCTGCCCGAGCACCTTCCGGTGTACCGGCTGCTGGTGCCGTGGCTGGGCCTGCCGAGCGGGCAGGTCACGTACACGCGGGAGCAGCGGGCCGCGGGACGCTCGAAGTACCCGATCGCCAAGATGGTCCGGCTGGCGCTGGACAGCATCGTCGGGTTCTCGGCCGCGCCGCTGCGGGTCGCGACCTGGCTGGGCCTGCTCGGCATCGCGGTCTGCGGGGTGCTCGCCGTCGCCGGCGGCGCCGCGTACCTGTCCGGGAACGTGGTGCCGGGATGGACGTCGCTGATCGTGGCGGTGCTCTTCCTGGGTGCGCTGCAACTGCTCTGCCTGGGGTTGCTCGGCGAATACGTGGCGCGCGTCTTCACCACCCTTCAGGGCCGTCCCGCGTACGTCGTGACGTTCGACTCCGACCTGGAGGACGTGCAGGAGGACGCGCTGTGCAGGCTCTGATCGACGACACCACGACGCCCCGGATCGACGTACGGGAAAAGCTGCTCCTGCCTTCCGGACGCCCGTGGCATGCGGCGTTTCGCGCGGCGCTGGCGGTGTGGACGGTCTTCACGCTGATGCACCTGGCGGTGAGCGCCCTCGCGTGGCTGCCGCGCCGCGGTGCGACGCCGGATCCGTGGACGATGGTGCTGGGCTGGAACAACTGGGATGCCGGCCACTACGTCCGGATCGCGGAGAGCGGCTACCACCTGGGTCCCGGCTTCCCGGCGTTCTTCCCGCTGTTCCCGCTGCTGGTGCACGTCGCGGGCGGCGGCGTGGCCGCGGCGCTGCTGGTCGCCAACCTCGCCGCGTTCGGCACGCTGGCGGTGCTGCACCGGCTGGCCGAGCACGAGTTCGGGCCGCGGGTCGCCCAGCGCGCGACGTGGTACCTGGCCGCGTTCCCGATGGGGTTCTTCCTGTTCATCGGCTACAACGAGTCGCTGTTCCTGCTGCTGGCGCTCGGCGCGCTCTATGCCGGCCGCCGGGGACACTGGTGGCTCGCGGGCGGCCTCGGCGCGCTGTCGTCCGCGACCCGGCTCTTCGGACTGTTGCTGATGGCGCCGCTGGCGGTCGAGTACCTGCGGCAGATCGACTGGCGGCCGGGGCGGATCCGGGCCGACGTGCTCGGCCTGGCGCTGGTGCCGCTCGGGGTGGTGGCCTACAGCGTGTACTGCGCGGTGGAGCTGGACAACCCGCTCGCGTTCAGCGTCGCGCAGGACCAGTGGGGGCGGCGGTACACGTTCCCGGGCATGGCCTGGGTCACCGCGGTCCAGCAGATCGGCGGCCCGCTGGACCCGGCGACCCTGGGCGCGCTGATCGACGCGGGCACGACCCTGCTCGCGGTGGTGCTGCTGGTGCTCGCGGTCGCCGGGCCGTGGAAGTTCCGCCGCGACCAGGTCTACCTGGTCGTGCAGGCCGCGCTGACCCTGGTCCTGCTGATGTCCACCGAGGTCGGCGGGCGGTCGATGCAGTCCGCGGCGCGCTACGCGATGGAGGCGGTGGCCGTGCTGCTGGTGCTGGCCCGCGCCGGGGCCCGTCCGCTCGTCGACCGTGCCGTGCTGGTCGTCGGTGTCTCACTGCACGCGGTGTTCCTGTTGATCTTCATGTCCGGCACGTTCCTGGTCGCGTGACCGCTCACCAGCCCAGGGTGCCGGGGCCGCCCTTGAAGGGGCCGGCGATGTCGGCGGTGATCCACCCGCCGTAGAAGTCGCCCTCCTGTGCCCGGACCGATTCACCGGCGACCCGGCACTCGTCGGCCAGACTCGGATAGAAGGCAACGGCAGAGGCGATTTCCCGGTACGCCGGTGAGGGGCTCTCGTAGGACCAACCGGCCCGCGGCACGCGGACACCCCCGGCAACGACATCCCAGTACGTCGCGTCGCCCTTGAACTCGCAGAACGAGCGACCCACCGCGGGCTCCAGCACGCCCGCGGCGATGTCGGCGCGCGGCACGTAGTAGACCGG
>KL571491.1:10916-12977 GCA_000715855.1 Actinoplanes liguriensis
GGTCTCCAGCACCCGCCAGCACCGGTCGCTGTCGACGATCATCACCCCGGCGTGCACGATCGTCACCCGGGCGGCGGTGCGCTCCAGCCGCGGCGGCCGCGGATAGTCCCAGACCGACTCCATGCGCTCAGCGTGCCACGGGATGAATCGACGCACAAATCGACGCAGCCTGTTTGGGCCGTCCCCTGCCGGGTAGTCGACGATCACACCGACCGAAGGAGTACATCGTGAGCACCGTGACCGAGTCCGTCGACGTCAACGTGCCGATCGGCACGGCCTACAACCAGTGGACCCAGTTCGAGGACTTCCCGCAGTTCATGGACGGTGTCGAGTCGATCACCCAGACCGGCGCGACCCACACCCACTGGGTGACCAAGATCGCCGGCCAGACCCGTGAGTTCGACGCGGAGATCACCGAGCAGCACCCTGACGAGCGCGTCGCGTGGCGCAGCACCGGCGGCGACACCAAGCACGCCGGCGTCGTCACCTTCCACCGCCTCGGCGACACCGAGACCCGCGTGACGATCCAGCTCGACTGGGAGCCCGAGGGCCTCGCCGAGAAGGTCGGCAGCGCGGTCGGCGTCGACAGCCACCAGGTGAAGGCCGACGCCAAGCGCTTCAAGCAGTTCATCGAGACCCGGGGCACGTCCACCGGCGCCTGGCGCGGCGACGTCAGCCGCCCCGGCGCCTGACCGGCTCAGCCGAGGGTGACCGCGACTCCCCGCGACAAGGGTGAGTCGTGCAGTTTGAGGGTGGTCAGCCTGGTGGTCTTCGGAACGTCGAAGACCACCTTGCCGGCCACCCTCTCGCCCGGGTCCAGCTTGCGCAGGAACGCCTCGGTCCCCCGGTTGGCGTAGACGCCGGCCAGCTCGTCGCTGCCGTACTCGGCACCGGCCGCGTCGTATGCCTTCTGACTGTGCCCGACGAAGTATTTCGCGCCGTCGCCGATGTTGCGCACCGACATGCTGACCACGCAGAACTTGCCGGAGGCCGTGCGTTTCAGGTGCTCGATGCCGATCGTGACGCGCGAGCAGTCGACCCGCGAGACCACGAACTCCAACTTCCCGTCGCGTACGGCGTCACCCAGCCCCGGCCCGGCCGGAACAGCCTTCGGCGTGGGGCGGGTGGTGGCCGTCGCGGCGGCCGGCAGACCGCGCTGGTACTGCTCGGCCGCGATTCCGGCGGCGAACAGCACGATCACCGCGATCGCCGACACCACGACCGCGAGCGACACCTTGAGCGGCGACGGGCGCCGGGTGGCCCGGACCGGCCGGGGCTGCCGGCGAAGATCACGCGACATCGGACCACTCCACGGGTCTGGCCGGGTTGACTCTCCTCACTGTCAGCTACGGTGTCACGCGGAACCAGTGATTCGGCATGATCGGTGGCATTCTCCGCCTGAACGGACAAGCCGCCCGCTCGGGTCAGGCGTCGCGTCGCAGCGACGTCAGCGCCCACAGCTCGGCGATCCGGCCGTCGCGGACCCGGTACATCTCCAGCATCATCGGCGTCTGGCCGGGGATGCCGTGCACGCTCAGCCGCGTCGCGACGCTGTCCCCCTCGACGACCATGTCCTCCACCCGCACCCGGGCCTCGGGAAACGTGTCGTGCAGGCGTTGCCAGGACTCGACGACGCTCTGCGGCCCGGTCGTCCCCAGCGGATGGCTGTAGAAGTCCGGAGTGAGGATCTCCAGGGCCGCGGCGTGGTCGTGATCGTTGAAAGCCGTGTACATGCGCAGCGCCGCCGCGCGCACCTGGTCACTCACTCGCCACTCTCCCGGTCGAGGTTGTCGCGCAGCCGGCGCAGCGTCCGCAGCACGTGGTCCCGGTCCTGCTGGTCGACGCCGTCGAGCAGGCGCTCCTGGTACGCCTGGTGCCGCTCCCGCAGCTCGGCGGCGAGCCGCTCACCGGCCGGCGTGAGCGCGCTCAGCGTGTAACGGTTGTCGGCCGGGTCGACGCGGCGACGGGTCAGCCCGTCGTACTCCAGCTCCTTGACCAGCCGCGTCACGGTCGCCCCGTCGACGCCGAGCGCCTGACGCAGGTCGCTGTGGCTGGGCTCGC
>KL571491.1:13188-17005 GCA_000715855.1 Actinoplanes liguriensis
GTCTCGCCCTGCCGGTGCAGGCGGACCAGGATCTGCACCCGCTGCGCACTCATCCCGATCGAACGGGCGAACCCCTGCCGCAGCCGGGCAGCCACGTCCACGAACGCACGGAAGAACGCGTCCTCCGAGGTCTCACCATCCACAAACTCTTTATACAATCAATAGTTGATTCGATCAAGCATAGGCGCCGGGCCGGAGGGCCGGCCCGGCGCCGTCGTCTACACCGGGGAGTCGGCGCGGGCGTGCCCGGGCTGTGCCAGGCCGGGCGCCGGCCGGGTCACCGGAGTGGCCGGCCTGCCGGCGGTCGTGCTGCCGAGCATCTCCTTGGCCTTCTCCTGCGCCTGCACAGCCGTGGGGTGGGCGCTGATCCGCCGCGCGGTCGCGGCGATCTGCTCATACTTCTCGCGGCCCGCGCGGGAGCCGAGGACGTAGCCGACCGCCAGGCCGGCCGCGATCTTCATGAGTGCCATGGAACTGTTCTCCGTTCGTCGGTCCGGGAATGTCCGCCGGTCAGCGGTAGCGCTTCCACCAGGAGGCGGGACGCCGGGCGGCGGCCTGCCGGCGCCGCACCACGACGACGGCCGTGCCGGCCAGGGCTGCGACCACAGCGGCGATGGCCGTCACGGGCACCGCCTTGCGCGCCGCCGGCGTCCGGCTCGCGCGGCCGACCCGCTCCTTCGCGGTGCCCGCCACCTGCACGGTCCTGTCCTTCACCGCGGTGAGCTGCTGCTTGGCGCGGGCCTTCACGTCGGTCTTGGCCGCGAGCGCCTCGACGGTGCCGCCGAGGTCGGTGCGGGTCTGCTCGATCTCCTCGCGCAGCTGCTGCGGCGGGATGGAAGAAGTCATCAGTGCCGTCCTCTGTAGGTTGCGCTCTTCAGCGTCTCGATATCGGACTCCACGCCGGCGATCGCCTGCTCCGGCACCGGTGGCGCCGCCTTCGCCAGCTCCTTCTTGCCCAGCAGGGCGGCGACGCCGGCCGCGGCGAAGACCACGACCATCACGACCAGGATCGCCAGCCACAGCGGCCAGGCCAGGTCGAGCAGGGTCACCGCGAGGGCCAGGAACAGCCCGATGCCGAACCAGGCCAGCACGGCGGCGCCGCCGAACAGGCCGCCGCCGACCCCGGCGCGCTTGCCCTTCTCGGCCAGCTCCGCCTTCGCCAGCGCCAGCTCGTCACGGACCAGGGTGGAGATCTGCGCGGCGGCCTGGCTGACCAGCTCCGCCGTGGAGGATGACCCGGCCCCGGGCCGGGGTATGTCGCTCGTCGTCACGGTGTGCGCCTCCTCGCTGTCTCCGGGTGGCTTTCCCACCTCTGAACAGGCGAAACCGTCCACAGTCGAGGCTGAGCGCGGTCAGCCGGATTTCCGACAGTTCGCCTCGCCGGTGTCAGTCGGGCTCGCTCGTGGACGCGTCGTCCGGAAGGGCCGCCAGCGTCGCGCCGCCGACCTCGCGCACGACCAGGCCCTGGACCGGGCCGGCCGGGATCAGCCGGAGCACCGCGTCGTCGCGCAGGCAGAGCAGCTCCGGGTCGGTGGCCGGGCAACCGCCGCGGCGGCGTTCGATCACCGCGTACGTGTGGGCGCCGGACGGGCCGCTCAAGGTGAGACCGACGCTGTAACGGCCCGCCCACACACCGGTCAGGCGGTGGCCGGGGATCTGCGGGACGACCAGCGGCACGCCCACCGCCTCGAACTTCTGCGCGCGCCACCGCTGCTGACAGCCCCACGTGGCCAGGACCGCGGCAGCGCACACCACGGCGATTCCGGCGACCCGCAGGCGCCGGCTCGGGGCGGCGCCCAGCAGCACGTGGACGGTGACCGCCGCGAAACCCCAGATCAGGGCGGCCTCCGTACGGTTACGCTCCGCGCCCAGCACCAGCGGCAGCACCGCGGACGGGACCAGCGCCAGCGGCACGAGCACGTGACGCGGCCGGGGGCGGGGGCCGGCCACGGCGATCACGGCGACCGCGACGGTCACCGCGATCAGGACGCCGGCCAGGCCGAGCGACACGTCCCGGTCCGCGTAGTCCGGGACCTGATACCTGTCCAGGGAGCCGAGCACGGCACTGATCGCCGCGGCGGTGACGAGGCCGGCCAGGACGGCGCGGGCGTTCATACGGTGATGGTGGCAGGGCTCATGGCCGTACCCAACCTACGGGCCGCGGGCATTCCCCCGGTCCGGCCGCTCAATCGGCGGACGGCCATTGCCACTGCGGCACCTCGCGCAGCGGATGCAGCTCGGCGTCCGTGGTGGCGTGCGAGTTCTGCTTCGCGACCTGCGAGCCGAACTCGACGTGCTCGCGCAGGGCCTGCCGGAACGCCTCGTCGCCGGGCAGCCCGGCGGTGTCCGCCGCGCGCAGATACAGCTCGACGAAACGTTGCCGCTGCTCCTCGGTGATCCGCAACCCGCGATGAGCGTCGATCAGCGCCGGGAAGCCCATGGTCCGGGAGAACGTGTCCGGACCGCCGAACGACTCGGCGTCGAAGGCGGCGAGATGCGCCACGTGCTCCGGGCGGCCCTGGCCGAACAGCGGCTGGAGCACCGGGTCGGCCAGGACGCTCGCATAGAAGAGATCGACGAAGTGATGAAGGGCGGGCTCGCCACCCGCGTGCTCGTAAAGAGACCTCATGGGTACGTGCCTACGCGCGCTTCGGGCGCTCGTCCAGGAACTGTCGTCAGCGCGGGGTGGGTCCGACCGCCGGCACCGAGGTGGACGCGGTGGGGACCGGCGCGGCCGTGGCCGGCGAACGCGACGGCGCGGGCGCCGGGACGGACGGCGAGACCACCGTGGGTGAGGCGGGCGGAGCCGGATCCGGGCGCGGCGGCAGGTAGGCCCGGGCGATCCGCCGCCGGCGCAACGCCGACCTGGCCGCGTGCACTGTCGCCTGGGAGGACGCGCGAACGCGAAAAAGGTTGGCGATTCCGCTGTGACGTGGAGCACACGTTCGTCAGGCCGTCGGCTCGATCTCCCGGAGCCGGACGGGGCGTCGCGCATGCCGAGCTCGGGAAGACGCGGTGCAGGTTCCCTTACGCTGACCGGGTCAGCGGCTCGCCGAGCCACCGCGCGGCGGCGTCCCGGAGACCGTCCACCTCCGCGGCGCCTGGCTCGAATGTCGAGGATGCCCAGGCCAGATAGCAGTCGGGGCGCAGCAGCAGCGCCGACAGCGGCTCGTCACCCGCCCCGGCGGGCTTGGCGTGGACGACGTCCAGGTGGTCGTGCCGGCCGGCCATGGCGTTCGCGAAGTTGCCGTCCGGTGTCAGGTCCAGCAGGAGCGCCCGTGCCGCATGCGTCAGGTCCGCCAGGCGTACCGCACCCGTCGTGGTCTCGACGGTCAGGTCCGGGACGAAGGTGCCGGCGTGCGGGTGTGCCGATCCCGGGCCCATGTCGTAGCGGACGTCCGCACCGGCCGTGAGGTGCGCCAGCCGCGCCACCACGGCCGGCTCGGCCAGCAGCTCGCTGACGAGCTCGCGCAGCCCGGTCACGTCGCTGCCGGGCGCGATGAGCGCCGCCTGCGCCCGGGCGTTGACGATCATGCGCTCGGCGGCGGCGCGGCGCTCGGTCCCGAAGGAGGCGAGCAGATCCACCGGCGCGTCGCCGCGCACCGTCGCGGCCAGCTTCCAGCCCAGGTTGACCGCGTCCTGCAGGCCGAGGTTGAGCCCGGGCCCGCCGCCGGTCGCGCCGAACACGTGGGCGGCGTCGCCGATGAGCAGGACGCGCCGGTCCGCGTACCGCGGCGCCACCCGGGTGTGCCCGCCGCTCATCCGCCGGAGCACGTGCGGGCCGGCGCCCTCCGGCTGCCGCAGCGGCACCTCGGCG
>KL571491.1:17232-19345 GCA_000715855.1 Actinoplanes liguriensis
GGCGCCGAGCACGCGCCGGATGCTGCCGGCCAGCTCGGCGAGGGTCATCGGCTCGTCCGGCTCCGGCTGATCCCATTCGGTCGTGGACAGCAGGGGCGGCTGGCCGGGCAGTGGCGCGTACGAGAAGCCGCCGTGCTCCGTCCGGTGCGGAAGGAACGGCGGCACGGGGCCGTAGCCGGGCACCATCAGCGCACCGGTGCCGGGGTCCACCCAGCCCGGCGGCAGCATGACGTGCGCCGACCGTACGGTCATCCGGTCGTGATGCACGCCGGGAAACCCGATGCCGGCGAGCTTGCGGGTGATGCTGTGCGCGCCGTCGGCGCCGACGACCCAGCGGGTACGCAGGTCGTAGCCGCCCTCGGCGGTGGCGACCGACAGCGTCACCCCCTCCTCGTCCTGGGCCAGGCCCACCAGCTGATGGCCGCGCCGGATCCGCGCGCCCAGCTCGACGGCCCGCTTCTCGAGCACCCGCTCGATCTGTTGCTGGGTCACCGGCAGCGTGTAGACCGGGCTCCGCGGGAGCAGGCTGAGGTCGAGCCCCAGGCCGCCGAACATGAAGTACGCGGAGTTCGGCGCCGGCGGCTCGGAGCTGCCGGTCAGCCTCGCGTGCAGCCCCCGGTGGTCCATCACCCGGACCACCTGGCCGAGCAGACCGTTCGCCTTGGGCTCAGGGCTCGGCTCGTCCCGCTGCTCCAGGACGAGCGGCCGCACACCAGCAAGAGCCAGCTCGCACGCCAGCATCAGCCCGGTCGGCCCAGCGCCGACGACAACGACCTCAACGGACATTCCATGACCTCCTGCTTCATCGATCAGGCGGCCCACCCTAAGCAGGAAACTTGCGTGCACGCAAGTTTGCGTGCACGCAGTTCATGTGACAGGGTGAAGGCGTGACACAGGAACGGCCGGACCTGCGCGAGCGGAAGAAGCGGGCCACCCAGGAGGCGCTCCGCGAGGCGGCGCTGAGACTCGCCCTGGAGCGCGGGACGGCGAACGTACGAGTCGGCGACATCGCCGAGGCGGCCGGCGTCTCACCGAGGACGTACAACAACTACTTCTCCAGCCGGGAGCAGGCGATCGTCGCGGCGGTCACCGCGCAGCGCGAGACCCGGATCGCCGAGGCGATGGCCGCCCAGCCCGCACACGTTCCCCTCACCGACGCCGTGACCGCGGCGATCGTGGACATCTACACCACGCCCGGCGACGACGATCACGCCGCGCTGCTACTGATCACCACCGACCCGGCGTTGCGCCACGCGTTCCTCGACACGACCGCCGCGATCGAGGCACCGCTCACCACCGCCATAGCGCAACGCCTCGGCCACACCGACCGCTGTCTCTTATACACAGTGCCGACCGGATCCCTGCCCGGCCTGCTGCGCGCCGCGCTCGCCCCGCTGGCGCCGGCCCTCGACACCGCTCGGTGACGCCTGCCGCCGGAGCCGGGCTGTCCGCTCCCTTCTCCGGGTAGACGGTCAGCTCGGGCGGTTCCCGGCCGAAGAGGGAGACAAAGGCGTGTCCCGGGCGGGAGGTGACGGCGTGAGTCCGGAGTCGGCTCCGGGCGGGAGTTCGCCGCGGTACAGCGTTTCCCGGCTCACTCTGCTCGGCACCCGGATCGGCCTGCTGATCCTGCTGGTCTGGGCCCTGAGCTTCACCGACGGCATCATCTGGAACCCGCCCTGGCACAACAGTCCCCGCGCCGGGACCCTGATCACGGCCATCGCCCTGCTCGGCGCGGTGCTCGGCAGCCTGGCCACCGGCCTCGGCGGGGAGCGGCGGCGGCGTCTCGCCATGCTGCAGAGCGTCACCGACGTGGTCACCGCCGACGTGCTGATCACCATGATCCACGAGGTCGCGCACGTGGCCGTCTGGCCGATCGCCACGCTCGTGCTGTTCGCCGCCGCCAACCGCTACCAGCTGCGCGGCGCGCTCATCGCCTGGGCCGCCCTGCTCCCCGGCCTGTTCGCCGGTTTCGCCGTGCAACGGCATCCGGCGAGCGCCGTCCTGGTCGCGCTCCTGCTGCTGGCCTGCGCGCTCAACACCGGGACGCTGGCCACCATCGTCTCCGGCAAGACCGCCGCGCTGCGCCGGCAGGCCCGGACCTGTCTCTTATACA
>KL571491.1:19574-19870 GCA_000715855.1 Actinoplanes liguriensis
AAGCCCGCCGCGCTGCACCGGCAGGCCCGGACGGATCCGCTCACCGGCCTGCTGAACCGGGCCGCGCTCGACGACTGGGTGGACCGGCACGCCCCGGCGGCGGACGGGCTGACCGTGATCGTGCTGGACCTGGACGGCTTCAAGGGGATCAACGACACCCTGGGCCATCACGCCGGCGACGTCGTCCTGCAGACCGTCGCCGACCGGCTGCGGCGCGCCCTCGACGTGGACGCCCGCTGCCCGGAGCATCAGACCGGCGGCGACGAGTTCGTGATCGTCCTGCCCGAGGAGTCGCC
>KL571491.1:20089-23501 GCA_000715855.1 Actinoplanes liguriensis
GAGCGGAGCCGATGCTGGTCGACGGCACGCCGGCGCCGTTCGGGATCAGCATCGGGACGGCCTCCGGCACGGAGAGCTTCGCGCACCTGCTCCGAGCCGCCGACGGGCAGATGTACCGCGACAAGGCCCGCCGCCGGGCCGCGGCCTGACTCACAGCTGGACGACGTGCCCCACCCGCGGCGGCACGCGCCCGCCCAGCACCTCGAGCCACACCCGGCGCAGCTCCTCCGGGCCCTCGCCGACCCGCACGTCGAGCCAGCCGCCGACCACCTCGGTGAAGCGCTGCCAGGCCTGGGTGAACCGCTCCTCCAGGCCGTCGCGCCCCCAGTCGAGGCGCCGTTTGCGCATCTGCACCGGGGCGAAGAACACCTCGCCCGCCGCGTCCGCGTTCGGCACCTGGCCGGTCAGCCCGACGGCGATGTCCCGCACGAGCCGATCGCCGAGGCGCTCGCGCAGGCCGGCCCGGACCGCCGGGTTGCCGGAGAGATCGAGGTAGACGGCCGGCGTGACGTCCAGGCTCGCGATCGCGTCGTAGCCGAGGACGTCGTCGTAGCAGCCGAGCGACCGGGTGAACGCGAGGTTCCCGGGCGAGGTCAGACCGATCAGGCGTACGCCCCGGCCCCGCAACTCGGCGGCCGCCGCATACGCCGTCTTGCTCGACGCGGACGAGATCACCACCGACCCCGCGCCGTAGAAGTCGTTGTCGACGACCTGGTCGGCCAGCATGAACGAGGTGTAGAACAGCGGCCGGAACAGGATCAGCAGGTCCTCCTGGTCCTTGCGGTAGGCCGGGTCGCCGGTGGTCGCGCGGTACACGTTGTAGGGCGACGGCAGGTCCGCACGGTGCGCCGAGCCGTCCCGGAACCCGGACGCGTCGACGCGTTCCGGCCGCACCACGAGGTGACTCGCCGGTGGCAGGTAGCCGTAGACCCGCTGACCGATTTCGACCTCCGGCACCGCGGACGCGACCACCTCGGCGAAGCCCCACAGCGGCGGCAGGCCCAGCTCCGGCGCGAGCCCGCGCGGTTCCGGCGGGAAGAACTCCCAGTAGCGCATCGCGTCCCCGAGCACCGCGTAGGTGACGTTGTTCGCGGTCAGGCCGACGCGGTCGACGCGCAGCAGAACCTCACCCCCGGTCACGACGGGAAGATCGCTTTCGGCGTACGTGGTCTGTCCGAGATCGCCGCGGGCAACCGCGACCGTCCATGAGCGAGGCATGGCTCCGACGCTAAACAGCCTGCTGGAACCACACAAGTGCACTGGGAGTGCAAAATCCCACGCCCGGAAATCGCGTTGACGGCCGGCCCGCGGCCCTGATGGAGTCGGGCCCATGACCGAACCCGCGCCGGCGATCCGCACCGCGGTCCCGGCCGACCTCCCCGCGCTGCAGCGGGTGTACCGCGCGGCGTCGCTGTCCAACGCCGGCGACGCCCCGAAACTGCTGGCGCGACCCGAGTTCCTGCACTTCAAGGGCGAAAGAATCGCCTCCGGCCGTACGCTCGTCGCGCTGGCCGGCCCGCCCGGCAGCGAGCACATCGCCGGGTTCGCCACCGTCACCGGCGACGCCGAGCTCGAAGACCTCTTCGTCGATCCGGACTTCCGCCGCCGCGGTCTCGCCCGCCACCTGGTCGAACGGGTCGCCGCCCTCGCCCGCGACGCCGGCCACCCCCGCCTGTGGGTCATCGGCAACACCCACGCGCTCGCGTTCTACCTGGCCGCCGGTTTCGTCCAGACCGGCGAGGTCACCACCGAACTCGGCCCCGGCCTGCGCATGTGCTTGGAGCTGCGGCCGTGACACCCCTGTTCTGCGGCACCGGTCTGGCCGGGCGCATCGAGCGGGCCGAGGCGCAACTGATCGCCGCGTGCGGTCGCGCGGCTCACCGCCGTACGGGAGCGAAGGTGGGGTTTGTCATCCCGGTGGCCGGTGGCGTGGCCGGTTTCGCCGAGCCGGACTCGCCCTTCAACAAGGTCGCCGGAATCGGGTTCGACGGCGTTCCGGGCACGGCCGAGCTGGACCGGATCGAGCGGGCGTTCGCGGCGTGCGACAGCCCCGTGCAGGTCGAGCTCGCGCACCTGGCCGACCCGGCGATCGTCGCGCTGCTGACCGGGCGCGGCTACCGGCTCGTGTCGTTCGAGAACGTGCTCGGCCGCGCCCTCGACGGTGACCCCGGCCGGGTCGTCGCGCCCGGGGTCGAGGTCCGCCCGAGCGGCGACGACGAGTTCGAGCGCTGGCTGGACGTGGTCGTCGACGCAAGCCTCCACGAGGACGCGCAGGGCGTGCCGTGGCACGAGGAGTTCCCGCGCCACATCCTGGAGAACGCCGAACGCGACGCCACGGCGGCCGGGGTCACCCGCTACGCGGCGGTGCGCGACGGCGTTCTCGCGGGCGGCGCGACCATCCGCATGGCCGGCGGCATCGCGCAGCTCACCGGCGCGGCAACCGCCGTCGAGCACCGCCGCCGAGGCATCCAGACGGCGCTGACCTCGGCCCGCCTGTCCGACGCGGCCCACGCCGGCTGCGACCTCGCCGTCGTCACGACTCAGCCCGGCTCGAAGTCCCAGCAGAACGTGCAGCGCCAGGGCTTCACCCTGCTCTACACCCGCGCGATCCTGGTGAAGCAGACCTGACCGCAGGACCCTGCAGGTGGGCCGGCGTCGCTCGGTGGGATGCTGACCTGCTAGCTTGCCGTTCAACCTCAGGCCCTTGCCTCGACGTCGCTGCGGACGAGGTCGGTGCGTCATCAAGGGTGACTACGATGCGCGCTGGGCACGGGCAGGACGGGACCCAGCGCGCGTTCGCTGCGGCTAAATGAGGTAACCGGCACTCACAGGTCGTGAACGTAAAGCAGTATCGCGATCGAGTCTTCCTCGGGTTTCTTGTCGGTGCCGGAAAGGGGATCGGCGACGTAAGTGAAACCACCCTTCTCGGCAACACGGACGGACGCACGGTTTTCCGGATACACGCGGATAGCGGCACGCCTTCCGATTCGATGCTCGCGCATGTATTCGCACATCAGACGCACGGCCTCACCCGCGACCCCTTGCCCGCGGGCCCACGGGTGAACGGCGTAGCTGATGTTGACGTCCCCCGGCTCAAGGCCGTCTCTGGCATCCGGGTCGCAGTCGACGTACCCGGCGAGGCGGTCATCCAGGAAAACTCCGAAGCCTCGCTTGCCGCGCCCTGCGCGAGCGTTGTCGGCCAGCCTGTCGAAATGATCCGCAGTCGACTGGACGGTGCCATACCTCCCGGTCAGCCAGCGAACAATGTGTTCATCCTCGCCGGCGTTGTGCGCCTCGACATCCTGGCGTGTAAGCGCGCGCAGCGTGATCCTCATATGAGGACCTTAAAGAAATGCTGCTGCACGGCACACAGTCGTAATCGGCACACCGTGACCCGCTACGACGTGGGACT
>KL571491.1:23855-27190 GCA_000715855.1 Actinoplanes liguriensis
CCCACCACAAGAGGGGCACCAAGCCCCGCCGCACGGGTTGAAGCACAAGCTAGGTCTTGTTCTGTTCGAGGGTGGGCTTGCGGGCGGGGTTTGTGGTGGGCAGGCCGGCGGAGGCGAGCAGGGCCAGTTTGTCGGCGTCGGTGGAGCCGGCGTCCGGGTGGTAGATGACCAGCATCAGGCCGTCGGTGCCGTTGATGCGCATCCGTTCCCGGTTCAGGGTCAGCTCCCCCACCTGCGGGTGGTTGAACCGCAGCGGCGTCCCGCGCTGGCTGCGCACCTCGTAGCGGGCCCAGAGCCGGCGGAAGTGGGCGCTCGCCAGGGAGAGCTCGCCGGTGAGCTCGATGAAACGGGGGTCGTCGACGTCGTTGCCGACCGCCTGGTGCAGGTTGGCGATGAAGCATTCGGTGACGGATTCCCAATCCGGGTACAACGCCTGTTCGGCCGGGTCCAGGAACATGTCCCGCAGCTGGTTCCCGCCGGCGGCGAGCGCGGGTGAGAGCGCCCGGGCGAGGCTGTTCGACGCCACGATGTCGAAGTACCGGTCCTCGATGAAGGCCGGCTGGACGAGCGAGTCCAGCAGCTTGAGCATGCTGACCGGCGGCGTCTCCCGGCGCGGCCGGCGCTTGCGCTTGCGGGAGCCCTCCTGGACCAGCGTCAGCAGGTGGGTGAAGTGCTCCTCGTCGAGGTGCAGCACCCGGGCGATGGCCTCGAGGACCTGCACGGACGGGTTGCGGTTGCGGCCGCGTTCCAGCCGCAGGTAGTAGTCGGGGCTGATGCCGGCGAGCATCGCGACCTCTTCGCGCCGCAGCCCGGGCACCCGGCGCACGCCGAGGTCGGGGATGCCGGCCTGCTGCGGGGTCACCAGTTCGCGCCGGGCCCGCAGGTAGGCGCCGAGGGCGTTGGTCTTCTCGCTCACCCGGCAAGCCTAGAGTCCGGGGCCGCGAACAGAGGGGGTCCTGCGATACCCCTGTCACGGGAGGGCTCTGGCCGGGGTCCGCGGTCGCGCATAGCGTTCCTTCCGTCAGTTCGGAAACGCGATTCGACCGGGGGACTACCCATGACCGTCACACTTGTCACCGGGGCCAACAAGGGCATCGGGTTCGAGACCGCCCGCCAGCTCCGGGACCTGGGTCACACCGTTTACATCGGCGCACGTGACACGGAGCGAGGTGAGAAGGCCGCGGCGACGCTGGGCGTGCGGTTCGTGCAGCTCGACGTGACCGACGACGACTCGGTGCGCGACGCGCTGGCGGCGATCGACGCGGCGGAGGGCCGGCTCGACCTGCTGGTGAACAACGCGGGCATCCTCGCCGCGGAGGGCATCGACGGCCCGGCCGCGCTGCGCGCCTTCGACGTCAACGCGGTCGGCGTCGTCCGGGTCACCGAGGCGGCGCTGCCGCTGCTGCGCAAGTCGCCGGATCCGGCGGTGGTCACCGTGTCGAGCAGCATGGGCTCGTTCTGGGCGGTGACGAATCCGGAGCGGCCGGAGTTCGGTCTGCCGCTCACGCTCTACGCGGCGTCGAAGGCCGCGGCGACCATGCTCACCGTCCAGTACGCCAAGGCCCACCCGGGGATCCGGTTCAACGCGGTGGAGCCGGGCGCCACCGCCACCGACATGACCGCCGCTTTCGGGATCGGCCGGTCGCCGGAGGAGAGCGCCAAGGTCGTGGTGCGCCTGGCCACTCTCGGCCCGGACGGCCCGACCGGCACCCTGCAGGACGAGTCCGGCACGTTGAGCTTCTAGCCGGACTTCTGCCAGCCGACGGTCTCCGGCAGCGGGCTGCCGAAGATCGTCGCGCCGATGTTGGCCAGGCCGGTGGAGACGCCGTAGATGGACGGGCCGCTGTAGAGCGGAAGGAATCCGTACTGCGCCAGGCCCACCCGTTCCAGCCGGTTGGCCTCGGCGATCTGCCGGTCCGGGTCGGCGATCTCGGCGGCCGCCTTGATGTCCGCGTCGAGGGCGGCCGTCCCGGTCCCGGTCAGGTTCTCCTTGCTGGTGCTGCCGTAGTTGCCGTCGAGGTAGCGGGCGCCGAACGGGTCGAGCGACCGGTTCCCGGCCAGGAACAGGTCGAACCGGCGGCCGCTGACCACCGAGTCGAAGTCGTTGTCGGTGATCGTCCTGATGTCGATCCCCACGCCGATCGTCCTCAGTTGCGCGGCGAACGCGTTGGCGGTCGCCTTGTCGAGCGGGTCCTGCCCGGTGAGCGTGTAGCCGAGCTGCAACTTCTTGCCGTCCTTGACCCGGATGCCGTCGCTGCCGGCCACCCAGCCGGCGGCGTCCAGTGACGACTTCGCGGCCTCCCGGTCGTACGTGATCACCTCGGAGACGTTGTCGTGGTACCCCGGCTGGAACGAGTAGAAGATCGCCGATCCGGGCAGCGGCTCGCGATAGTTGAGTCCCTGCAACCGGATCCCGGCGATCTGCGGCCGGTCGACGCTCTCCAGGATGGCCTTGCGCACGACCACGTCGCCGAGCAGCGGCGCCTTGGCGTTGAGGAACAGGAAGTACTCGAACGGGCTGCCGCCGGTGCGGACCTCCGTGTTCGCCACGCCGGTGATCTGTTTGAGGCCGTCGGCGGTGCCGGTCGTCGCGTAGTCCAGCTCGCCGTTGCGGAACGCGTTGAGCGCGGCCTGGGCCTCGAGCCCGACGACGATGCGCTTGTCGAGCCGGCCGCGCCTGCCCCACCACTTCGGGTTGCGCTCGAACGTGGTGTCACCGGTCGCGGCGTCGTACCGGGTGACCGTGTACGGCCCGGCGCCCCACTGCGGCTGCACCTTCTTCAGGTACGCGGTGTTGAACGTGGTCGCGTCCGCCGCGGCCGCCGGGTGCAGCAGCGTGGTGAGCAGCGTCGACCACCACGGGTTGACGCCCCGGAACTCGATGACCGCCTGCTTGTCGTTCACCCCGGCGTGCACCGAGGTGATCCGCGACCACGGGAGGGTGTCTCCGGCGTAGTAGTCCTTGTCGGAGCCGTTGTTCGCCTTCCAGGTCGCCTCGATCGCCCGGTAGTCGATCGGGGTGCCGTCGTTGAAGGCGGCCCGGTCGTTGATGGTGATCGTGACCCGCTGATCCCCGCCGGACACCTCGGTCTTGACGTCGGTGAAGTAGTCCGGGTTGTACTGCACCTCCCCCGACGGCGAGTAGGTGATCGGGTCCGCGTTGTACCAGAACCACTGCCGCGCGGCGAGCAGGTTCGCGTCGGCGTGGAACGGGTTGCCCTGCTCGATCGCGCTCCCGGAGACCCGCAGGGTGCCGCCGTCCTTGACGTTCTCGTAGGGCTGCGGGTTGTAGTCGGTCGCGGCCGACGCGGTGCTCGGGGCGGGCGTGTCCGGCG
>KL571491.1:27391-27952 GCA_000715855.1 Actinoplanes liguriensis
GTGCTCGGGGCGGGCGTGTCCGGCGCTGTCGACGCGCCGCCGCCACACCCCGTGAGCCCGAGGAGAAGCAGAACGGCGATTATCGCGTACGGCCGAATCGGTCTTTTGATCATGATTTTCCTCGAGGTGGATTCAGGCCGCGTGACACGCCACGCCGGCGGTGAGGAGCGGCCTGTCGGTGGCACAGAGCTGTTGCAGCCGCGCGCCGAGCGTCGGGCGCAGTGGACATCGGTCGGCGAAGACGCAGCCCGGCGGCAGGTCGGCGGCGCTGGGCTGCTCGCCGTGCAGGACGATCCGGGCGCGGCCCCGCTCGCGCCGCGGGTCGGGGATCGGCGCCGCCGAGAGCAGCGCCCGCGTGTACGGGTGCCGCGGCCGCGCGAACAGCGTCTCGGCGTCCCCGGTCTCGACGAGGTGACCGAGATACATCACCGCGATCCGGTCGGCGATGTGCCGCACCACGGCGAGGTCGTGCGCGACCACCAGGCAGGCCAGGCCGAGTTGCGCCTTCAGCCGGGTCAGCAGGTTCAGGATGCCGGCCCGCACGGACACGTCGAGCGCCGA
>KL571491.1:28271-28410 GCA_000715855.1 Actinoplanes liguriensis
TCGTCAGCCGCTGCCGCTGCCCACCGGAGAACGCCGCCGGGAAGCGGTCGAGCACGTCGGCGGGCAGGCCCACCAGCCCGAGCAGTTCGGCAACGCGGTCCCGGGTGGCCGCGGCGTCCCAGCCGGCCGCGCGCAGCGG
>KL571491.1:28703-29326 GCA_000715855.1 Actinoplanes liguriensis
ATCTCCAGCAGCGTGGTCGTCTTGCCGCTGCCGGACTCGCCGACCAGGCAGAACGTCTCCCCCGCGCGAATCTCGAAGCTCACGTCGCGGACCGCGTGCCGCGTCCCGATCCGCCGTCGCAGGACGGTGCCGCCGGTGATCGGGAAGCTCCGGGCGAGACCGGTGACCTCCAGCACCGGTGCGGCGGCCGGATCCACCGTGGCCACCGGTTGCCCGGCGGCCGGGAAGACGTCGGCGGGCCGGTGACCGGGATGGATACAGGCCACCTCGTGCTCCGGGCGCACCTCGGTGAGCACCGGCTCGCTCTCCCGGCAGGCGCTGTCGGCGAGGGGGCAGCGCGGCGCGAACGGACAGCCCGCGGGCCGGTCGAGCGGGGAGGGCGGCTCACCGTCGATCGGCACGAGTGGCAGGCGCCGGGTCGCCTCCGGCGAGGGCACCGAGCCCAGAAGACCGACGGTGTACGGCATGGCGGGCGCGCCGAACAGCCCGTCGACGGCCGCGCGTTCGACGATGCGCCCGGCGTACATCACCGCGACCTCGTCCGCGTGACCGGCGACCACACCGAGGTCGTGGGTGATCAGCAGCACGGCGGCGCCGGTCCGCTCCTTCGCGGTCTCCAGCAC
>KL571491.1:29518-32195 GCA_000715855.1 Actinoplanes liguriensis
TCTCCAGCACGTCGAGGATCTGCGCCTGCACGGTCACGTCGAGCGCGGTGGTCGGCTCGTCGGCGATGATCAGGTCCGGGTCGTTCGCGATGGCCAGGGCGATCACCACGCGCTGGCGCATGCCGCCGGAGAACTGGTGCGGGAAGTCGCGGGCCCGCTGCCGCGGCTGCGGGATGCCGACCAGGTCGAGCAGCTCGATCGCGCGCTCGCGGGCGGCGGCCCTCGGCAGGCGGCTGTGCACCCGGACCGCGTCGGCGACCTGCCGGCCCACCGGGAGGATCGGCGTGAGCGCCGACAGCGGATCCTGGAAGACCATCCCGATCCGCCGGCCGCGCACCGCCGACATCCGCCGGTCGTCGAGCGCGAGCAAATTCTGCCCGTCGAGCAGCACCTCGCCGCCGGTCCGCGCGCCGGCCGGCAACAGCCCCATGATGCCGGTGGCGGCCGCCGATTTGCCCGAGCCCGACTCGCCGACCAGCGCCAGGGTCCGCCCGGCAATCAGGTCAAGATCAATTTTGCGTACGGCGTCAACCGGCCCTTTCTCGGACGGGAACGTCACCGTGAGCCCGCGCACGGACAGCAGCCCGCTCATCCCCGCCCGCCCGCCGCCGACGTGGGGTCGAGCGCGTCGCGCAGCCCGTCCCCGATCAGCGTCAGCGACACCGTGAGCAGGACCAGCAGCCCGGCCGGCACCGCGAACAGCCACGGCGCCGAGCTGATCGTCGAGCCGCCGTCGGCGAGCAGCGAGCCGAGCGACACGTCGGGCGTCTTCACCCCGAAGCCGAGGAAGCTCAGCGCGGTCTCCAGCAGCACCGCGTTCACGACACCCAGCATCAGGTTGACGACGAGCAGCGCGCCGAGGTGCGGGATGATGTGCCGGGCCACGATCCGCCACCGGCTGACGTCCATGAACTCGGCCGCCAGCACGTAGTCGCGTTCGCGCAGCGACGTGGAGACCGACCAGATCACCCGGGCCGGCAGCACCGCGGTGACGAACGTGAGCAGCGGGATCAGGATCCGCCAGTCGCCGCTGACCCGGTTCGACACCAGCGCCAGGATCAGGAACGACGGCACCACCAGCAGGAAGTGGATGATCAGCAGGGTCAGCCGCTCGACCCGCCCGCCCAGGTAGGCGGCGCCCGCCCCGGCCACGGCCGAGACGACCGTGGTGAGCGCCGAGACGCTCAGCGCGATCACCAGCGAGCGTTGCAGCCCGTGCACGGACTGGGCGAGGACGTCGTTGCCACCCTGGTTGGTGCCGAACCAGTGGCCCGGACCGGGCGGCCGGGTCAGCGCGAGGAAGTCCTGCGCGGACCAGTCCCGGCCCGCGAGGTGCCCGCCGGCCGTCGCGTAGACCACCAGCAGCACGAAGATCACCACTCCGGTCAGGGCGGATCGGCTGCGGGTGAACCGCCGGGCGTAGAGCCGCACCCGGCCCAGGCGCGCGGCCGGCATCAACTCGCTCGCACGCGCGGGTCGAGGGCGACGGTGGCGAGGTCGGACAGGATCGCGCCGATCGCGGTGGCGGCGGCGCCGAACGCGGCCACGGCGACGACCCCGTCCACGTCGTTCCTCGCGATGGTCTGGGTGAAGTAGCGGCCCATCCCCTCCCAGCCGAAGACGGTCTCGGTGATGATCGCGCCGGTGAACACGGCCGGGATGGTGAACGCGATCGACGTGACGGTCGGGATCAGCGACGCGCGCAGCGCGTGCCGCCGGACGGCCTGGGCACGGGTGAGGCCGGTCGCGCGCGCGGTCCGTACGAAATCGGCGTTGATCGTGTCGAGAAGCAGCGCCCGCTGGGTGAGGTGCCAGCTCACGTAGCCGAGCACGGTGAGGTTGAGGGTCGGCAGGATCAGGTGGCCGGCGCGGTCGGTGATGCTCGCCCACGTGCCCTCGACGCCGGGGGTGCTCGCGCTCGCGACGTGCAGCACGGTCGTGCCGGCCCGCTGGTTGAGCCAGACCGCGCCGAGCACGAACGCGAGCGCGCCGACCGCGGTCGGGACGTTGAACAGCACGATCGACACGGCCAGGGCGGCGCGGTCGGCCAGGCCGTACTGCCGGGTCGCGGTCCAGACGCCGAGCGCGACGCCGATCACCACCGAGGCGAGCGTGCCGAGCAGGATCAACTGGCCGCTGACCAGGGCACGCTGCGGGATCTCGGCGTTCACCGGCACCCCGGTCGGCGAGTGCCCCCAGTCGAAGCGCAGCACGACGTCGCTCAGCCAGAACCACCAGCGGTGCACGACCGACCAGTCCGGCGAGAGGCCGTACGGCTCCAGGGCGTGCGCGATCTGTTCCCGGCTGCGGACCGGGCGCAGGTCACGGTAGTTCGAGCGTGGATCCAGGAACCAGCTGGCGAGGAAGAAGGTCACGTTGGTCGCCACGACGATCAGCAGCAGCCATCCGCACGCCTTACGCACGACGTACCGAACCACCGTGTCCACTCAGGTAGTAACGACCGCTTCGGCGCCGAGGGCGGAGAGATCACGGCAAGTTCACCCGCCCACACCTCCAGGCTTATGTTTACAGCCGTAAGCTTTCACTGTAGCGTTACAGCCGTAAGGTTAACCCGCACGGCGTTGAGCAGGAGGAATCATGACGTCTGGAATCTCCGCGACCGAAGTGGTCATGCCCGGAACGGTGGAGCCCGGCGGGCTTCAACTGCGCCGGCGGG
>KL571491.1:32445-32918 GCA_000715855.1 Actinoplanes liguriensis
GATGTGTATAAGAGACAGGTCGACGCCGCCGGGATCTCCTTCGCCGAGCACGCGATGCGCCTCGGGCGCTATCCCGGTCAGCCCAAGTTCCCGTTCGTGCCCGGCTACGACCTGGTCGGCACGGTCACCGCGGCCGGTCCCGGAGTGGACCCGGCCCTGATCGGCGCCCGGATCGCGGCGATGACCAAGACTCTGTCTCTTATACACATCGGTCCCGGCCGGGCTGGACCCCGCCGAGGTGGAGGCCCTCGTGGTCAACGGGCTGACCGCGTACCAGATGCTGCACCGCCGGGCCGGGGTGCGCGCCGGGCAGACCGTGCTGATCCACGGGGTCAACGGCGGGGTCGGCACCACCCTGGCCCAGCTCGCCCGGCACGCCGGCGCCCGGGTGATCGGCACGTCCTCGCCGCGCCACCACGCGGCCCTGCGCGAGCTCGGCGTGCTCCCGATCGACTACCGGGACCCCGAGCCGG
>KL571491.1:33227-33626 GCA_000715855.1 Actinoplanes liguriensis
GCGGCCCGGGTCCGCGAGCTCGTGCCGGACGGGGTGGACGCCGTCTTCGACCACATCGGCGGCAGGAGCATCGCCCGCTCGTTCGGCCTGCTCGCCAAGGGCGGGACGCTGGTCAGCTACGCCATGCTCAAGGACAGCGGCCCGATGATCCCGGCGTTCGTGGCCCTGCTCGGCCACCTGGCCTGGCTCGACGCGCTGCCCAACGGGCGCCGGGCCGGCTTCTTCGACGTCTGGGGCGGCAAGCTGCTGCACCCGCAACGCTTCCGCAGCAACCTGCGGGAGGACCTGGCGACCGTGTTCGCGCTGCTCGCCGACGGGGTGTTGCGACCGCAGATCGCCGCACGGCTCCCCCTCGACCGGATCCGGGAGGCGGTCGAGCTGGCCGAGTCGCACACCATC
>KL571491.1:33894-34541 GCA_000715855.1 Actinoplanes liguriensis
CCGGGAGGCGGTCGAGCTGGCCGAGTCGCACACCATCGTGGGCAAGGTGGTCCTCATTCCCTGACGACCGTAAGGTGACGCCTGTGAGCACGACTACCGACCCGGCCGCCGGCGGACCACGCGAGCGCAACCGCCGTGGCCAAGGCGCACGGCTGCGCACCGACATCGTCACCGCGGCCGCCGAGCTGCTCGACGAGACCGGCACCGAGCAGGCCGTCACGCTGCGGGCCGTGGCCCGGCGGATCGGCATCGCCGCGCCCTCGATCTACGCCCACTTCCCCGACCGGCAGGCGATCCTGCTGGCGGTCGTCCAGGGCGCGTTCGCGGAGCTGGCCGAGGCGCTGCGCGCGTCCACCGGCGGGCAGGACGCGGACGGCGGGCTGCGCGCGGCGTGCGCGGCCTACCTGGACTTCGCCGCCACCCGGCCGCAGCGCTACCGCGTGATGTTCGGCGGGCTGTGGAACGGCGGCGACGCCGTGGAGAGCGCCGCCGTCACCGCCGACGAGGTCACCGCGCTCGGGCAGGAGGCGCTCGGCATCCTGGTCACCGCGCTGCGGGCCTGCGTGGCGGCGGGCAGCTCGACCAGCGCCGACCCGCTCGCCGACACCATCGCCCTGTGGCTGGGCCTGCACGGCCTGGCCCACCAG
>KL571491.1:34713-36742 GCA_000715855.1 Actinoplanes liguriensis
TGGCTGGGCCTGCACGGCCTGGCCCACCAGCGGGCCGTCGCCCCCGGCTTCCCGTTCCCCGCCGGCATCGCCGACCGCATGATCACGTCGCTGGCCCACCTCGGCCCGTAGCCAGGTTCGAGCTGGTTCTGACCGTGGTTATGAGGGACGAGTAACCACGGTCAGAACCAGCCGGCTACGCCAGGTCGACGGTGAAGCCCGCGCCGGTCAGGGCGAGGACGCCGTCGATGCTCTGGTCGCCGGCGAGACGGCGCAGGACCAGGCCGTCCTCCGTCACGTCGAAGACGGCACGGTCGGAGATGATCCGGTCGACGACGCCCGCCCCGGTCAGCGGCAGGGTGCAGCGCTCGACGATCTTCGGGGTGCCGTCCTTCGCGACGTGCTCGGTGATCACGATGACCCGCGGCGTGCCGGCGACCAGGTCCATCGCCCCGCCCATGCCCTTGACGAGCTTGCCGGGGATGGTCCAGTTCGCCAGGTCCCCGTTCGCCCCGACCTGCAGCGCGCCCAGGATCGCGGTCTGCACGTGACCGCCGCGGATCATGCCGAACGAGGTGGCCGAGTCGAACACCGACGCGCCCGGGAGCAGGGTGACGGTCTGCTTCCCGGCGTTGATCAGGTCGGGGTCCTCGTCGCCGTCGAAGGGGAACGGGCCCATGCCCAGGATGCCGTTCTCGCTCTGCAACGTCACCCGCACCCCGTCCGGCAGGTGGTTCGCGACCAGGGTCGGAATGCCGATGCCCAGGTTCACGTACTGGCCGTCGGTCAGCTCGGCGGCCGCAATCGCGGCCATCTCGTCACGCGTCCACACGGGGCCGTACCGTCCTCTGCTCGATGTCCTTCTCCGCGATCTCCGTACGGACCAGGTGCTGCACGAAGATGCCCGGCGTGTGCACGTCGTCCGGGTGCAGCGCCGTGATCTCCTCCGCCTCGGCGATGGTGATCCGGCCGGCGGTCGCCACCAGCGGGTTGAAGTTGCGGGCGGTCAACCGGAAGCGCAGGTTGCCGTCGAGGTCGGCGCGATGGGCCCGGACCAGGGCGAGATCGGCGACTATGCCGCGCTCCAGAATCGTCCGTACGCCGTCGAATTGCATCTCGGGTTTGCCCTCCGCCACCGGAGTCCCCGCGCCGGTCGGGGTGTAGAAGGCCGGAATGCCGGCGCCCCCGGCGCGCAGCCGCTCGGCGAGAGTGCCCTGCGGGACGAACTCCACGTCCAGCTCGCCGTCCAGATACTGCTTGGCGAACAGCTTGTTCTCCCCGACATAGGAGGCGAGAACCCTGCTGACCTGCTGGTTCTCCAGCAGCAGCCCGAGGCCCTTGCCGTCGACGCCCATGTTGTTGCTGACGATGGTGAGGTCCTTGACGCCGGTGTCCCGCAGGGCCGTGATCAGGGACGTCGGGATGCCGGACAGGCCGAAGCCCCCGACCGCCACGGTCATGCCGTCCCGGGCGACGGCCGCGAGGGCCTTCGCCGCGCTGTCGACGAGTTTGCTCATGCCCGGGCAGGTTAGACATCACGCCACCGCGGCCCGCCGAATGGTCATCCCGCGGGCCGGCTGGGCGCCGGATGCTCATAATGTGAGCATGCAGGGGACGCAGCTGGTGACGCGGGTGGCACTGGTCCTTCGCCGGGTGGGTTCCAGCGCGGCCGAGGGCGTCACCACCGCCGACGTGGCCGCGGCGACCGGCCTGCCCCGCTCGACGGCGCAACGGGTGCTGGCCGCGCTGGCCGAGGAGGGCTTCGTCGACCGGGACGCGCGCCGCGGCCGGTGGTATCTCGGGCCGGAGCTGTTCCTGCTCGGCTCGGTCGCCGCCGAACGCTACGACGTGACGTCGACCGCCCGGGACATCCTGCGGTCGCTGGCCGCGGCCACCGGGGAGAGCGCCTACTTCTCCGCCCGCCGCGGCGACGAGACGGTCTGCCTCGCCGGGGAGGAGGGCAGCTTCCCGCTGCGCTCGCACGTGCTGCACGAGGGGATCCGGATGCCGCTGGGAGTCGCGTCGGCAGGGCTGGCGATCCTCGCGTACC
>KL571491.1:36887-38101 GCA_000715855.1 Actinoplanes liguriensis
GGACGACGCCGCCGCCTACCTCCGCTCCCGCGGCGCCGAGCTCGCGGCGGCCCACGGCCCCCAGCACGACCAGGCACCCCTGACACGGCGGGTCGCGGCCACCCGCAAACGGGGGTACGCCGTCAACCCCGGCCTGGTCGTGCCCGGCAGCTGGGGAATCGGCGCCGTCGTCTTCGACCGGGCCGGCTCCCCCGCCTGGGCCCTGAGCCTGACCGGCGTCGAGTCCCGCTTCAACGGCGACCGCACCGCCCAGCTCGGCGCCCTGCTGCTGGAGGCCGCCCACACTCTCACCCAGCGCATCGCCCGCCGCGGCGCTTAGCTCAGGGTGCGGAGCTTCTCCTCGAGGGCTTCGCGGCGCTGGGTGAGGACGTCGATGACGGCCTCGTTCTCGGCGATGCCGGTCAGGTCGGTGGCGAGCTCCTCCGGCTCGACGTAGCCGGCCGAGTTGTCGCCGTCCTCGCCGCGGCGGGACTGGGCGTCGCCGTCCAGGCGGCGCAGCTCGGCGATCTCCGCGTCCAGGTCCTTGATCCGCTGGCGCAACTGGTCGGGCGTCGTTTCATCACTCATGAGCCCATCCTAGGAACGACGGGTTTGCACTGTTGCTCGGGGAGGACTGCTCGATGCGTACGCGAATAGTGGTCTTGATCTTGTCGGTGATCGCGGGAGCGGGACTGTTCCTGGCCGGGCGCGCAACCGCGCCCGACGGCGGTGGTGACTACGCCGCGGGGCACGCCGACGGGCTGCGGGAGGGGCGCGCCGTGCAGGCGACGCTCGGGCGGGACGCGAGCGAGCGGACCGCCTTCGACGAGGGCTACCGGGCCGGCGCGGACGACGTCTTCGGTGGTTACGACGGCGGGTGGGGTTTCACGCCGTACGCGATAGTGCTGGTCAAAGGGTCGAACGGGATCACCTATCGCATCGCGGGCCGCACCGAGATGGCCGCCGGGGTCGACTACTACTGTGCCCCGACGGCCACAGCGTCTGCCGGAGATGACCGGCGTCAGCTCGCGGGCGCGATGTTGTGGTTGATCCGGAACAGGTTCGCCGGGTCGAAACGGCGCTTGATCCGCGTCAGCCGCTCGTAGGCCTCCGGCGCGTACGCCAGTGAGCCGTCCTCCCCTGCGAACAGGAAGTTGCCGTAGCGACGCCCGGTGGACCACGGCGCGAGGTCGTCGATCAGCCGCTGCTCGTAGGCTGTCTCTTATACACATCTC
>JNYN01004131.1 GCA_000715855.1 Actinoplanes liguriensis
GCACCCAGCCGTGCAGCCGGGTCCACGAGCGGATGAGCTCCTCGTGCGCGATGGTGACCAGTCCGCTGTCGGCGACGGTGAGCAGCCGATGTGCGGCGAACGCCTCGACGACGCGGTTGACCTCGTCGCTGCCGGTGGCGGCCCGCAGCGCGGCGCGGGTGCCGGGGCGCCGGGTCAACCTGCCGTCGTTCACCGCGGTGAGCTGCACGAATACCAGGCGGGTCAGCTCCTGACAGGTGGGGTCGAGGGATTCGTAGACCCGTTCGGCGCTGGTGCGCACGATGTCTGCCACGCCGCCGGTGCGGTGGTAGCCCGCCAAGGTGAGGCCCGGGGCCGCGCCTTCCTGCCACATGACGAACATGACCTGCGACAGCAGCGGGAGGGCGCCGCTGTCGAAGCCCACCGGCAGGCTGCGCTCGCGCAGGTCGTCCAGGACGGCGTCGCAGACGTCCTCCGGCACGCGTACGCCCGCTTCGGCCGCCGGGCCGGTGATGGCCTCGCGCAGCTCGGACTCGCTCATCGCCCCGACGGTGAACACACCGGCCTCCGCCGACCGGCGTATCGGCGGGAAGGCCAGCGCCTGGTCGAGGAAGTCACCACGGATGCCCACGACGACCAGCGCCGCGGGCGCCTCACCCGGCCGGACCGGGGTGGTGGCCATGCTGTGCAATGCGGCCAGGAAACGGCCCTGTTCAGCGGCGTCGGAGGTGAGGGTGAACAGCTCTTCCAACTGGTCGACCACCAGGACCAGGCGCCGGGCGGCGTCGTCGGCGGCCAGTGCCTGCCCGGCGAGCAGGTGCGCCGCGCCGGGATTGGCCAGCAGCGCTTCGTGGACGGAGATGGCGTCCGCACCGGCGAGATCGGCGAGGTGGACGGCGAGTTGCCGGAGCGGGTCACCGGTCGGGGTGATCACCCGGCGCGGCCACGACCGGGACCCCGGCCCGAGGGCGTCCTCGGCCAGTGCCCCCATCAGTCCCGCCCGTAACAGAGACGACTTGCCGGCCCCGGACGGCCCGAGCACCAGCAGCAGGCCCGCATCGTGCGGATGCTCGCGCAGGCGCCGCGTCAGCTGCCGGGTCAGCGTCCGCCGGCCGTAGAAGATCCGCGCGTGACGCTCCTCGAACGGTGGGAGGCCCCGATAGGGGCAGCCCTCCCACCCGGCCCGCTGCGTCCTCCGGCTGTCCCCCGCTCGCTGTGCCGACCGGTCGGCCTCCGCCCCTTCGGCGTAGAACCGCACCCGTGCCTGCTCGCGGTCGGTGGCACGCAGCGCCCGCGCGATCCGCACCGCCACGTCCGGCCCCGGCGCCGTCTTGCCCGCGAAGATCTCACTCAGGTGGCCGACCGACACTCCGGCAGCACCGTTGATCTTCCGCAGCGACGGATCGCCGGCCCGCCCGCGCAGTTCGAGGAGCAGGTCGTGCAACCGGCGATGATCCCCGACCGGAGCGTCGCCGCCAGGTTTCGCCTGCTCACCCAGTGTGGTCACCTTCGCAGGCTAACCAACCGGCCCATCGGTGTTCGGCCTGTTCACCAGGCCTGTCCGAACGGCCGATGCCGGCGCCCAGGTCACCCGGCCCGACGGACCGAAAGTGTTCGCCGGGCGCCCGTGAACACCCCGGCCCGGCGGTCTGCTGGTGTCATCACCAGCGACCGGAGGACACCATGCAGACCCTGGAACAGACCCGCGAACCGGAAAGCCCCGAGGACGAGCTGCGAGCCCTGATGACGATGGCCTCGCACGACCTGAAGTCCCCGCTCGCCAGCGTCGTCGCCCACGTGCAGATGCTGAGCGAGGACTACGGCGACGCCCTCGGGGACGGTTTCCGGCGGGACATCGCCGCCATCGAGCGCGGTCTGCGCCGCATCAGCCAGCTGGCCCAGGACCTTCTTCAGTACGCCCGCGCCGATCATGCCCTGGACCTCGCGCCGGTCGCGCTGCGCGATGTCGTCGGTGAGGTGCTGACCGACCACGTCGCCGCCCCCGACCAGGCCCTGGTGACGCTGGACGGCTCCTGGCCCACCGTGCCGGCCGACGCCGGGCTGCTGCGGCACGTCCTGGATAACCTGATCGGCAACGCCATCAAATACGCGCCCGCGGACACCACGCCCCAGATCGAGGTCAACGCCGTCGCGCTCCCCGGTGGCGGCGTCCGCGTCGAGGTGGCCGACAACGGCATCGGCATCCCCGAGTCGGACCGCGCGCGGGTCTTCGACGCCTTCCACCGGTGCGCCAACACCGGCAACCGCCCAGGAACCGGCCTGGGCCTCGCGATCTGCCGCCGCATCGTCGAGCACCACGGCGGCCGGATCGGTGCCGACGACAACCCCGGCGGTGGCACCCGCTTCTGGTTCACGCTGCCGCCCGCCGATCAGTGATAAGCCCCAGAACCTGGCAAATCCTCCCCCGTACGGCGATAGCCGCCGATCCCGGCCGGCAGGGTCACCGTGGATTCGCTCGGCGGCGGAGCTGCCCGCTGCGTAAGGTCTGACCTATGGCACAGCGACAGGTCAGCGTCTGGCAACCGTTCTTTCTCGGCAGCAAGAGCACGCAAGCCGCTCTCGAAGCCGCCGCCGAGCTGGAGGAGCTCGGCTATGCACGGATCTGGTTCTCGGCCGGTTTCGGCGAGAACGTCCCGGAGCGTTTCCGCGAGCTGCTGGACGGGACGAAGCACATCGGCATCGCGCCGGGGATCCTGTCGATCTGGCACTCGTCGCCGGCCGAGGCGGCGGCGTTCGCCCTGGACGCGGAGCGGGCTCACCCGGGCCGGTTCCTGCTCGGGCTCGGCGCCAGCCATGCGGTGCTGGTCGAGAACGACGGCACCGACTACCGCCGGCCGTATTCGAAGATGGTCGACTACCTCGACGGCCTGGACGCGGCCGGCCTTCCCGCCGAGCGGCGGGTCCTGGCCGCGCTCGGCCCCAGGATGCTGGAGTTGTCCCGTGACCGTTCGGCCGGCGCCCACCCGTATTTCACGCCGGCCGAGCACACCGCCGAGGCCCGGGCGGCGCTCGGCCCGGACCGGCTGCTCGCCCCGGAGGTCGCGGTGGTGGTGAACGCCGACGCCGACGCCGCGCGTGCCACCGCCCGGCAGTACACGACGGGCTATCTGACGCTGCCGAACTACACGAACAACCTGCGCCGCTTCGGCTGGACCGACGAGGATTTCGCCGGCGGCGGCAGTGACCGTCTCGTCGACGCGATCATTCCTTCCGGTACGCCCGAGCAGGTCGCCGCCGGGGTCGAGAAGCACTTCCACGCGGGCGCGGACGAGGTCGCGATCCAGGTTCTCAACGGCGGCGACGCGTCCCGGTTCCCGTCCGACGCGTTCCGTGCCCTGGCCGCCGTCCTGATATGACGCCGGTCAGACGGCCCGCCGGCCCGCGGCGAACACCGCGCGGATCCGGCGCAGCACGGCCGACCTGATGGCGAGCATGCCGACACCTCCTGCCCCGCACCCTACGGCCGGCCGGACCGGGTGCGGGAGCACCCGATCCGGCCGAGTTCAGCCGAGGCGGAACCGCTGGGCGGCGCTGGCGTTGCAGTCGTAGATCTGCAGGAGGTCGCCGGGTTGCTGCTTGTTGCCGGTGTCGTCGAGGCACCGGCCGGACTGCGCGTTGTAGAGCGACCCGTCGGTCCGGCCGACCCACTTCTGCGAGCCGCTGCCGTTGCAGTCGAACAGCTGGACCGGGGTGCCGTTCGCGGTCCCGGCGTTGCTGACGTCCAGGCACTTGCCGAAGACCCGGATCGTCGCGTCGCCCGGGGTGGACCAGCGCTGCGCGTCGGTGCCGTTGCAGGTGAACAGCTGGGCGGCGCTCGCCGAGGACGGGTCGGCGTCGACGATGTCGGCGCAGAGCCCGCCGGGGCCGGTGAGCGGCCCGGGCGGCAGTTGCCAGACCTGCCCGTCGGTGCCGACGCAGTCGTAGAGCTGCAACTGGACGGCGCCGGGCGTGCGGTTGGAGCCGGGCACGTCCAGGCAGCGTCCGGAGGCCGGGTTCAGCAGGCTGCCGTCGGCGCGGCGGGTCCAGGACTGTCCGGCGGCGCCGGTGCACGCCGCGATGGTGACCGCCGCGGCGTTCGCGGTGCCGGCGGCGGTCAGGCAGCGGCTCAGGACCCGTACCGTG
>KL571492.1:0-343 GCA_000715855.1 Actinoplanes liguriensis
CACCGGGAGGAAGCGGGTCACCCGCGAACCCCGGCAGGAACAGGTCGCACGCGAGCAGCACATCGGCGAACGCGTCCGCGTCGTCGTCCGCCCAGGCCCGCGCCAGACGCCGCTCGGTCTCGTTCGCCGCCGTCCACCGTCTCGCTGCCACGCCCGGAATCTACTCAGCCCCGGCGGCCGGCGTCACGGCCAGTTCCTCCGGCGAGGTCTCGCGCGCGCCCGCACGGCGAGGTCTCGCCCGCACGTACCTCAGGAGCGTCACGGCCGGAGGGAGGCGATGGACGCCGCGCGGCGGGACGGCTCCGGCTGCCACGCCGGACGCAGCTTCGCCGGCAGGGCCGCG
>KL571492.1:547-885 GCA_000715855.1 Actinoplanes liguriensis
GGCCGCGCCGGCCGGCTCCGGGCGGATCGGGACGACCAGCCCGCCGGCGACCAGGTCCTCGACGACCTCCAGCAGGATGGTGGCGGGCCGGTGCAGCGCGGCCCAGAACGCGTCCACGTCGTCGGCGCAGCGGCGCAGCAGCCCGGCGCAGATCTCGGCCGGGGTCAGCCGGTCGTCGTCGCGCGGGTCGTCGTCGTCCCAGAACCACACGCTGCCGGTGTCCGGCCCGGCGAGGCGGAGCACGAGCAGACCGCCCTGGACGAAGCCGATCGGCAGGAACTCCGGCGTGAACCGGTCGCCCAGCCATTGCGGGGCATAGGCCAGATCCTGGTACGGGT
>KL571492.1:1127-4152 GCA_000715855.1 Actinoplanes liguriensis
GCGGCTGGTCGGCGACGAGCCCCGCGCCGGACAGCACGCCGGGCTCGGTCGGGCCCGCTCCGTTGCCCGCGAGCAGCTGCCGCTGGAAGGCGGGCGGAAGGTCGTACGGGAGCAATTGCCGGACCTCGGCCAGAATCGGAGCCGGAACCGGATCGCCTGCCTCGCGCCGGATCGGCGCCGGAACGGCGTCCGTGCGCACGCCGTCACCGGGACGTCCCGGCGGCAGGGTGCGCGTGCCGCCGCCGTGCCGGAACGCGGCGTGCAGCTCGATCGGCACCAGCGCGATCCGCCGGGCCGGGCCGTCCTCGAGCGCCGGGAGCCGCGTCCAGCACCAGCCCCGCGGGGTCGGCGTCGCGCCCGGCGCCGGGACGTCCGGCCACAGCGGGTCGGCGCCGCGCATCGCCCGGTTCGCCGCGAGGACGTCGAGGACGCGCTGCTCGTCGCCGGTCAGCTCGGCGATCGGCGGCGGCAGTTCGACCACCGCGCGGGCGTAGAGCAGCCATTCCGGGAAGCCGTGCGGGCCGATCAGCACGCCCTGCCGATACCGCACGTGCAGCGAGGCCGGGCCGGGGTGCAGCACGGTCATCGCGTGCCGCGCCGCCGGCATCACGGGGCGGTCAGGAGTCGCCGGCGTCATCGAGGGCTCGCTTCAGGTCGCCGTCGTGGTGACGCATCAGACTGCGTACGTCGAAAGGCCGTTCCACCCCCGGCGGCACGAGGCCACCGATGTCCGGCAGCCGGCTGTCCACGATCTCCCGGGTCTGCTCGGTGGCCTGCTCGACGGCGGCCCGGGCAGTGGCCAGGATCGTCGCGGCCAGCGCGCCGGCGTTCGGCTTGCGGTAGACGCGCGGGTCGATCCGCAGGTCGACGAGCTGGCCGCGGGGACCGACCACCACCGTGACCAGGCCGTCCGGGGAGGTGGCGGTCCCCGTGACGGTCAGCACCTTGCGCTGGGTCTCGGCCGCGTCGCCGACCGTCTGCCGGAGCTCCCGGATGACGCCGAGCAGCGCGGACGGGTCGACGCCGCTCATTCGGGCACCCGCTCGAGGCCGAGGTGCGGCAGGTCGAGGTCGCCCTCGCCGGCGGCGTTCGACCACGCGGTGTAGACGAGGCTCTCCGGCGACGGCACCCGGAAGACGTCCCGCAGGGCGGACACCATCAGGTCGGCGAGCAGCAGGTATCCGGCGGAGGTGGCCGGCCAGTCCAGCAGCCGCACGTAGTTGAGGCCCGGGTCGCCGGTGTCCTCCCAGCCGGCGGCGAGCAGCGCGGCCAGCTCCTCGGGGGTGCGCTGCTGCCGGGCCAGCCGGTCCACGGCGGTGCCCGCCTCGGCCCGCAGGTGGTCGCCCTGCATGATGAACTGGACGAACCGCCACGGCTTCGCCCGGTCCCGGATGATCGCCACCCCGAGTTCCGGCACGGTCGCGAGGGTCTTCGCGAGCCCGTCGCGGAACCTGTCCCAACTGTCAGCCACGTCCTGACGGTAGGCGATCCCCGGGGCTCGTGGGTCTACCGGGTTCGCGTGGTGCTGCCGGCCCGGTCACGGTCGCCGGTCAGCTCGTGGCCATCCTGATCAGCGCGTTGCCGCCCAGCAGCACCAGGTCCGCGCCGGCCACCAGGGCCATGCTGCGCTGCATCCAGCGGGCGCTCAGCTCCGGGTCGGCGCCGGTGATGCCCTTCACGGCGTAGAACAGCGCGGCGAGGACCAGCGGGATACCGGCGATGAGCAGCAGGCCCACCGACGAGGGCGTCTTGCCCTGGGCCACCAGCAGGGTCACCATCACCGCCGGGAGGACGCCGAAGAAGATGACGGCGAGCCCGCCGTACCACCGCAGGGACCGTGCCGTTTCCGTCATCCGCTCATCGTTCCTCTCCGGAGTGCAGGAGTACATCCTGCACCGTGGCCGGGAGCGGGACGTCGGCGGCCGGGAGGGTGAACGTGAACGTGGTCCCGTCCCCGCCCGGGTTGTCGCCGGCGGTGATCGTGCCGCCGTGACGTTCCACGATGCGCTGGCAGATGGCCAGTCCGAGGCCGGTGCCGCTGTAGCCGGCGTCGCGGTGGGCGCGGTGGAAGTTCTCGAACACGGTCGCGTGCTGGCCGGCGGGGATGCCGATCCCGTTGTCGCTGACCGCGATCCGGACCCGGTCGCCGTCGAGCCGCCCGGTGAACGTCACGACGGGCACGACCCCGGGCGCGGTGTACTTCACGGCGTTGCCGATCAGGTTGTCGAGCAACTGCCGGACCAGGGCCGGGTCGGCGTGGACGGCCGGCAGGTCGCCGATCCGCACGCGCGGGACGGGCACGCCGGTGGTCTCGGCCTGGTCGACGCGGGCGACGGCGATGTCGGTCACCACCGCGGCCAGGTCGAAGCTGCTCAAGCTGAGCGTGTTGTCCCGGGCGGTGGCGTAGGCGAGCAGGTCGACGATGAGGTGGCGCATCCGGGCGGCGGCGCGCTGCACGCGGGCGATGCCGTCACCGGCCCGGCCGGCGTCCGGCCCGAGCAGGTCGGCGACCTGTTCGGACCAGCCCTCGACGGTGGTGAGCGGGTTGGACAGGTCGTGGGCGACGACGCCGGCGAAAGAGGCGAGCTCGTCGCGGTGACGTCGTTCGGCGGTGACGTCGGAGAAGACGCTCACCGCGTACTGGCGGCCGTCGATCTCGACCGGCAGCGGCGTGGCGCGGACCGACAGGATGCGGCCGTCGGGAACGGCGGCGTTGCGCACCAGGATGTCCATGCGGTGCGGGTCGCCGGTGGCCAGCGACCGCTGGAAGGGCAGCTCGCCGGGCCCGATCGGGGTGCCGTCCAGGTGCAGCAGCCCGTAGTGGCTGTTGTCGGCCATCCGGCCGGTGCCGCTCCGGACGCCGCCCATCAGCTCGGTGCTGGCCGGGTTGCGCAGCAGGAAGTTGCCGTCGGCGTCGATGACGGCGAGGCCCTCGCCCATCGCGTCGATGACGGTGGCGAACATCCGGGCCTGGCCGGCGGCGGCCCGCTGCAGCGCGACACGCTCGTCGCGGCCGAGCGCGACG
>KL571492.1:4373-4761 GCA_000715855.1 Actinoplanes liguriensis
CGTCGCGGCCGAGCGCGACGGCGAGGCCGACGACCGCGACGACCGCCACGAACAGCTGCGACACCAGGGCCCGGGTGGTGTGGTCGGCGATGCCGGCGAACTGGCCGTCGCCGTGCAGGGTGAACACCACGGCGAGGCTGCCGAAGAACAGGTCGTGCAGGATCACGAAGGTGGTGTTCATCCGGGTCGCGGCCCAGACGGTGATGGTGACCAGGACGAACGCCACCGGCACACCGTGCGAGAAGCCGAAGACGCCGAGGTAGGCGACGGCCGAGACGATCAGCAGCGCGGCGGCCTCGACCCAGGTGCGGCCCGGCGTCGACCGCGCGGCGGCGAGCAGGGCGTTCCAGCGCTGGCGGGACGTGCCCGGCAACCGCTGGGCGATGGC
>KL571492.1:4975-7651 GCA_000715855.1 Actinoplanes liguriensis
AGATGTGTATAAGAGACAGATGAGGGCGCCGGCGAACGTGCTGAGCACCGCGATGCACACCAGCCGCCAGAGCTGCTGCGGCCGGGCGACCTGCGCGGTGCCGCCGCTGCCCCACAGGCCGGGCAGCCAGCGCTGGAACAGGTGGGTGAACATCGCGGCCTGCACCAGGTTCGCGACCACGAAGAACGCGGCGAGCAGCGGGCCGGCGCCGGTGGCCAGGTTGACGCCGATCGTCGCGGCGGCGAGCGAGGCGGCGTCGAGCAGCCGCCAGCGTGACGACCGCTGGCAGATGAACCAGATCGCGCCGATCCCGGCGGCCGGCCAGACCAGGCTCAGGTTGGTGCCGTCCATGATCGTGAGCCGGCCGGCGTAGGTGGCAAGCATGTACAGCACGGTGAACACCACGGTGCGGGCGATCGACTGGCGCAGCGTCATGACTCACCTCCCCTCGTCCGGCTTCACTCTTCGGCCGCCGGCGACCGGATCATCAGGAGCCCGGCGGCTGCAATCCGGGTGCGATCCGCCGCGGGCTCGGCTATATACGCGGCGTATACTCTCGGCGTATAGTCATCCGCATGAGTGTTCCGCTGACGCTGCTCGGGCTGCTGGAACGGGCACCGAGCCACGGTTACGACCTGAAGCGCGACTACGACACCTTCTTCGGCGTGGGCCGGTCACTGCCGTTCGGGCAGGTCTACGCGACGCTGAGCCGGCTCACCCGGGACGGCAAGGTGGTGATGGACGAGGTCTCCCCCGGCGACGGGCCGGAGCGCAAGCGCTACGTGATCACCGAGCAGGGCGCCACCGAGGTGAGCACGTGGCTGGCCGAGCCGGTCGCGCCCGAGCCACACCTGCAGAGCATCCTGTTCACCAAGGTCGTGCTGGCCCTGATGCTGGACCGGCCCGCCGACGCCTACCTGGACGGGCAGCGCCGCTCCCACCTCGCCCGGATGCGCGAGCTCACCACGGTCAAGCAGTCCGGCGGCCTGATCGAGAAGATGCTCGCCGACCACGCCCTGTTCCACCTCGAGGCCGACCTGCGCTGGGTCGACGCGACGACCGCCCGCCTCGACGCGCTGCGCACCGAGATCCGGCAGGTGAAGCCGTGACCGCGATCCTGAGCGCGACCGGCGTCGAGCTGTCGTTCGGCGCGACGCCCGCCCTGCGCGGCGCCGACCTGAGCGTGGCCGAGGGCGAGATCGTCGCCGTGATGGGGCCGAGCGGCTCCGGCAAGTCGACGCTGCTGCACTGCCTGGCCGGGATCCTGGCGCCGGATGCCGGCGAGATCACCTTCGACGGCGTACGGCTGAATGATCTGTCCGAAAATGCTCGCAGTGAGCTGCGCCGCGACCGGTTCGGGTTCGTGTTCCAGTTCGGTCAGCTCGTGCCCGAGCTGACCACCGTGGAGAACGTCGCCCTGCCCCTGCTGCTCGCCGGCGTGCGCCGCGACGCCGCGATCCGCCGGGCCCGGGAGTGGTTCGGGCGCCTCGGTCTCGACGGGCTCGAGACCCGGCGCTCCGGGGAGCTCTCCGGCGGGCAGGCGCAGCGTGTCGCCCTGGCCCGCGGGCTGGTCGCCGGGCCGCGGGTGCTCTTCGCCGACGAGCCGACCGGCGCGCTCGACTCGCTCACCGGCGAGCAGGTGATGGACCTGCTGGTGGCGACCGCCCGCGATCAGGGCACCACGGTCGTGCTGGTGACCCACGAGGCGCGCGTGGCGGCGTACGCGGATCGGGAGGTCATGGTCCGCGACGGCCGCGTGACCACGCCCGCCGAGGCGGTCGCGCCGTGATCGGTCTCGGTCTTCGACTCGCCGTCGCCGGTGGCCGGGAGGCGATCGTGCGTCTCGTCGTGCTGGCCGCCGCGGTCGCGGTCGGGGTCGGCATGCTGCTCGCCTCGATCGCCGGGACCAACGCGGTCCACGCCCAGAACCTGCGGTACGCCTGGCTGAACAGCGCGGTCACGGAGGCGGCCACCGGCCCGGCGGCGAGCGATCCGGCGCTCTGGTCGGTCCGCGAGGACTACTTCCACGGCCATCCGATGGCCCGCGTCGACGTGGCCGTCTCGGGTCCGGACGGCCCGGTGCCGCCCGGCATGACCGCGCTGCCCGGGCCGGGCGAGTTCGTCGTCTCCCCCGCGCTCGACCGGCTGCTCCGCGACCACCCCGCCGACCAGCTGCGGGACCGTTTCCCCGGCCGGCAGACCGCCGTGCTCGGCGACGCGGCCCTGCCCTCGCCGGACTCGCTGATCGTGGTCGTCGGCGGCGCCCGGGACGAGGTCGGGCGCATCGATGGGGCGACCGAGGTCACCCGCATCGTCGCCGTCTCGCCGGACACCTGCGACTGTCCGATCGGCATCGGCAGCAACGGCATCGTCCTGACTCTCTCGGTCGTGTCGGCCGCCCTGCTCTTCCCACTATTGATCTTCATCGGTACGGCGACCCGCCTCTCCGCCGCGCGCCGCGAGCAACGGTTCGCCGCGATGCGACTGGTCGGCGCCACCCCGCGCCAGATCAACCGGTTCGCCACCGTCGAGTCCGCGGTCGCCGCGGTCACCGGCACGCTCGCCGGCTTCGGGGTGTTCTTCGCGATCCGGGCCGGCCTGGCGCAGATCCCGTTCACCGGTGAGCCGTTCTTCCCGCACGACCTGTCCCTGTCGCTGTCTCTTATACCCATCTCT
>KL571492.1:7842-9891 GCA_000715855.1 Actinoplanes liguriensis
CGCCGGGGTCCCGCTCGCCGCCGCCGTGGCCGCGCGGATCGCCCTGCGGCGCGTGCGGATCTCCCCGCTCGGCGTGACGCGCCGGGTCACGCCGAAGCCGCCGCGCGCGTGGCGGATGATCCCGCTGCTGGTGGCGCTGGCCGAGCTCGCGTACCTGGTCGGCAACCGGCCGCAGACCCGGGACGGGCAGACGATCGGATACCTCTCCGGGATCTTCGGGGTGATGATCGGCCTGATGATCGCCGGCCCGTGGCTGACGATGGCCGGGTCGCGGCTGCTGGCGCGGCGCGCGCAACGGCCGGCCCCCCTGATCGCCGGGCGGCGGCTCGCCGACGACCCGCGGGCCGGGTTCCGGGCGGTCAGCGGGCTGATGCTGGCGCTCTTCGTGACCAGCACCGCGACCGGCGTGATCACCACCATCGTGGCCGAGCGCGGCGGCGGCCCCGCCGGGGTGGCCTCGCACGACTTCGTCTCGATCGAGGCCGTTCCGGGCGGCCGGCACGGTGTCCCGGCCGCCGGCGTCCACCTTCCGCCGGGGCTGGACGCGCACCTCATCCGGGTGAACCCGGACGAGAACGCGGAGAATCTCGGACTGCCCGGGCTGATCGCCTGCACGGAGGTGGCCGCCATTCCCGGCGCCGGGACCTGCCCGGCCGGCGCCGAGGTCGCGCAGGTGTTCCCGAACCTGACCGGCCCGCGGGGCAGTGAGACCGGCGGCGTGGCGTGGCCCGCCTCGTCCCGGACCGTCGCGCAACTCGCGGCCCTCGACGTGATCGACGTCGTCGCGCCGACCGACGGCTCCCCCGCCGCGATCGAGCGCGCCCGCACGGCATTGAGCAAGGCTTTCCCGTACGGCAGGGCGGCCGCGACCGACGCCGACTACGCGGGCGACTTCACCCGTCAGCTGTCGCAGTTCCAGCGGCTGGCCGACGTGGTGATCATCGCGAGTCTGGTGATCGCCGGGTGCAGCCTGGCGGTCAGTGTCACCGGCGGGCTCTCCGAGCGGCAGCGCCCGTTCGCGATGCTGCGGCTCACCGGGGTACGCCTGTCCGAGCTCCGCCGGGTCGTCGTGCTGGAGACGGCGGTGCCACTGCTGGCCGTCGCCGTGACCGCGGTCGGCGCCGGGTTCCTCGCCGCGCACCTGTTCCTGCGCTCGCAGATGAAGTACGACCTGCACGCGCCGGACCCGTCGTACTACCTGATCGTGATCGGCGGCCTGCTCGCGTCGATCGCGGTGATCACGTCCACGATGCCGCTGCTGAACCGGATGACCGGCCCGGCCGCCGCCCGCAACGAGTGAGCCGCCACTGGCTGACGGTCCTCGAACCCACCGGAAAGAACCCTCAGCGCCAGCTCGGACGCCCGGCTCGCGCAACCGGGTCAGGCGGGCGGGGTGGGCTCGTGGCGGACCGGGAAGTTCACCGAGTTGGCGATGAAGCAGACCTTGTGGGCGCGCTCGTGCAGCTCGTCCAGCAGGCCGGCCTGGCCCGGGTCGGCGAGGGTGACGCGGGGGTGCAGGACCACCTCGTCGAAGCTGCCGCCGCCGCCCGCGGTCGTGGTCATCGTGCCGCTCGGGGTGTCCGTGTAGCCGGTGACCACGACCTTCGCGGCAGCGCACTCGTGCAGGAAGGAGAGCATGTGGCACTGGGAGAGCGCGACCAGGAGCAGTTCCTCCGGGTTCCACCGGGCCGGGTCGCCGCGGAACGCCGGGTCGGCGCTGCCCGCGATCGGCGCCTTGCCCTCCGCGGTGACGTCGTGGGCGCGGGAGTAGTCCCGGTACGAGCTGGTGCCCGTCCCGGTGTTCCCGGTCCAGGTGACCGTCGCCTCGTACCGATGGGTCTTCGGCATGAAGATCACCCTATCGAGCCGATCAGCTCGGCGACCCGCGCGGCGTCGCCCCAGGACAGGGTGAAGCCGGAGCCGCCGTGGCCGTAACAGGCGACGACCCGGCCGATCCGTTCCAGCCGCCGGGTGGTCCGGGCCGGGCGCAGGCCGACCGCGCGGGACCGGATCGGCTGGTCGCCGAGGGCGGGCACGAGAGCGCGTACC
>KL571492.1:10087-11048 GCA_000715855.1 Actinoplanes liguriensis
CGCAGGATCGCCTCCTCGGTCGCCGGGTCGACCGTCTCGTCCCAGTCGCCGGCCTGCCCGGTCCCGCCGCAGACCACGTCGCCGGAGCGCGGCACCACGTAGGTGAGCCCGTCCGGGTGATCGTTGTCGATGAGCCACTCGGTCAGGCCGGGGTTCGCCAGGCGCACGATCTGGCCGCGGATCGGGTAGACCTCGTCGTCCCCGCCGAGCAGCGCGCCGGAGCGGATCCCGGCCGCGATCACCACCGCGTCCGTGTCCGGGTCCGGCCGGGCGAGGGACGCCGCGTCCACCTCGCCTCGGGTGACCGGGACGCCGAGCGCCGCGACCCGCTCGCCGAGCCAGGTCAGGTACCGGCCGGTCTCGACGACGGGCAGGACGCACCGCACGCCTTCGGCGACCCGCTCGTGCCGGGGCACCGCGGCGGTCCACGACAGGTCGGTGTCGTCGTGCCGGACCCGGACCAGGCCGGGCCGCATCACGACCCCGCTCGCCGGATCGCCGGCGAGCCGTTCCAGCCGCTCGTACGTCACCCGGCCGGACTCCAGCACGTCCCCGTCGACCGCCACGTCGTGCGGGAACCAGATCGCGGCCGCGACCGCGGAGACGCTCTCCCCCGCCGGACGGGCGGCGACGATCCGTACCCGATGACCGGCAACCGCCAGCTCGTGCGCCACCGTCAACCCGATCGCGCCCGCACCCACCACCAACACTCGGCTCACGCCGACCACGGTAGATCTCATGCCGGTCGCTCATGTGCCGATGACACCGGCGACAGGCGGAATCTCACAACGGGGGCGGGTGCGGGATGCGGGACCGGTGGGGTGCGGCGTGGGGTGTCCTGGCGACTGCCGGGATCCTCGTCGTGGCCGCGCCGTTCCTCTCCCCGGCGGGGCAGGAGTACGCGTACGCGCTGATCGGATTCGTCTCGGCGGCCGGCATCGTGATCGGGGTGCACCGGAAC
>KL571492.1:11246-12615 GCA_000715855.1 Actinoplanes liguriensis
CAGAGATGTGTATAAGAGACAGGTGCGAGGCGCTGGCGAACCTGGTGTGGGGTGTCCAGCTCAGCCAGGATCTGCTCGGCGCGCCCCGGTTCTCCGCGGTCGACGTGCTGTACTTCGCCCAGTATCCGCTGGTGGCGGCCGCGCTGGCGATCCTCCCGGAGCGGCGCCGGGCGGGGCTGGCCGAGGCCGGGATCGTGGCCTGCACCGGCGCGACGCTGGCCTGGGTGCTGCTCTACGACCCGTACTTCGTCGATCTGGGGCGATCGCCGGCCGACGTCGGGTCGTCCGCGTACCCGATCCTGGACGTGCTGCTCATCGCGATGGCGGTCCGGATGGTGGTCGCCGAGCCGCGGCTCACCCGGCCCCACCTGATGCTGCTCGGCATGGCGGTGCTGATGGCCGCCGCGGACGTCCCGTACTTCGTGTCGGTGACGATGGGCGGCGCCTGGTCCGGCCCGGTGCTCAGCGTGATGGCGTGGCTGACCGCGTTCGCGTTGCCGGCCGTCGCCGCGCTGAGTCCCGCGCCGGAGCCGGTCCGCGTCGCGGGCGTGGACACCGGCACCGGCAGCCGGCGCACGGCGCTGCTGCACGCCGTGCTGGTCCTGATCGGCCCGGGCGCGACCTGCTACGCCCTGATGAAGGATCAGCAGGAGGGTGAGCTCAACCGGCTCGACTTCGTCGTCCCGCTGGGCGCGACGGCGATCATCGCCCTGCTGCTGGTGGTGCGGATGACCACCGCGCAGCGGCAACTGCACCGGCACGCCACCTCGCTGGCCGCCGCGCTGCGCGAGCAGGAGACGCTGCAGCGCTCCCTGCAGCACCTCGCCGAGCACGACGCGCTGACCGGGCTGCCGAACCGCCGGTTGCTGGAGCAGCGCATCGCGTCGCCCACGCCGTACAGCCTCGTGCTTCTCGATCTTGATGATTTCCAGGACGTCAACGATCGGCTCGGCCACGCCGTCGGCGACCACCTGCTGCTGGCCGTCGCGCAGCGCCTGCGGGCCGCGCTGGCGCCCGGCGAGCTGCTCGCCCGCACCGGCGGCGACGAGTTCGCGGTGCTGGTGCCCGGCGCCGCGGCGGTCGAGCGCGCCGACGCCCTGGTCCTGACGATGCGCACGCCCGTGCCGGTGGGCGAGCACACCCTGCACGTGACCGCCAGCATCGGTGTCCGGCTCGCGGACGGCACCACCGATCCGGTGCATCTGCTCGGCGACGCGGACCTGGCCCTGTACGCGGCGAAGGCGGCCGGCAAGGACTGCGCCGTCCGGTACGAGCGGGCGTTCCGGGACCGGCAGATCGACCGGATCCGCACCGTCGACCGGCTGCGCCTGGCCCTGCGCGCCGACGAGCTCGCGGTGTACTACCAGCC
>KL571492.1:12816-13410 GCA_000715855.1 Actinoplanes liguriensis
AGTCGAGGCGCTGGTGCGGTGGCTGCCGCCGGGCGAGCCGCCGATCGGGCCGGACGCGTTCGTCCCGGCCGCCGAGGACAGCGGGCTGATCATCGCGCTCGGCGAGTGGGTGCTGCGCCGGGCCTGCGCCGACGCCGCGCCCTGGTACCACGCCTCCGGCACCGCGCTCACCGTCAACGTGTCGCCGCGGCAGCTCGCCGACGACGAGTTCACCGCGAAGGTCCGCAGCGCGCTGGCCGACAGTGGGCTGCCGGCGGCCGCGCTCACCCTGGAGATCACCGAGGGCGTGCTGGTCGGCGCCGGTCACCAGACGGTCCAGGCGCTCGCGCATCTGGAGACGCTGCGCGCCGACGGGGTGCGGATCGCGATCGACGACTTCGGCACCGGGTACTCGTCGCTCGCGTACCTGCGCGACCTGCCGATCGACACGTTGAAGATCGACCGGTCGCTGATGCCGGCCGACGAGCGCGACCTGCGGCAGATCGCCCTGGTCCGGGCGGTCCTCGACCTCGCCCGCAGCCTGGAGTTGACGACCGTCGCCGAGGGCATCGAGACGCCCGTGCAGGGCTCGCTGCTGCTGTCTCTTATACACAT
>KL571492.1:13594-16009 GCA_000715855.1 Actinoplanes liguriensis
GCTACCACTACGCGCGGCCGATGCCGGCGGCCGAGCTCGCCGCGTGGAATCCGCCCGCGGTCCTGAACGCGGCCTGACGAGCCGCCGCGCCGGCCTGACGAGCCACTGCGCCGGCCTGACGAGCCGCCGCGGCGCCGCCTACGATCGGCGACATGAGTGACGGTGGCGTCCGGCTGCGACCGGTGACCGAAGCGGACCTGCCCCTGTTCCACCGGTTCGTGACCGAGCCGGGCCTGGTCGGCCTCGACTGGACCGGCTACACGGATCCTGTCTCTTATACACAGACAGGCTCATGGTCGAGAAGGACGAGGTCACGACCGGGATGGTGGCCTGGGGTCGGCGCGACTTCGGCAACCCGGCGACCACGTCGTACTGGGAGATCGGCATCGTGCTGCTGCCGGAGTGGCGCGGCCGGGGCATCGGCTGGCGGGCGCAGGCCATGCTCTGCGACTACCTGTTCGCGCACAGCCCGTACCCGCGGATCCAGGCCGGCACCCACCCGGAGAACATCGCCGAGCAGAAGTCGCTGGTGAAGGCCGGCTTCCAGCTGGAGGGCGTGATCCGCTCCGCCGAGTTCCGCGCGGGTCGCTGGCGTGACGGCTACCTCTACAGCCGGATCCGCGGCGACGTGACCGTACCCATCGACGGCTGACACTTCAGGTGATCGCCGCCCGTCGATATGGTGGCGGGCGTGAGATCTCGCATCGTGGCTCTTCTCGCCGCCCTCCTCGTAGTCCTGTCGCCGGCCACCCCGGTGCGCGCCGCGGACGACCCGCTGCTCGACCAGCTCGCGGCGATTCCCGGCCTCTCCGTCGTCTCCGAGACCGCGGGAACCGGCTACCGGTTCTTCGTGCTGACCTATCGCCAACCGGCCGACCATCGGCACCCGAACGCCGGCTCCTTCGATCAACGGCTGACGCTGCTGCACCGGTCGAGCACCTCACCGACCGTGCTCTACACCAACGGCTACGGGCTGGCCGCCAGCCCGCGCGCGACGCAGACCGAGCCGACTGCCCTGCTCAACGGCAACCAGGTCTCGGTCGAGCACCGGTTCTTCACGCCGTCGCGCCCGGCGCCGGCCGACTGGTCGGACCTGACCATCTGGCAGGAGGCGTCCGACGAGCACCGGATCGTCACCGCGCTGAAGAGCGTCTACTCCGGACGCTGGATCCAGACCGGTGGCAGCAAGGGCGGCATGACGTCGGTCTACCACCGGCGCTTCTACCCGGGTGACGTGGACGGCGTGGTCGCCTACGTGGCGCCGGACGACGTGATCAACCCGGCCGACACCGCGTACGACCGGTTCTTCGACACCGTCGGCACGGCGGCCTGCCGCACGACGCTCGACGACGTGCAGCGCGAGGCCCTGCGCCGCCGGGACAGCCTCGTCGCCCGGCTGCAGGCGGACGCCGCCGAGCAGGGCTGGACGTTCAGCGGGTCGATCGGGACCGCCGACCGCTCGTTCGAGATGACCGTGCTGGACTCGGTGTGGGCGTTCTGGCAGTACAGCACCGCCGCGGACTGCGCGGGCGTGCCGGCGGCGACCGCCTCCGACGACGAGATCTACGACTGGATCGACGCCGTCGCCGGGTGGAGCTTCTACACCGATCAGGGCCTCGCACCGTACTGGCCCTACTACTACCAGGCGGCGAGTCAGCTGGGCTGGCCGAGCCTGCGCTTCGAGCACCTGCGCGGGCTGCGGCACTACCCGGGCCTGTACACCGCGAACTCGTCGCTGCCGCCCGAGCTGCGCCGCGAGCACAACCCGGTGCCGATGATCGACGTCGACCTCTGGGTGCGCACCGCGTCGGAGCGGATGCTCTTCGTCTACGGCCAGAACGACCCGTGGAGCGCCGAGCGGTTCACGCCCAGCAAGCGGGACTCCGCCCTGTTCGTGGCGCCGGGGGCGAACCACGGTGCGAACATCGCCAAGCTGAGCCCGGACGACTCCGCGGCGGCCACCGCCATGCTGCGCCGCTGGGCGGGCGTGCCGGCGTCGTTCGCGACCAAGCAGTCGTCGGACGTGCCGCTCGACGACATGCTCGGGGAGCACCGCCCGATCCCCTGACCGATTTTCACCATGGCCCGCCGGCTTCCCGCCGGCGGGCCGCCCGATGGTCGCGGATCACCCCGCCACGGGCTCGTCCCACCTCGTGAAACAACGACCTGATCACGGCCGTGGCGACAAATGCACCATCGACGCCGATGACCGGCAAAATCGGTCAGCACCGGGTTGTCGAGGTTGCGCCGCGTCGCTAAATTGATCGACTTAGCAGGCAACTTTTCGGGTCTCTACGGCGTCTCTGTTACGTGCGGCCTCGATGGGCGCCGGCCGTGACCCCCCTCGATTGTGAGAGCCATGATTCAGCGACGCAAGGTCATCATCGGGACACTCGGCGTGGCCGCCGCCGCCAC
>KL571492.1:16268-17571 GCA_000715855.1 Actinoplanes liguriensis
ACCGCCGGCAAGACGAAGATCGACGGCGAGATCGGGTCCGACGGGTCGTGGGAGTCCACCGAGCACCTGGCGTACGACAAGACGTACAAGGTCGTCGCGACGACCACCGACAGCCTGGGCGCGTCGAGCACCACGACCACCACGTTCAAGACGCTCGACCCGGCCCACACCGCCGACGTGTCGTTCCGGGCCAACGGGCTCTCGTCGCTCAAGACCGGTAAGACGTACGGCGCCGGCCAGCCGGTCATCGTCGCGTTCAGCCGCACCGTCGACAAGAAGGCGGCGGAGAAGGCGATCGAGATCACCACCTCGCCGTCCGTCGAGGGCAAGTTCTACTGGGCCGACAGCAAGACCGTGCACTGGCGCCCCGCTAAGTACTGGGCCGCCGGCACCTCGATCAAGGTGAAGGTCAACGTCCTCGGCGTGCGGCTCGGCAAGGGCGTCTACGGCGAGAAGAACGCGTCGACCCACTTCAAGATCGGTCGTCAGCTGATCGCGTACGCCGACAACCGGACGCACATGACGAAGGTCTACATCAACGGCAAGCTGGTCCGCACCATGAAGAGCAGCCTCGGCCGGGGCGGCGGCACCACCGGGGCGAACGGCCAGCACATCAGCTTCTGGACCGCGGGCGGCCCGCACGTCGTGCTCTCCAAGGAGCGGTACCACACGATGAGCTCGGCGAGCTACGGCGTCAACGACCCGAGCAACCCGAACTACTACGTCTCCGACAACGTGGAGTACTGCACGCGCATCACCTACTCCGGCGAGTTCCTGCACGCCGCCCCGTGGAACGGCTCGCTGGGCCGCGCGAACCTGTCGCACGGCTGCATCAACCTGAGCATGTCCGACGCCAAGTGGGTCTACGAGAACTTCATCCTCGGCGACATCGTCGACGTGACCCACAGCCCGCGCAAGCTCCCGATCTACAACGGCCTCGGCGACTGGACGGTCTCCTTCGACAAGTACGGCGACTGACCGCTCGCCCTCCCACCGGAAGCCCATCCGCTCGCGGGTGGGCTTCTGACGTTGATCCGTCAGCTCGGGTGGCGCAGACTCCCGGGAAGCCCCCGGAGGTGCGCATGCCCCGTCGCCTGATCCAGCCACGCCGCTGGGCGCCGCCCGCGTTGACCGATTCCGGTCAGACCGGTCCCCTGCGGATCCGACGCCGGCTGGTGACCGGCGGGCACGGGCCCGAGGACGTCGTCCTCGATCACGCCGGGCAGGTGGTCACCGGGCTCGCCGACGGGCGGATCGTCCGCATCGACCCGGATTCCGGCGAGCGGACCGTGCTGGGCGAGAC
>KL571492.1:17781-21890 GCA_000715855.1 Actinoplanes liguriensis
TGTGTATAAGAGACAGGGCTGCACCCGCGCGCGGACGGCGGCGTGCTGGTCTGCGATCACGACAGGGGCCTTCTGGAGGTACGGCCGGACGGCACCACCCACGTCCTGGTCGGCACGGTCGACGGCGTGCCCCTGACGTTCCCCAGCAACGTGGTCGAGGGGCGCGACGGCACGATCTGGTTCACCACGTCGACCAGCCGCTGGAGTCTCGACGAGTACCAGGGCGACATCCTGGAGCACACCTGCACGGGCCGGTTGATCCGCCGCGACCCGGACGGCACGGTCACCACGCTGCTGGGCGACCTGAAGTTCGGCAACGGCGTGGCGCTCGCGCCCGACGAGTCGTACGTGCTGGTCGCCGAGACCGCCGGCTACCGGATCCGCCGCCACTTCCCCGACGGCCGCACGGACCTGCTGGTGGAGAACCTGCCGGGCTTCCCGGACAACATCTGGCTGGGCAGCGACGGCCTGCTCTGGGCGGCGATCGCCGCGCCGCGCAACCCGCTGGTCGACCGGCTGCTGCCCCGGCCCGGGTTCCTGCGGCTGCTGGTGTGGAACCTGCCCGAGGCGGTCCGGCCGAAGGCCACCCCGATCGCCTGGGTGATGGCGTTCCGCCTGGACGGCGAGCTGGTCCACGACCTGCGGGCGGCCGACGGCTCGTACGGCTTCGTCACGTCGGTCGCCGAGCGCGACGGCACCGTCGTCGTCGGCAGCCTGACCGAGAACGACATCGCCGTCCTGGACCGGTGACCGCTCAGGCGATCAGCCCGTCGACGAGCAGTTGCAGCATCCGGCCGGCCTGGTCCGGGTCGGACGCGGCCACCATCACCCCGGCCATGCTCGCGGAGATGTCGGCGAGCGGGACGTCGGCGCGCAGGCTCCCGTCCCGGTGGCCGGCCTCCAGGATCGTGGCGATCGCGCCGTTGAGGTGCTCGCGGGTCTGACCGTGGCTGATCGCGCCGCTGGCGATCACCGCGCGCAGCGCCTCGGCCATGCCCCGTTTGGTGGCGACGAAGCCCTGGTAGCGGCGCATGAACTCGCGCAGCGCCTCGGGCGGCGGCAGCTCGGCGGCCAGCACCGGGGCGGTCGCGCAGAGCCGGGCCAGCTCGCTGCGGTAGACCTCCTCGACCAGCGCCTCCCGGGACGGGAAGTTCCGGTAGAGCGTGCCGATGCCGACCCCGGCCTCCCGCGCGATCGCCTCGATCTTGCCGAGGTCCTGGCCGGAGGCGAGTGCCTGACTGGCGGCGTCGATGATCCGCCGCCGGTTGCGCTGGGCGTCCTTGCGGGCGGCGGGACGCCGTTCGGGCTCGGAAACGTCAATCACCTCCGAAGCGGAATCGATTCCACTTCTGTTATGGTCGGCTACGGACAAGCGGAATCGATTCCGCTTCGGGTGCCATCGTATCGGGAGGGCCACCACCATGACCATGCACGGCAAACTCGGCGACCACGACGTCCTGCGGGTCGGCTACGGCGCCATGCAGCTCGGGGAGGGCGACCCCGCGGACGCCGTCACGGTGCTGCACCGCGCCGTCGAACTCGGCGTCGACCACATCGACACGGCCCAGTTCTACGGCGCGGGCAAGGTCAACGACCGGATCAAGACCGCCTTGCGGCCGTACGGCACGAATCTGCGCCTCGTCACGAAGGTCGGCGCGACCTCGCACCCCACCGAGCACCTGATCGCCGCCCAGAAACCCGCCGAGCTCCGGGCCCAGGTCGAGGAGAACCTGCGAGCGCTCGGCACCGACCAGGTCGCGGTGGTGAACCTGCGCCGCACCGACATGCCGCCCGGCCTGACCGTGACCGGCGACCAACTGGTCGACCTGGACTCCCAGCTGGCCGAGCTGATCGCCCTGCGCGACGAGGGCAAGATCGCCGCGATCGGCCTGAGCCACGTCAGCCTCGCCCAGCTGCGCCAGGCCCTCCCCGCCGGGATCGTCTGCGTGCAGAACCTCTACAACGTGCTCACCCGCGACCACGAGGACGTCCTGGACGAGTGCGCGGCGCAGGGCATCGCCTGGGTGCCGTACTTCCCGCTCGGCTCGGCCTTCGACCGGATCCCCAGCGTGTCCGGCCACCCGGTGGTGATCGCCCACGCCCGGCGGCTCGGCATCACACCCGCCCAGGCCGGCCTGGCGTGGCTGCTCGCGCACAGCCCGAACACGCTGCTGATCCCGGGCACCCGCAGCCTCGGCCACCTCGCCGAGAACGTCGCGGTCGCCGCCATCGAGCTGGACCGGGAGGCGATCACCGCCCTCGACGCCCTCGACCCGCGCTAGCCGAGCTGGTCGCGGCGGCGGGTGAGATAGGCGGCCTCGGCCGGGTTGGCGGTCAGCGCGATCGCCCGGTCGTAGGCCGCCCGGGAGTCCCGGCTGCGCCCCAGCCGGCGCAGGAGATCGGCGCGGGCCGCATGGTAGGAGTGGCGCTCCGCCAGGCGGTCGACGGCGGCCAGGGCCACCTCCGGGCCGTCGAGCTCGGCGACCGCGACGGCCCGGTTCAGGGCCACGACCGGGGACGGGTCCAGCCGGACGAGCTGGTCGTAGAGGGCGACCACCTGCGACCAGTCGGTGTCCCGGACGTCCCGGGCGGACGTGTGGACCGCGTTGATCGCCGCCAGGATCTGGTAGGGACCCGGCGCCACCCCGGCCGCCAGGCGTTCCCGGACCAGACCGTGGCCCTCGGCGATCAGCGCCGGGTCCCACGCGCCGCGGTCCTGCTCGGGCAGCGCGACCAGCTCGCCGGTGGCCGAGACGCGGGCGGCGCGGCGGGCCTCGGTGAGCAGCATCAGCGCGAGCAGCCCGGCCACCTCGCCGTCCGCGGGCAGCAGCGAGCGGACCAGGCGGGTGAGCCGGATCGCCTCGGCGGTCAGGTCACGGCGTACCGGTTCGGCGCCGGAGCCGGTCGCCAGGTAACCCTCGTTGAAGACCAGGAACAGCACCGCGAGCACCCCCGAGACGCGCGCCTCGAGGTCCTCGGCGGCCGGCACCCGGTACGGGATCCGCGCCGCCTTGATCTTGCCTTTCGCGCGCGTGATCCGCTGCTCCATCGTGGACTCACGAACCAGGAAGGCGCGCGCGATCTCGGGCACGGTCAGGCCGCCGACCATGCGCAGGGTCAGCGCCACCCGGGTCTCCGGTGCGAGCGCCGGGTGGCAGCAGGTGAAGACCAGCCGGAGCCGCTCGTCGTCGATCGCTCCGGTGGGCTCGGGCGGTTCGGGGGCGTACCGGATCAGGGCCTCCTGCTCCTTCTCGTCGCGCTTGCTCTCCCGGCGGAGCCGGTCGATGGCCTTGCGGTTCGCCGTCATGGTCAGCCACGCGCCCGGGTTCGGGGGCACGCCGTCGGCCGGCCACCGTTCCACGGCGGTCGCGAAGGCCTCGGCGGCGGCCTCCTCGGCGATGTCGAGGTCACCGAAGCGCCGGGTGAGGGCGGCGACCACCCGGGCCCACTCCTGCCGATGGGCCCGGATGATCGATGCGCGGGCAGAATCGTCGTTCACAGGAACGGGCGCACCTCGGTCTTGCGGTTGCACGCCCGCGAGCCCTCGCCGGCGAGCCGCAGCGCCACGTCGAGGTCGGGCGCCTCGATGATCCAGAAGCCGATCAGGTACTCCTTCGTCTCGACGAACGGCCCGTCGGTGATCAGCCCCGCGCCGGCCCGGTTGTCGACGGTGGTGGCCGTGCCGGGCACCCCGAGACCACCGGCGAAGACCCAGTTGCCGCCGGCCTTCAGCCGCTCGTTGAACACGTCGATCGCGGCCTGCTCCTCCGGGTCGTCCCGGCCGGTGCCGTCGTCGATCACGGAAACCAGGTACTGCATGTCGGACCAACTCCTGTGGGCTCGGGGCTGTCTCTCTCCGGCAGCCTCTCACCACTGCTACGAACGGGCCCGCGCCGAACCGACAACACCGCCGGAAAAATCAGGTGAGCGGGTTCGCGTCGGCGGCCGCCCGTGCGAACTCCAGGATCCGCGCGGTGGTGCTCGCCTCCCGCCAGACCGGGCCGCGCTCGATCGGCGGCGCGCATCTCCGCCACCAGCGGGGCCAGGTCGCCGGCCAGCTGCCGCCCGATCGCGGTGATCGCGACCCGCCGGCTCGTACGGTCGAGCAG
>KL571492.1:22063-22705 GCA_000715855.1 Actinoplanes liguriensis
GGCTCGTACGGTCGAGCAGCGGGGCGCCGATCCGCCGCTCCAGCTTGCGGATCACGTGGCTGACCGTGCCCGTCGTCACGCGCAGCCGTTCCGCCGTACGCCCGAAGTGCAGTTCCTCGGCGAGCGTCAGGAACCCGTCGGCCCGGGTCACCGGGGACACCATCATCGACCTGGTCCGGCGCGAGCGGGCCCGATCCAACGTGGACCATCCCTGCCTCGTCGTCGCCCCGCTGGACTGGGACGAGGTGATCGCGTCCGGCATTTTCACGGTTCTGGAGGGGCCGGTCGGCCGATTCGGGGCGCGCGGGAACGCCGTTTCGGTCTACGTCGCGGATCCGGACGGCAACACCGTCGAATTGCGCTGGTACCCCGCCGACCGATAAATAAATAAAAGCGAATCAGCGGCGCAGCAGGGCCGCCATGGCGTCGTTCTCCGCGGTCTGTTCGTTGATCACGTGCTTGGCGAGGCCGTGGATGTAGGCGTTGCCGGCCGGCCCGTCGAGCAGCGAGCGGGACATGGCGATCGCGCCGCGGTGATGCTCGATCATGAGTCGCAGGAACACGTCCGGCGCCTGTTTCCGGTCCGCCCGGTCCAGGCCGGCGAGCTGGGCGGCGGTCAGCATGCCGTGCTCCGCGCCGCTC
>KL571492.1:22934-23108 GCA_000715855.1 Actinoplanes liguriensis
GTCAGCCACTCACCGGTCTGGTCGATCTCGAGCTGCTGGTCCTGGATGATGAACTCGGCGATCAGCCGGATCCGTTCCGGGGCGCCGCCCTTCGCGATCAGCGTGCGGCTCATCGCGACCGCCTGCTGGTGGTGCAGCACCATCATCTGCGCGAAGTGCACGTCCACCCCGGAC
>KL571493.1:0-563 GCA_000715855.1 Actinoplanes liguriensis
GCACGTCGCGGTGCAGGCCCACGTCCTCGCCACCGGATACCTCTTCACCGCGGCCATGATCGGCGTCGACCCCGCACCGCATCGGCCCGGCCGGACGACCAGGACCATCGCCCTGATCGGCTTCCTGGCCGCCCACACCATCCTCGCCAAATACCTCTACGGTCATCCGCCAGCCGGTGTGCCCGCGACGCAGGTCCACAGCGGGGCGCAGCTGATGTATTACGGAGGTGACCTGGCCGACCTGGCGCTGATCATCATCTTCTGCCGGCAGTGGTACCGCGCCACCGATCCCGAGCGGCACGCGACAACCCGGGCGCCGCGGATCCCGCACACCCGGCCGCCTCGCGCACCATGGCGGCTGCCCGACGACGTCAGACTTGCCGGTTCTCGTCCGGGTTCGGCCTCGGGTGACACCGCGTGACGCGAGACTGCTGCGATCATTGGCGGATGACCTCAGGTTGCCGACCGTGCCACCAGGCGACTGACCGACCGCTGAGTTGCTGATGACATCACCACTCGAAGTGCTCGTCCGGCGAGCCACCACGCTGGACCTGACCGCGATC
>KL571493.1:787-1309 GCA_000715855.1 Actinoplanes liguriensis
TTCGCTCGCCGCCGGTCAGCCGACGACCGATTCGGGCGCCGACAGCCGCTATGTGAACCTGCTGATGGATCACGGGTGCGCCCTGGTCGCGGTGAGTCCGGACGGGTCGGTGGCCGGCTGGGGCGCGACCTGGCCCACCCCGCTCGGCGAGATGCTCAGCGACCTGTTCGTCGATCCGCGTCATCATGGGCGCGGCGTGGGCGGGCGCCTGCTGCGGGCGTTGTGGCCGGGTCAACCCGAAGCGCCGGGGCGGCTCACGTTCAGTTCCCGGCACCCTTCCGCGCTGCCGCTGTACGCCAGAGCCGGGCTGATGCCCCGATGGCCCCTGCTGTATCTGACCGGGGACCCACGGCTGCTGCCGGCTACTCCCACCGTCCGCGCAACGCCGGCCGGCGTGGACGAGGTGATCCTCGCCGACGCCCAGCTGACGGGGAACCGGCAGCGAGCCGCGGAGTACCGGTACTGGGGTGAGCTGGGCGATGCCGGTGTCCTGGTGCACGACGGCGACCGCCTGGTGGCTGC
>KL571493.1:1602-2252 GCA_000715855.1 Actinoplanes liguriensis
GGCTGCCGCCGCGGTCGTCGCCTCCCTTGCCGGGCTCGGGGGCACGCGGGCCACGGTGCGACTCCCGGGCCCGCACCCCGCGCTCGGTGACCTGCTGCGTCACGGGTGGCGCATCGAGGAGTACGACCTGGCGATGAGCACCCCGGACACGCAACCGGCGACGACCTGGGCCTACTCCCCCGGCTTGGCCTGAGCGCCGGCCGCCCGTCGAATCGAGTCGCGGGAGGCGGTCACCTCCCGGCGCAGTTCGTCGACATCCACCCCGACCAGGCGCCCGTCCGATTTGAGGGTACGGCCGGCGACCAGCACGGTGGAGATGTTGCGCGGATCGGCGCCGAGAACCAGGGTGCCCACCGCGTCGTTGAGCGGCATGTTGTTGATCGCCTCGGCCTCGACCACCAGCAGGTCGGCCTGTTTGCCGGGGGTCAGTGATCCGGTCACCGGCCCCAGGCCGATCGACCACGCGCCGTCCAGGGTGGCGAACCCCAGCACGTCGCGGGTGGTGATCCGCCGCGCGCCGGATCCCACGGCCCGCATCCGCTGGACCGCCAGCAGGACCCGCATCGCCGTGAACATGTCACCGGCCAGGGCCACCTCGACGTCGATGCTCAGACCGGGACGCACACCCGCGCCGCTGTCTCTTATACACA
>KL571493.1:2519-5212 GCA_000715855.1 Actinoplanes liguriensis
ATGTGTATAAGAGACAGTCCGGGGTCAGCCCGGTGGCGTGGATCAGCGACAGGCCCGGGCCGAGCAGTCCCTGCCTCTCCCATCCCATGATCGCCTCCGACGAGGACTGTCCGAACACCGCGTCGACGCTGACGTCGATGTCCAGGTCACGGGCCACCGCGGCCAGTTCGGGCCCGTACGCCAGTGCCGGCCCGGCAACCTCGTCGGTGGCCAGCGCCGCCAGCCGGAGCGTGACGAGGCCGGGCAGGGAGGATCGCAGGCGGGTGAGGTCGGCCGGCCACTGCCGATCCCAGTCGCCGAAGTGCGGCCCCATCGAGGCGTGCACACCCCGGATCCCGCTCTCCGCCAGCCCTTGGACAGCGGCGTCGGAATGCGCGGCGCTGCGGGAGTTGTGCGAGAAGTCCAGCATCGTGGTGATGCCGGCGTCCAGGGCGGTCAGTGCCGCCAGCCGGGTGCCCAGATACATGTCGTACGGGGTGTAGGCGGGCGCGAGCCGGGCCAGCGTCGACGTGACGTAGGCGCCGAGGTCGCCGACGTCCGGGATGGTGCGGCGCATCTGTGCCTGCCAGGCGTGCCGGTGGGTGTCGACGAAGCCGGGCGCGACGATCCGGCCGGTGGTGTCGACGACGGTGGCGCCGACGGCATCGGGGTGCTCGCGCAGGTCGCTGCCGATGGCGGTGATGGTGGTGCCGGACACCAGCACGTCGCCGCGGCTGAGGTCGCCGAGCTGCGGGTCCATGGTGACGACGGTGCCGCCGGTGAACAGGGTGGGCATGACGGGAAGCTCCTCAGTGCTGACGGGTGAAGGTGTAGCCGCCGTGGTGCAGGACGTCGTCGTCGAACCTGCCGTAGGCCCAGAAGCCCAGGTCGTCGTGGTAGACGATCCGGTCGCCGGCGATCCGGAACGAGCCCTGGTAGGCGTGTGGCCGGCCCCCGCGCGTCTCGTCGTACCGGCCGTCGGCGGTCAGCTCCTGGTGGATGAAGCCGGTCGCGTCGATCCACATGCCCAGGTGGGGCGACGACGAGGACGGCGCGGCCGGTACGAACGACGTCCGCAGGACACCGTTGACCAGCACCGGCTCGCCGTCCACGACGATCGCGGCGGCGTGCGAGGGCCACCAGATGACCCTGTCGAACGCGGCGTTGCCGGGCACGATCGCGAAAGTCGCCGGGTCGCCCGGGGCCAGCGAGCTGACCGACGGCGAGAGCACCGGGAACACCGACATCCCGGTGCAGTCGATCACGATCGCGTCGTCGTCCTCCGCCGCGGCATGCCGGGCCGGCCCGACGGCGGCGATCCGCGAACCCACGACCGTCAGGTCCGCTCCGGTCAGATCCCCGAGCACCGGGTCCAGGGTGTGAATGGTGGCGCCGGCGAACAGCAGCGGCCGGCCCCGGGCGGCCGACAGGACTGCCTCGTCGAACACGGGAGTGCTCACGACGTACCTCCGAATAAGGTTTGGTGAGTTCACCGTGGGCCAGGGCGCCGGTCGCAACCAGGTCGGGTCCTCCCCGGGTGCGACGCACCCTGGCTGGCCGGCGCGTCGCGCGTTTAGGCTGGTGACATGGCGCAGACACCACTCGGGGCGTTCCTCGCTGCCCGGCGCGCGAGGCTGACTCCGGACGACGTCGGGATGGTCTCGACCGGCACCCGGCGGGTGGCTGGGCTGCGCCGCGAGGAGGTCGCGGTGCTGGCCGGGGTGAGCGCCGACTACTACACGCGGCTCGAGCAGGGCCGCGAGCGCAACCCGTCACCCGCCGTGCTGGACGCCATCGCCCGCACCCTGGACCTCGGGCCCGACGCCCGCGACCACCTGTTCCGCCTGGCCGACGCGCCGGTCGGCGCCGCCCCGGCACCGGCTCGGCCCCAGGTGACCCGCGGTCTGCGGGAACTGCTCGACGCCTGGCCCGACACCCCCGCCGTCGTGATGAACCACCGGCTCGACCTGCTGGCCCGCAACGCGCTCGCCGACGCGTTCTACCGCGACTTCACCGACGCCGGCAACTACGCTCGGATGACCTTCCTCGACCCGGCCGGGCGGACGTTCTTCGCCGACTGGGAGCGCGCGGCACAGGCCAGTGTGGCCAACCTGCGCCTGGCCCTCGGCCGCGATCCGCACGACCGCGCCGCGCTGGACCTGATCGCCGAGCTCACCGCGCAAGCGCCGGAATTCCGGTCACTGTGGGAACGCAACGACGTCCGCGGCAAGACCCACGAGGCGAAGACGTTCCAGCACCGAGCGGTGGGTGAGCTCACCCTCTCCTATCACGCCTTCGACGTGCGAGGCGCCGCCGACCAGCAGCTGATCGTCTACCGGGCCGAGCCCAGCAGCCGCAGCGCCGAAGCCCTGAAACTGCTCGGCATGCTGGGCACCTCGGACAACAGCCGTCCGGGTTCCAGCGAAAGCCACCAGCCCGCGCCACGGTGACGTGCCCGCCGGCCGGTCGCCCTACGTGCCGCGGCCGCTGAAAGAAGATCAAAACCACGATTGTGTACGTCGTGAGCCGCGCCCCCTCGCGCGTCGTCGCGGCGCAGACCTGGCCGGGGGCTGGGCCTCGCTGCACAGCACGACGCGCCGGACGGCCCTGGCCGGCGGGCAGGCCGGCCTGGGCGCGTCAGTGGCAGACGGCGCCCACGTCGGCGGAGTGCACGAGCTTGGTGTACTTCGCGAGCACCCCGCGGGTGTAGACCG
>KL571493.1:5464-9566 GCA_000715855.1 Actinoplanes liguriensis
GATCTCGTCCTCGCCGACCAGGACGTCCAGGGTGCCGGCGGCGATGTCGACCCGGATCGGATCGCCGTCGCGGACGAAAGCGATCGGACCACCGTCGGCGGCCTCCGGCGCGATGTGCCCGATGCACAGCCCGGTGGTGCCTCCGGAGAACCGCCCGTCCGTGACCAGCAGGACATCCTTGCCGAGCCCCGCGCCCTTGATCGCGCCGGTGATCGCGAGCATCTCCCGCATTCCCGGGCCGCCCTTCGGTCCCTCGTACCGGATGACCACCACGTCCCCGGCCCGGATGGCACCGTCGGCAAGAGCATCCATCGCGGCACGCTCGCGGTCGAAGACGCGGGCGGTGCCCTCGAAGACGGCCGCGTCGAAGCCCGCGGACTTGACCACCGCACCGCGCGGGGCCAGCGAGCCGTGCAGGATGGTGATGCCGCCGGTGGGGTGGATCGGCTCGGCGAGTTTGCGGATGACCTCACCGTCGGCGGCCGGGGCGTGCAGGTCGGCGAGGTTCTCCGCCATGGTGCGGCCGGTGACGGTGAGCGGGTCGCCGTGCAGCAGGCCGGCGTCGAGCAGGGCCTGCAGCACGACCGGGATGCCGCCGATGCGGTCGACGTCGGTCATCACGTGCCGGCCGAACGGTTTCAGGTCGCCGAGGTGCGGCACCCGCGCGCCGATCCGGGCGAAGTCGTCGAGGGTGAGCTCGACCTCGGCCTCATGGGCGATGGCGAGCAGATGCAGTACGGCGTTGGTGGAGCCGCCCAGCGCCATGATCACGGTGATCGCGTTCTCGAACGCCGGTTTGGTGAGGATGTCGCGGGCGGTGATGCCGTGCCGCAGCAGGTTGACGACGGCTTCGCCGGACGCGCGGGCGTAGCCGTCGCGGCGCGCGTCGACCGCGGGCGGGGCGGCCGAGCCGGGCAGCGACATGCCCAGTGCCTCGGCCGCGCTGGCCATGGTGTTCGCGGTGTACATGCCGCCGCAGGCGCCCTCGCCGGGGCAGACCGCGCGCTCGATCGCGTCGACGTCCTCGCGCGACATCAGCCCGCGGGCGCAGGCGCCGACCGCTTCGAACGCGTCGATCAGGGTGACCTCACGGTCGGTGCCGTCGGACAGGCGCGCCCGGCCGGGCAGTGTCGATCCGGCGTACAGGAAGACCGAGGCCAGGTCGAGCCGGGCCGCGGCCATCAGCATGCCCGGCAGGGACTTGTCGCAGCCGGCGAGCAGGACCGAGCCGTCGAAGCGCTCCGCGCCGAAGACCGTCTCCACCGAGTCGGCGATCACCTCGCGGGAGACCAGGGAGAAGTGCATGCCCTCGTGGCCCATGGAGATGCCGTCGGAGACCGAGATCGTCCCGAACTGCATCGGGAAACCGCCGGCCGAGTGGACGCCCTGCTTCGCCGCCTTGGCAAGGCGGTCGAGGGAGAGGTTGCAGGGGGTGATCTCATTCCAGGACGAGGCGACACCGATCTGGGGCTTGGCGAAGTCCTCGTCGCCCATGCCGACGGCGCGCAGCATGCCGCGGGCGGCGGTCTTCTCCAGACCGTCCGTGACATCGCGGCTGCGCGGTTTCATGTCGATGTCCGGCATGCGGATCTCCTGTTCGGGTGGCGGGGCGGGACATGCGCTGTCTGGCACGCTAACCCGCCCGCGTCACCCGGGGCGTCGGTTCACGTTTGCCGTCCGCAGCGATGGGCCCGGGACGACGAGGTGACCCGGGCAGCGATCTTGGAGAATGGCAGGCTCAACCGAGAAGAACGGCGGGCCCGCCGACCGCACGTCGCAGATCTCGGCCGCGCGCGACATCATCCGGCGGGGCATCACCCGCGGCGAGCTGCCCGCCGGCACCTCGGTCACGCTACTGCTGGACACCCTGGTCGGCGGCGCGATGATGCACGCGCTGACCACTCCCCCGGACCGGCGCGCGGAACTCGCCGGGGCCGCCGCCGCCCACGCCCGCCGCCTGGTCGGCTTCCTGCTGCACCCGCTCACCGCGCCGGCTCGCTAGATCACCAGCTCGCCCTGCGGTTCGTCGAGAACCGCGCAGGGCAGGCTCACCGCTCCGATCGTCATGAGCGGGCACTCCCGGGGAACGGCGTGACGCCTCCCGAAGCGCCGTTGACACCGGCGCGTCAGTTGCCGCCCTGGCCGGTGTGGTCGCCGGGCAGGAGCACGAGCTTGCCGTGCGGGTTGCCGGACAGGCTGAGCTCGACCGCGCTACGCCATTCGTCCAGCGGGTACGTCCTGGCGATCGGCAGGTGGAACGCCCCCTCGGCGGCGAGGGCGGCGTAGCGCGGCAGCAGGCCGGACAGCGGGGTGAGCTGTGCCGTCAGCTCGTCGATGTTGACGCGGGCGCCGAGCGACCGGGCCTCCGCGTGGTTGCTGATCGTCATGACCCGCTTCGGGTCGCCGCCGGCCAGGGCGATGAGGTGGGGCAGGGTCCCGGGGCTGGGGCGCGGCGTGTCGAGAACGAGGTCGACGTCGCCCCCGCCGTTGAGCGCACGGACGCGCTCGGGCATGCCGTCGCCGTAGCCGGTGACGCGGGCGCCGAGCTTCTCCAGGTCGGCGGCGAACGTGGGACCCGCGGTGGCGATCACGTGGACGCCACGGCGGAGCGCGACCTGCACGCACGCGTAGCCGGCCATGCCGCCGGCGCCGTGGATCAGGAGCGTGGAGCCGGGACGGGGATCCAGGATCTCGAGCGTCCACGCGGCCGTCTGCACGACCATCGGCAGCGTGGCCGCCCGCACCGGATCGAGCCCGGGCGGGACGGGCGCCCAATTGTTCAGGATGGCGTAGTCGGCGGCGCCGGCACTGGGCCGGCCGGCGAAGTCGGCCGTGCCGAAGACGACGTCACCGGCTTCGACCGGCGACCCGGCACCGATGGCGTCGACGACACCGGCCACGTCGTAGCCGATTCCGCGCGGCAACGTTCCGGGCATGAACCCCCGGCACAGCTCCCAGTCGGCCGGGTTGAGCCCGGCGGCCAGCACCCGCACGCGGACCTGCCCACTCGGCGGGTCGGCGATCTCGACGCGCTCCTCCCGCAGGACGTCGAGGGGCTCTCCGGTCCGGTGGAAGCGGATGGCGCGGGATGCGACAGCAGGCATGAACTACTCCGTCAGACGTAGCGACAGTTACTGACATTATTATTGGAAGTGTCAGTGACTGACGTCAAGTAGGATCCGGTCATGCCGAGAAGTGGTGCCGCAGCGCGCGCAAGACTGCGGGAAGCAGCGCTGGACCTGTACCGCGAGCGCGGCTACGACGCCACGACCACCGCCGAGATCGCCGCCCGGGCCGGCGTCACCGAGCGGACGTACTTCCGGCACTTCGCCGACAAACGCGAGGTGCTGTTCGACGGCGAGACCGAGTTGCGGGACGTCATGGTCGGCGCCATCGCCTCGGCTCCTGGTGAGCCCTCCCCGCTGGCGCTCGTCCTGAACGCGTACACGGCGGCCATCCCGCTGTTCGTGGCCGGCCGCCCCGTCGCCGAACGGCGCGCAGCGCTCATCGCCGCCTCACCCGCCCTCCGCGAACGGGCCCACGCCAAATCGGCGATGCTGACCGAAGCGCTGATCCACGCCCTCCAGGAACGCCACCTCACCGAGCCCGTCGCCCGGCTCGCCGCGGGTGCGGGCGCCGTCGTCTTCCAGCACGCGTACCGGGCATGGGACGGCGTCGCAGCCGCCGGCCTCGCGGCGCTCATCACCCGGGCCACCGACGAGCTGCACACCCTGACCGGCAGCCCGGCAGCCTGAGCTGCTCATCGACGGGTGACCGGTCGCCGACGCCTCAGCCGACCGTGCGCACGTCCAGAGCCGCGGCGGCATCACAATCTGCTGGCACCGGGACGGGTCGTCCCCGCACCGTGACGGTCTGCCCGTCGGCCAGCCGGGCGGCCGCGGCGCCCGTCAGCGCCCACCGGCGGCCGTCGGCGGTGAGGACTACGCAGCCGCCTGCGGCGCTGACCCGGCCGGTGAGCACGATCGGGGCGCCGACGCGATCCACCGGATTGTCGGGATCGGCCCGGGACCTCCCCGGCGACGGTTCGGGTGGGCGGTTGCTGGGCGGTGGGCTGTCGGCGGGCGCGCCGGCCCGAGACGAG
>KL571493.1:9818-10538 GCA_000715855.1 Actinoplanes liguriensis
ACCGGGTCGGGGCCCGGGGTGCTGCCGCAGCCGGCGAGGGCCAGGATCAGCAGCACGTCGAGGAGCAGACGATCCTTACGCATGTAGATGTGACGCATGGGCCGCTCTGCCGGTTTCCTCAATCTACACACGAATAGAACTTGATGATTGTGCCCGGTGATCCAGTGCTGAAGATTTCACCTGAGCGGTCCCGCCGACCGGCGGGCGTCCTTCGGGGAGGTTCAGGCAGTGTTGCCTCAACACAGACTCAGCACGCGGCGGCGGTTCCTGGCTGCCGGAGCCGCGATGATCGCCGTGATCGGACTCGTCCCGGCCGGCGCCGCGGACGCTGCGGGCGGCGACTCCCGTCCCGGTCCGTACCGGCGCCACCTGCAGGTCGCCCAGGACCGCGTTGCGCAGGCGGGGCAGGCGAAGACCACACTGCGGGCCGCCGACGAGGACGAGGGCGAGGATCCCGAGGAGATCGCCGAGCAGGCCGAACAGTACGCCGAAGCCCGTTCCGCCCCGGGCATCGTCGCCCCCGGTGCCTACACGGCCGCGTGGCGCGAGCTGCAGGCGATGCCCCGCACACCGGGCCGCTGGCAGCACGTCACCGATCGTCCGTACAACTCCGACGACCCGCGCTACCGGGACATCAACAGCAACTCCTCCGGCGGCGCCGGGCTGGTCACCGGACGCATCACCGGCCTGGCCGCCGACGACGCCGGATACGTGTGGGCT
>KL571493.1:10769-11201 GCA_000715855.1 Actinoplanes liguriensis
GAACCTGCCGTCGCCGTCCACCGGCGACCTGCGTCTGGACCGGTCCGGGCGGCTCTGGTACGCCACCGGCGAGGGCAACACCAGCGCCACGTCGTTCGTCGGCAGCGGCGTCTACGTGCTGCGCAATCCCCGGTACGGCACTTTCTCGGCCCGCGACCGGGTGGGTGGCACCGAACTGGAGAGCACGATCATCCGTAAGCTGCGGATCTTCGGCACGACCGCGTGGGTGGCGACCAACCGGGGCGCTTACAGCCACTCGATCACTGATCTGTCCGGGCCGTGGAAGCGGGAGTTCGTCCCGAACCCGGACTTCGTGCCCGGCGGTGCGCAGGCCGCCGACCCGAGCGCGCCGTACAAGAACATCATCAACGACTTCGCCGCCGACCCGAAGAACCCGGCACAGGTGCTCATCGCGGCGGGGTGGCGCAGCGG
>KL571493.1:11379-14743 GCA_000715855.1 Actinoplanes liguriensis
ACCTGGCAGCGTGTCACGCTCGCCGGTGACATCGCCTCGGACGCGGCGAACGTCGGCACCGTGACCTTCGGCGCCGCCGCGGACGGCTCCCGCTACTACGCGATCGAGCAGTCGCCGGCGCAACTGGCCACCAACCCGGACAGCAACCTGCAGGGCGTCTACGTGTCGCGGTCCGGATCGCCGTTCGGCCCGTGGACCCTGGTCGCGGACTATCACAAGCTGGCCGCGTCCGGCTCGGCGCTGACCGATCCGGGATACATGCCCGGCGTGCAGGCCTGGTACAACCAGTTCCTGCAGGTCGACCCGACCGATCCGGACCACGTGTACCTGGGTCTGGAGGAGGTCTTCGAGACCGGCAACGGCGGGACGACCTGGACGACGCCCGGCCCGTACTGGAACTTCGGGTTCGACTGCTGGAGCATCGATCCGAGCAAGCAGACCGGCGACTGTCACCAGACCACGCACCCCGACCAGCACTCGGTGGCGATCGGCACCAACCACGGCAAGCGGTACGTGGTGATCGGCGACGACGGCGGCACCTACCGGCGTCCGCTGCGCGGGTCCGCGGACGCCGCCGGGCACGCCACCGACTGGACGCCGCTCAACGACGGCTCCATCGACGTGTTGCAGTACTACTCGGTCGGGGTCGGCCGTGACCGCGGAGGCGTTGCCGTCTCCGGCGGCCTGCAGGACAACGGCCAGTCCGTGCTGCGCCCCGGCGACCGGGTGATGGGCTCCAACTTCGGCGGGGACGGCGGCGACACCATCGTCGACCCGGGCAACGGCTGCAACATCGCCGAGGAGTACGTCTACCTCGACGTCTGGGTGACCAACAACTGCGCTGTCAACGACGGCCGGTGGACCACCGATCCGAGCCTGGCGACCAGCTACCACGTTCCGCCGCCGGACAACGAGACCGGTGAGGCCCGGTTCATCGCCCCGCTCAACGCCGACCCGCGCAACCCCGCGACCTGGGTCGCCGGTGGCCGGCACGTGTGGCTCAACACCAAGGGGTACGCGATCCGGTCGTCCGCCGACTGGACCAACCTGTTCGACCTGGGCGCGGGACACACCGCCACCGCCGTCGTCACCACCGGTGGCCTGGTCTACGCCGGCTGGTGCGGGCCCTGCAACAACCAGGGCTTCACCCGCGGCATCGCGGTCGGGCGCACCGACGGCACCGGATGGCACCAGCTCACCCTGCCCGTCGACGGCACCATCCCGAACCGGTACGTCGCCGGCTTCGACGTCGACCCGGCGAACCCGCGGCACGTGGTCGTCGCCATCAACGGCTTCTCCCGCCGCTGGACCGAAGGGCCCGGCGCCGGCATCGGCCACGTCTTCGAATCCACCGACGCCGGCGAGCACTGGACCGACATCTCCGGGAACCTGCCCGACATCCCGGCCGACTCGGTCAAGCTGATCAGCGGCGGACTGGTGGCGGCCACCGACAACGCGGTCTTCTACCGGCCCGCGCACGGGCGGAGGTGGTACGTGCTCGGCCGTAACCTGCCCACCACGACGACCCTGCAGATCCGTACCGATCCCGGCGGGCGGCGCCTGTACGCGGCCACCCACGGCCGCGGCATCTGGTCGTACGACCTCAAGCAGCTGCCGCACTGACCGGAACCACTCGGTGGTGGTCCAGCCGAGCGGGGCATCTCCCAGGCCCCGCGGAGCTGGACCAGCGCCGGCCTCGGGCCGGCGCGGCGCAACCCATATCGGGGCTTCAGGCAGCGTGCGGTCCAGCCTGGCCAGCAGGTAGCGCCACGAGGCGCGCAGACGCGAGCTGGAGTCCGACAAACCCTCACGGGTGACCCAGCGCCTGACCGCGAGCGCCCCGGGTTCGATCGGCAGACCGGGCACCGGAACGGCAAACGATCAGCCCGGGCGGCTCGGGATCCCGGGAGGCACTCCCGTGGTGCCTGCATGCGTCGGCGCCCGTTCGACGCAATAATGACTCTCGATGATTGAGGCTCGGAACCTGACGAAGACCTATCGCCGGACGGAAGCGATCCGTGACATCACCTTCACCGCAGGCCCCGGCCGCGTCACCGGCCTGCTCGGGCTCAACGGCTCGGGCAAGACGACTACGCTGCGGATGCTGCTCGGGGTGATTCGCCCGACGAGCGGGGAAGCGCTGATCAACGGCTCCCGCTACCGGGATCTGCGGCACCCGTTACGGCAGGTGGGTGTAGTTCTCGAACAGGGGCTGAGCAATCCGGGCCAGACCGGATACCAGCACCTGGTCACCCAGGCGCTACTGGCCGGCGCTTCGCGAAAGCGGGCCGGGCAGCTTCTCCACGACGTGGGTCTGGGGGCGGCCGCTGAGCAGCGCACCGGCAACTATTCGCTGGGCATGCGGCAGCGGCTCGCGGTCGCCACGGCGCTGCTCGGCGACCCGGCGGTGCTGATCCTCGACGAGCCGTCCAACGGCCTCGACCCGGCGGGTTTGACCTGGCTGTGGCAACTGCTGCGCGGGCACGCCGCGGCCGGTGGCACGGTGCTGGTCTCCAGTCACCTGCTCGGCGAGCTCGAGCAGCTGGTCGACGACGTGGTGATCATCAGCGACGGGCAGGTACGGGTGACGGCGCCGCTGGTCGAGCTGTCCGGGCCCGGGCGGCTGCGGGTACGCAGCGGAGATCAGGAACGGCTGTGGGCCGCCTACGAGCGTTACGGGGGCCGGGTCAGCACGGACGGGCGGGCGCTGTTCGTGACCGGGCTGGCCGAGGTGGCGGCCGGGGAGATCGCGCTGCGGGCCCAGGTGCCGATCTACGAGATGGTCACCGAGCGACCGCAGCTCGAGGAGATCTTCTTCAACGTGGCGGGCATCGGATGATCGCCACAGTCCTGAGCGAGATGTACCGCAATCTGACCGTTCGCTCGTCCTGGGTGTCGCTGTGCGTCTTCGTCGTCCTGGGCGGGGCGACCGGCTGGCTGAGCAACGACTTCTGGTCACTGTTCTCCTGCGTCGGCGCATTCGTGGTGGCCGTGCTCTCCACGGCGCAGCATCACCAGCACCGGACCGCTGTGCTGATGTTCCTCGGTCAGCCTCATCGACTGCTGGTGCTGGCCGCGCAGTGCGTGGTGACCACGTTGCTGGGGTTGGCTCTCGCGGCGGTGAGCGGGGTGGTGGTGCTGCTGACCGCCGAGCCGGTCAAGTACCGCTCGACCCTGGTCGCGGTCGCGCTGATGGCCGTCTTCGGCACCGCCACCGCGACCGTGATACGGCGTCCGCTCTGGCTCCTCGCCGGCTTCGGCTTCTGGCTCTTCTTCGTCGAGGGACTGCTGCTCAAGCTGGAGGGGCCGCTGCCGTTCTCGGCAGCGCTGACCATCGCCGGCGGCGATCTCGGGCCCCTGCCGG
>KL571493.1:14940-16503 GCA_000715855.1 Actinoplanes liguriensis
GCCCCCTGCCGGTTCTGGCCGGCTGGACGGCGGCGGCGGTCGTGGCCGGCGCCGGCGCCATCAACCGGGATCTGAGCGACAGCTGACCCGCTGGCGCACCTGTCCATTGTGGAATATCGTGCCTGGATGGGCACCGGGATGGTCGTCGCGCTGACCGGGGCGGGGGCGGTGGTTCTGCTGGCCGGTGCGGCCCGGGGCTTTCGGGCGGTCGTCAAGAGCCGCCGCCGGCACCTGTTCGGGCGACCCGTGCATCGGGTCCCCACCGACCGCCGGGTGGTCGCCCTCACCTTGGACGACGGGCCGTACCCGGAGCACTGCCAGGAAATCCTCGACATCCTGCGCAGCCGCCGAGTGCGGGCGACGTTCTTTCTGGTCGGCCGGGACGCGGCGGCGCATCCCGAGCTGACCGCCGCGATTCGGGCGGAGGGTCACGAGCTGGCGAACCACAGCTGGTCGCACCGCCGGATGCTGTTCATGCGGGGGGCGACGATCGCCGGTGAGATCCAGCGGACCGACGACGTTCTGGCCCGGGCCGGTCAGCCGGGTCCGCCGCTGTTCCGTCCGCCGAACTGCGCGAAGCTGTTCGGCCTGCCCTACCACCTGCACCGGGCCGGGCGCCCGATGATCACCTGGGACGTGGAGCCGGAGACCGAGCCGGGGCCGACCGGCGATGCCGAGGTCATCGTCGAGCGGGCGCTGTCCTCCGCCCGTCCGGGATCCATCATCCTGTTGCACCCGATGGACCAGGTCAACACCGCCGCTCGGGAGGCGCTGCCCGGCATTGTGGACGGCCTCCTGACCCGGGGGTTCACCCTGGTCACCGTCTCCGAGCTGCTCCGCGAGCAGGTTCAGGCACCGTCCGGCCCGGCATAGGAGGCCCAGAGCGACCGCATCTCGTCGCTGTCGGCGAGAAGTTCCGCCAGGGTCCCCGAGCCGATCATGCCGCCCCGGCCGAGCAGCACCACCTGGTCGGCCGACTCCAGCAACCGGCGGCGGTGCGAGACGGCCACCACGGTGACACCGTCGCGGCGCAACTCGTCGAACAGCTCCCGTTCCGTCGGCCCGTCGAGCGCGCTGGACGCATCGTCCAGGAAGACCACGTCGGGCCGGCGCACCAGGGCCCGAGCGATCGCGACCCGCTGCAGCTGGCCGCCGGAGAGCCGCAGACCGCGCGGCCCGACCGCGGTGGCGGTGCCCTCGGGCATCGCGGCGAGATCGATCTCCAGACGGGCCAGTCGCAGCGCCCGGCCCAGATCCGCCTCTGTGACCGCCGTGCCGAGCGTGACGTTCTCCCGCAGCGTCCCGGTGAACAGCCGGGGGACCTGGGGCACGTAGGCACAGCGGGGCGGCGCGAGGTCGGCCGGCCGCACCACGGTGCCGTTCCAGCGGATCTCACCGGTGACCGGGCCGGTCAACCCGAGGATCGCTCGCAGCAGCGTGCTCTTGCCGCTGCCGAGCCGGCCGGTCACGACGACCAACGCGCCCGCCGCCGCGGTCAGGCAGACCCCGTCCGCTCCCGGGCGGTAGGCCAGCGAGCTCACGGTGAGCTCTGTCTCTTATACA
>KL571493.1:16704-17143 GCA_000715855.1 Actinoplanes liguriensis
GTCGTCCATTCGCACGCGCCGGCCGACCGGGCCGTCCGGGAGGCCGTGACGCGTCCGGCCGAGCGAGATGCCGAGCCGCTGCAGCCGGACGACCAGTACGCCCAGGGATGCCAGCGCCTCGGTGAGCATCTGCAGGTAGTAACCGAAGAGCGCGATGTCGCCGACGGTCAGACTGCCGTCGCGGAGGCCCCGGGCAGCGGCCAGCAGAACCAGTCCGGTGCCCAGCGGCGCGACATTCGCGACGGCGTTCTGCTGAAGCGCGGCGTACGTCTCCTCGGCCACCGCCGCCCGGTAGCGTTCCCGGCCGAGCCGGTGCAGGTGTTCGCCGATGTGACTCTCGGCGTGGGACGCCTGGATCACCGGCACACCGGCAATCGCGTCACGCAGACCCGCGCGCACGCGGGCGGTGGCCGCCACGCTCGCCGCCCGGTACCGGCGG
>KL571493.1:17408-18697 GCA_000715855.1 Actinoplanes liguriensis
GGTATCGGCCGTGCATCGCCCGAATCGTCGCCGCCAGCACGAGAAGGAGCGCGAGCACCGCCGAGGCCAGAGCGACGTCGACACTCATCAGGATGGTGACGGCCGCCACCGCGAAGATCCACCGGGCCAGGTTGGCCGGCGACCAGGCCGCGAACGTGCTGATCTCCTCGACGTCGGCGCCCATGACGGTGAGCACCCCCGGATCGCCGGACCGGTCGCCCGCCCCGCGGAGCCGGGCGGCCATCAACTGGTCGCGGAGCAGGGCCTTGGTGCGGAAGACGATGCTCGGCTCGAGCCGGGAGATGACCGACGTGAACTGCAGAGTCTGCCGGGCGGCCTCGATCCCGCCGATCGCGGCGATCAGGCTCCAGGGGCCGAGGCCGACGGCCCGGCTGCCGGAGATCGCGTCGAAGAGCCGCTGCAGCAGCAGCCCGACCGCGAGGGTGCCCACGCGCAGCAGCGTCCAGGCGCCGACCAGCACCAGGTAGTCACGCCGCTGCCCGCGCAGCACCCGGGCGAAGCGCCGCACGGTCGTCACGGGGCGGCCGTTTCCGCGGCGATCAGGCGGGCGAACGCCGAATCGGGATCGGCGAGCAGGGCGGTCCTGGCGCCGTACTCGGCGACCTGCCCGTCGTCGAGCACCAGGATCCGGTCCGCCACCTCCAGGGTTTCCAACCGGTGCGACACGATGACCGCGGTGCGGCCGCGAGCGAATCGGTGCAGCGCCTGCCGCAGCGCCCGCTCAGTGCGCGGATCGATCTGCGAGGACGGCTCGTCCAGGAGCACGATCGCCGGGTCGGTGAGGAAGGCGCGGGCGAGGTTGAGCATTTGACCCTCCCCGGTGGACAGGCGGGTCCACCCGGCGTCGAGGTGGGTGTCCAGGCCGTCCGGCAACGACTCCAGCAGCGCGCCCAGACCGGCTTCGCGCAGGGCGGTCAGCAGCGCGCCGTCGTCGTAGCCGGTCGCGAAGAGGGTCAGGTTGTCGCGCAGGGTGCCGTCGAAGAGCGTGATGCCCTGGGGGATGTAGGCGACGGAGTGGCGCAACGACGCCCGGTTCAGCAGGCTCAGGTCGTGGCTCCCGAGGCGGATCCGGCCGGCGCTCGGCACGAGGTGCCGGAAGGCCAGCTTGATTATCGTCGACTTGCCGCTCCCGCTCCGGCCGACCAACCCGAGGATCTCTCCGGCCGGGAGCCGGAACGAGACATCGCGAAGGACGGCCGGGCCCTCGTCGTAGCCGAACGTCACTCGGTCGAAGACCAGCTCGTACCTGTCTCTTATACACATCTCTG
>KL571493.1:18873-20350 GCA_000715855.1 Actinoplanes liguriensis
GCCGCCGGACCCTGCGGAGGCTGACCACCGCGGTCTGCGCCTCCAGCGCGCGGCTGGCGATCTGGGTGAGCGGGAAGCGGATCAGGGTGGCATAGCTCAGCGCCGCGAAGACGGTTCCCACCGTCGCCGTGCCTGCGCGGTTCAGCTCGACACCGAGCACCAGCGCGAGCAACGTACTGATCACCGACAACGCCTGCACGGTCGCGGGCCAGCGTACGCCGGCGGCGGCGGCGAGCCGCCCGGTGCGGTATTCCCGGCGTCCCATCTCCCACAGCGAGTTCCGGACGTGGTCGACACCGCCGGCGGTACGCACGTCTTCGGCACCGGTCGTCCACTCGTCTACCGCGCCCAGGATCAGGGCTTCGGTCTCCCGCTGCGCCTCGATGTACGGCAGTGCCCGCCCGGCCTGGCGCCGCAGCAGCACCAGCATGGCCGCGGTGAACGGCAGGAACAGTACGCCGAAGCGCCAGTCCAGGCGGCACAGAGCGGCGATGATGCCGACGGCGAGCAGTGTCTGGGCGGCCAGATCGAGCAGCAGGCCAGACATGGTCGAGCCGAGCCGGGCGGTGTCGTTGTCGATCCGATCGACCAGCTCGCCCGGGGAGGCCTTCTGGAAGAACGACGCGTTCTGCCGCAGCAGGGCCGCCATCATCCGGTCCCGCAGATCGTTGGTGGAGCTCCAGGCGAGCTTGGCGCTGATGTGGGCCATCAGCACCGAGGTGCCCAGGCCGGCCACCACGAGGACGAAGTAGACGGTCACCAGTCGTCCGGTCGATTCCATCCGCCCGGAAACGGCCGAGTCAATGAATCGGCGCAGGATCTCGGGGGTCAGCAACTGGCGGCCAATGTCCAGCGGCAACAGCATTGCCAGCAGCGCCAAGCGCCCCCGGTTGATTCTAAAATGGCTTCGAAAGAATGGCTTCCATGACTCAGAATATGACGCGTCGGGCAATGGCATTTCAGCGGCAGCCAATGTCTATCCATACGGATCCGGGCACCGGCACCCGGATCGCGGGCAGGGCATGATGCCAGGCACGTGCAACACCCCGTCGTGGGCACCCACCGCGATGAGCGCTTGTGAGCTGCGCGTTCATCGATGTTACGGCTCGCAGACAGCCAACCTACCATGACTTCCGTCAATGCGCCTACCGCCTGCAGCCCCTCGCCGCCTACCTGGGAATATGCGTTCATGTTCCGGATAATCAGCTCTTGGAACGCTTAATCGCATCGAACGGGGTAGACGTCTCAGCCACCTCTACTGTAGACAGGAGGCCGAACATACCGATTACGGGGGCGGATAGTTCTTCGCAGCATCCAATCATGCTCGCCAATTCGTCGAGATGCTGGGTGCGACACCGGATCGGCCATGCCCGCCCACTGAGACGCGCGACAGGAACGGGGAGGAGAGCCACCCGATGGCGAATCCGCAAGTCGTTCGAAGAATCCTCGTGACGGGCTCGGCCGGCTTCATCGGCAG
>KL571493.1:20552-22462 GCA_000715855.1 Actinoplanes liguriensis
CCGGCTTGGAGGGGGTCGACGCCGTCGTCCACCTGGCCGCGATCCCCGGCGTACGGCCCTCGTGGCGGGACTTCGACGACTACGTCGACTGTAACCTGCTGGTCACCCGGCGCCTGCTCGAGGCCTGCACGACCGCCGGCACACCCCGGCTGGTGATCGCCTCCTCGTCATCGGTCTACGGCGACGGGGCCTCCGGACCGATGGCGGAGACCCGGTCACCCGCGCCCGCCTCGCCGTACGCCGTGACCAAGCTCGCCGCGGAGCAGCTCGCCCTCGCCTACGCGCACCGGCCCGGCAGCCGATTGTCCACTGTGGCATTGCGATTCTTCACCGTGTACGGGCCCGGTCAACGCCCCGACATGCTGATCTCCCGGCTGATCCGGGCCGCGCTGACCGGCGACATGATCGAGATCTACGGTGACGGCACCGCACGCCGCGACTTCATCTACGTCGGTGACGTCGTCGAGGCCATCACCCGGGCCGTCGACGCGACCGCCGGCAGTGGTGTGTTCAACCTCGGCTCCGGCCGCAACGTCTCACTCAACGAGTTGATCGCGCAGGTCAGCGAGCTGGCCGAGCGCGCGCCGAGGGTGGTTCACCGGGATCGCAAGGCCGGCGACGTCGGCTTCACGCTGGCCGACACCGGCCGCACCGCGGCCACGCTGGGCTTCCGGGCGACCACCACCCTGCTCGAGGGTTTACGCCTGAGCATCGAGGCCCAGCGCTCACGGATGGCCACGGCCGGCGCCTGACCGATCGCGGCACGGGGGGAGCTTCGGGATGTGTGGTTTCGCGGGTTTCAGCCACCCGGGATTCAGCGGGCCGGAAGGCTACGACCTGGCCTTGTCGATGCTCGCGGCGATCCGGCACCGCGGCCCGGACGGCGTGGCGGCCGGCCGGCACGGCGAAATGATGCTCGGCCACTGCGCGCTGCCCTTCACGGATCCGGTCAACGGCGCTCAGCCTCTGGTCACCGCGTCCGGGAACACCGCCGTCGTGCTGAACGGGGAGATCTACAACTTCGCCGAGCTGCGGGCCGAACTGGCCGCCGACGGGCTCGCCCTGCGGACCGGCTCGGACACCGAGGTCCTCGCCGAACTGCTGGAACGCGACGGGGTCCGAGCGCTGGAACGCATACGGGGCATGTTCGCCTTCGCCGTGCACGACCGGCGCGACGGGCGGACGATTCTGGCCCGCGACCGTCTCGGCAAGAAGCCGCTCTACTACTTCCACGACGGTGCCGGTCTGGTCTTCGCGTCCGAGCTGAGCGCGTTACGCCGGCATCCGCGGTGCCCGTCCACCCCCGATCCGGAAGCGGTCGCCGACTACCTGGTGCTCCAGGCGTTCCCGGCGACCAGGTCGGTGCTCACCGGCGTGCACAAGGTGCCGCCCGGCGGCTACCTGGAGTGGGGGCCGAGCACGACCCGCACAGTCGTCCACTGGCAGCCCGGCCTGCCCGCGACGCGGGACCTCCGGTCAGCCGTCGAGGTCGAGCGCGACCTCGAGGCGGTGCTGCGCGCGGCGGTCGTCCGGCGGCTCGACGGCGCTTCCACTCCGGGGGTGCTGCTCAGTGGCGGCCTCGACTCGAGCGTGGTGGCGGCGCTGGTCAAGCAGGAGACCGGCCGGGCCCCGGCCACCTTCTCGGTCGGCTTCACCGACCCCGCGTTCGACGAGACCGACGCCGCGGCCGCCGTGGCCCGGCATCTCGGGACCGACCATCACCACCGCCGGCTCAGCGCCGGCGACCTGGCCGACGGAGTACGCGACTGGTACGGCCGGATCGACGAGCCGCTGGCCGATTCGTCCCTGCTGCCCACCGTGCTCGCCTGTGACCTGGCCGCCGGATCAGTGCGTTGCGTGCTCACCGGCGACGGCGCCGACGAGGTGCTCCTGGGCCTGTCTCTTATACA
>KL571494.1:0-4075 GCA_000715855.1 Actinoplanes liguriensis
TGAAGATCTTGACATTGATCTGGATCGGTCAGCTGACGAGGCGGCGTTCCCAGGCCCACGCCGCGACCTCGACGCGGTTGCGGAGGCTGATCTTGGACTGGACGCTGCCCAGGTGGGTCTTGACCGTGCCGACCGAGATGAACAGCTCGGCGGCGATCTCCGCGTTGGTCCGGCCGCGGGCGATCAGTCGCACCACCTCGAGCTCGCGCGGGGAGAGGCCGCCGTCGTCGCCCCGCGGGGCCGGCTGGGAGAGGTGCTCCAGCAGGCGGACCGTGATCGACGGGCTGATCAGGGCGTCGCCGGAGTACGCCGCGCGGACCGCCTCGATCAGCAGCGCCGGCCCGGAGTCCTTGAGCAGGAACCCGGCCGCGCCGTTGCGCAGTGCCTGGTGAACGTATTCGTCGAGGTCGAACGTGGTGACGACGACCACCTTGATCGGGTCGGCGACGCCGGGGCCGGCGAGCAGCCGCAGCGCCTGCAGGCCGTCCATCTTCGGCATCCGGATGTCGAAGAGCGCCACGTCCGGGCGCAGGCGGCGGGCGGCCTCGACGGCCTCGACGCCGTCCGCGGCCTCGCCGACGACCTCCATGTCCGGCTGCGCGCCGATGATCATGCCGAAGCCGGTGCGGACCATGGCCTGATCGTCCGCGACGAGCACGCGTATCACTGTGAGTGACTCCTAGGAGAGGGGGAACACCGCGTCGACGACCCAGCCGCCGTCGACGCCCGGCCCGGAGGTGATCCGCCCGCCGGCCGCGCGGACCCGTTCGGTGAGGCCGACCAGACCGTACCCCGGCCGGTCCAGCGACGGACGGGGTGCGGGACCGTCGTTGGCCACCCGGATCAGCAGCTGGTCGCGGGCCCGGCGCACCCAGATGTCGACCGCGGTGGCCTGCGGCGCGTGCTGCCGGGTGTTGGTCAGCGCCTCCATCACCACCCGGAACGCCGAGGTGGAGACCTCGACCGGCAGCCCGTGCGGGTCGCCCTCCAGGTGCAGCCGGGCCGGCGGGCCTCCGGCCGCGGTGAACTGCTCGGCGAGCGGGACCAGCTCGGGCACTCCGGAGACCGGGGCCAGCGGCGCGTCCGGGCTCGAGTCCGGGTCGCGCAGCACGCCGACCATCCGGCGCATCGACGCCATCGTCTCGGAGCCGGCGTGCTCGATCTGCTCCAGCGCGAGCAGCACCCGCTTCGGGTCCTGCTCGGCGATGAACCGGGCGCCCTGCGCCTGCACGACGATCCCGGTCACGTGGTGGGCGATGAAGTCGTGCAGGTCGCGGGCGAACTCGGCGCGCTGCTCGGCGCGGACCGAGTCGAGCGCGCGCTGCCGGTTGGTCGCGGTCATCCGCAGGGTCACGCCGAGCCCGATCGCGCCGGCCGCGGCGAGCGCCTGGACCAGGCAGAACGTGCCGTAGATGGTGGTGTGCCCGGCGCGCAGCGGCATCACGCTGACCGCGGCGCCGGCGGTGACCAGGGCGAGCACCGCCCAGTCGGGCCGGGCGTTGCGTGCCACGAGCAGGAGCAGGACGAGCAGCGCGGCCGACTCGGCGATGCCCCACAGCGCACCGTACGGCGCGGCGACCGCCAGCCCCGCGCTGACCAGCAGCGACACCCCGGAGACCCCGACGGTGGCGAGCGGCAGCAGCGTCGAGCGCGGCTTGTAGTGCGGCAGGCAGACCGCGGCGACGGCGATCGCGAGCGCGACCTGGATGCCGAAGGCCGGGCTCGAGGTCATCCCGGCGCTCACGTCGATCAGGCCGAGCAGGGCCATGCCGCCCAGCCCGGCGACCTGCAGGATCCCGATCAGAATGCGGTTCATCGTGACCCAGCGTAGGCGGCCGGGGACCGATCTCCATCGGCCGAAAGTTAGAGCCGCCCGAACCTGAAGCCTGCCTGTGAGCGGATGTGGCGGTGGCACCCGATCGAACAGGATTCCTCCGTCCGGTTCACAGCTTCCTTGGAGCTTCCATGCAGACGCAGTCCCCACAGGCCGGCCACGACGCCCTGGCGGCGGTCGCGGCCGTCGACCTGGTGAAGGTGTACGGCTCCGGCGACACCGCGGTTCGCGCCCTCGACGGGGTCACGGTCGGCTTCGAGCGCGGCCGGTTCACCGCCATCATGGGCCCGTCCGGATCCGGCAAGTCCACGCTCATGCACTGCCTGGCCGGCCTGGACACGGCCACCTCCGGGCAGGTGCTGCTCGGCGGCAGCGACCTGACCAAGCAGTCCGACAAGGTGCTCACCAAGGTGCGCCGGGAGCGGATCGGGTTCGTCTTCCAGTCGTTCAACCTGCTCCCGCAGCTCACCGCCGCGGGCAACATCACGCTGCCGCTCGACCTGGGCGGCAAGAAGCCCGACGCGGAGCTGTTCGACCGGCTCGTCACCACGCTCGGGCCAGCAGCAGCGGGTCGCGCTGGCCCGGGCGCTGGTGTCCCGGCCCGATCAGCAGCGGGTCGCGCTGGCCCGGGCGCTGGTGTCCCGGCCCGAGGTGCTCTTCGCCGACGAGCCGACCGGCAACCTGGACTCGCGTTCCGGCGCCGAGGTGCTCGGCCTGCTCCGCGACTCGGCCCGCAACCTCGGTCAGACGATCGTGATGGTCACCCACGACGCGGGCGCGGCCGCCTACGCCGACCGGGTGGTGCTGCTCGCCGACGGACGGCTCGCCGGGGAGATCCACAACCCGGACATCGCGTCCGTCACCGACGCTCTGCAGTCCCTGGCGGCGGTCCGATGAACGCCGTTCTGCGTACGCAGTTGACGGGCGTCGCCCGCCGTCCGTCGCGCCTGCTGCTCACCGGCCTGGCCGTGCTGGTCGCCTCGTTCGTGGTGTTCGCGACCGTGCTGGCCCAGCAGATCACCGAGCGCAGCGTGCTGGACGGGTTCAGCGGCACCCCCGCCGCGGCCGACGTGGTCGTGCGCAACGGGAGCATCGACGACAAGCAGCTCGCCGCGATCAACGCCATCCCGGGCGTCTCGCGCACCGCGGCCCGGCTCGGGATCGGCGCCCAGATGGGCGGACAGTACCTGAACGTGACCGCCGACCCGGGCAGCGGCCCGCTCGCGCTGGTCACGCTGAAGTCCGGCCGGTACCCGGCGGCCGCCGGCGAGGTCGCCGTCACGCCGCGCACGGTCGAGTTGCTCGGCCTGACCGTGGGCTCGACCGCGACGATCGACCCGGGCACCGGCAAGAAGGTGCCGCTGGCGGTGGTCGGGGTGGTGGAGGCGCCGAACGACTTCGGCTACGACGCGTACGCCCCGGCGAGCACCGTCCTGGGTCTGACCCCCGAGCACTACGTCGAGCAGATCGACGTCGACGTGGACGGCGGGACCGCCACCGGCCCGGTCCAGGACAAGATCACGGCGTTGTTCGCCGGCACGAAGCAGGACGAACGGCCGGAGGTGGCCACGGGGGCCGATGTCCGGCTCGCCGAGGCGCGCGGCGCGGCGGACCAGGTCGACCAGGTCTTCGCCGTCGTCGGGATGTTCGTCGCGATCGCGGTCGCCGCGGCCGGCCTGATCGCCGCCAGCACGTTCCGGATCGTCTTCGCCCAGCGGATGCGGCAGCTCGCGCTGCTGCGGGCGGTCGGCGCCGGCCGGGGCGCGACGTTCCGGGCGCTGGCCGCCGAGGGCGCCCTGACCGGCTTGGTCACCGGGGTCACCGGCGTGCTCGCCGCGCTCGGCGTGGGCTGGCTGGTCCCGGTCGTGGCGCGGGCGTTCGGCGCCCACATCCAGGGTCCGGGCCTGCCGGTGCTGCCCGCGCTCGGCACGGTGCTGCTGGCCGTGGTGATCTCGGTGGTGGCGGTGCTCTCCCCGGCCGTCTCCGCCTCGCGGGTCGCCCCGCTGGAGGCGCTGCGGGCCGCGGCCGGCACCGGCGCCCGGACCGGGATCGGCGTGCTGCGCTGGGTCGCCGGGCTGCTGCCGCTGGCCGGCGCGCTGGCCCTGGCCGGGTACGTCTACGTCAACCTGCCCGGCCCGAACGACGACAACTACGACCCGAGCCTCATGCTGCTGTCCGTGGTCGCCTCCGGCGCGCTGGCGTTCATCGCCCTGATCGCGCTCGGCCCGGTGCTGGTCCGGC
>KL571494.1:4273-8261 GCA_000715855.1 Actinoplanes liguriensis
TCGGCGGGGTGGGCGGCAGCGCCCGCCGGGCCGCGGCCGTGTCGGTGGTGGTCGCGCTCGGCGTCACGCTGGTCGCCGGGGTGCTGGTCGGCGGCGCGTCGATCAAGGCGCTCGGCAACCGGGAGCTGGCCGCGTCCGCCCCGGCCGACTTCGAGATGACCGGGGCCGAGGGGAGCACGCTGCCGGACGCGGTCGTCACGAAGGCCAGGGCGAGCCGGGAGCTGACGCGGGTCACCACGTACCGGCGGCTGGCGACCGCCCAGGCCGGCCGCCTGGACCAGGTGGCGGTCACCGACCTGGACGTGAAGGCGTTGCCCCGGCTGAGCGACCTGGACGTCCGGGCCGGCGCGCTGGACGACCTGCGACCGGGCGGCGCGGTGCTCGCGAGCTTCGTCGCCGACAACCTGGGTGTCGGTGTGGGTGACACCCTTCCGGTGAAGAACGGCAAGAAAACCGTCACCCTCACGGTGATTGCGGTGCTCGGCGACGACGCCCCGCTGCACACCGGGATGCTGATGACGCCGGCCGACCTGACCGCGCTCGGCGTCGGCGCCGCGGCGTCGGGCATGCTCGCCGACGCGTCGTCCGGCGGCGAATCGGCGCGGACCGAGGCGCTGCGGGCGATGCGCGCGGCCGGTGGTGGCAGCGGCGACTGGACCGTGAACGTGCTCGCCGACCAGCGCGACGACCTCAACTCGGACCTGGCGCTGGTGCTCGCGATCGCGCTCGGCCTGATCGGGCTGACCGTGCTGATCGCGGTGGTCGGGGTGGGCGCCACCACGGCGTTGTCGGTGGTCGAGCGGGTCCGCGAGTCCGGCCTGCTCCGCGCGATCGGGATGTCCCGCGGCGGCCTGCGGGCCATGCTCACCGCCGAGTCCGCCCTGTACGGCGTGATCGGCGCGGTCCTCGGACTGGTGCTCGGTGTGCCGTACGCGTGGCTGGCCCTGCAGGCGATCGGCGCCAACGCCCCGCTGACGGTCCCGGTGTGGCAGCTCGCCGCCGCGTTCCTGATCCTGGTCGGGCTGACCGCGCTGGCCGGGGTGCTGCCGGCCCGCCGGGCGGCGAGGGTGAGTCCGGTAACCGCCCTCGGTACCGAATAGCCACAGAACTCCGGTACCCTCACCGCCGCCAGATCGATGATCGTGCGGGGGTAGGAATGAATCGGCGGCAGTCGATAGTGGCGGGCACGGCGGTGGCCGTGCTCGCCGCGGCCGGAGGCGTCACGGCGCTTCTCTGGCCCGATGACCGGGGCGCGCAGCGGGCGGCGGAGGTCACCATCTCCAGCATCCCGCCGGACCCGGCCGCGAAGCAGCCCGAGTTGCACGCCGAGGTCGACTCGCTCGACCTGACGGCCACACCGGGCGGCGCGGAGCTGTCGCAGCGCGACACCCGGAAGTTCAGCATGGTCAGCGTCTCCTGGACCGACCCGGCGGCCGCGCCGCAGGGCGCCATCCAGGTGCGGTCCCGCGACGCCAGGACCGGCAAGTGGTCCGGCTGGCAGACCCTCGGGGTGGCCGAGGCCGCCGCGGACCGGCCCGCCGAGGCGGCCCGCGTGCACGGCGCGACCGACGCGATCTGGACCGGCCTGTCCAACGGTGTGGCCGCTCGCATCTCCGGCGGCGGCAAGCTCCCGGACGCGTTGAAGATCAACCTGATCGACACGGACGTCAAGGGTGGGCAGGGCGGCGGTGACGAGGTCACCCCGTCGGTGGAACCGTCGGCGACCGAGAGCACCGAGCCGGCCGAGGACGAGAGCACCGAGCCGGCCGGCCCGCAGGTGTCCGACCTGCCCACCACGCCGGCCACCGAGCCGGTCCCGGACCAGAGCTCCGAGCCGCCGGCCACGACGGCGCCGCCGGTCAGCACCACGACGACGGCCACCAGCGCGGCGCCGGAGTCGACGAGCGCGGCGCCGGTGCCGACCTCGACGGTCCCGGTCAAGGCCCAGCTTCCCGCGTACGTGTCCCGGGCCGGCTGGAACGCCGACGAGAGCCTGGTCAAGTACGACATCGACGTCGCCAGCGAGGCCAAGATGGTGTGGGTGCACCACACCGGCTTCGGCAACGAGTACACCTGCGCCCAGGCGCCGTCCGTGGTCCGCGGCATCCAGGTCAACGACATCAAGGTCAAGGGCCTGTCCGACATGGGCTACAACTTCCTCGTCGACGCGTGCGGCACGCTCTACGAGGGCCGCAAGGGCGGGGTCGGCAACGCCGTCATCGGCGCGCACACGGTCGGCTTCAACACCGCCTCGGTGGGCGTCGCGCTGCTCGGTGACTACACCAAGATCACGACGTCGTCGGCGGCGCTGACCACGATCGCGCAGGTGGCGGCGGCCCGGCTGGGGGCGTACGACTACAGCCCGGCCGGCACCGCGACGATGACCGAGGGCGTCGCCGACCGATACTGGAAGCAGGGCTCCAGCGTCTCGTTCCCGCGCATCTCCGGGCACAAGGACGGCGAGCGGGGCACCTCCGGTAACTTCCTGACCGAGTGCCCGGGCACCAACCTCTACAGCCAGCTCGGCACCATCCGGTCGCGGTCGGTGCAGCAGATCACCGGGCTGGCCGGCACGTCGCTCGCCGGTGGCCTCTCGATCAGCGGCGCCTTCTACGTGCGTACCGCGGTGACGTTCAACTGGAGCGTGTCCACGCCGTCCTCGCAGATCGCCAAGTTCGAGGTGCTGCGCGACGGCAAGACCGCCGTCACACTGCCCGGCACCGCCCGGACCAGCGGCAGCATCACCCTCGCCCCGGGCAGCCACACCATCGCGGTGCGGGCCACCCACATCGCCGGCGGCAGCGCGCTGACCTCGGCGTACCGGGTGATCGCCGACGTGACCGCGCCCGCCCTGACCGGGCCTGCGGTGGGGCTGCGCACCGGCACGGTCACGACGACCGCGGTGCCGGTCGCGGTGGCGTACAAGGCGAGCGACGCCGTCAAGCTCTACACGGTGACCGCGACCAAACCGGTCCGGGCGAACCTCGCGCCGGCCGGGACGGCCTGGAACACCACCGTGCGGCCGGGCGCGAGCACCGCGTTCTCGCTGACCGCGCGGGACGCGTCGCTCAACACCCGGACCACGGCGGTGACGAGCAAGACGACGCTGCTGGCCGAGACGAAGGGCAAACGGACCGGGACCTGGACCGCGCGGACCTCGAGCGGCTACCTCAGCGGCAAGGCGCTCGCGGCGACGAAGAAGAACACCAAGCTGACGTACGCCTTCACCGGCCGTTCCGCCGCGTTGATCTTCTCGCGCGGCGCCGCGACCGGTAAGGCGGACATCTACCTGGACGGCAAGAAGGTCGCCACGGTCGACACGAGGTCGAGCACCACCAAGTACCGCCAGGCGCTGTGGGCGAAGTCGTTCAAGGCCGGCAAGCACACCGTGGTGGTCGTGGTCGCCGGGACGAGCGGGCGGGCCACCGTCGTCGCCGACGGCCTGGCGTACGTCGGCTGACCCTCACCCGGAGCGGCGGGCCTGTCCTCGCCGCTCCGGCCCGGCGGGCGGCTCCGCGGGGGGCAGGGTGAACCAGAACGTGGCGCCCTGACCCTCCTCGCCCTCGGCCCGGATCTCCCCGCCGTGCCGCTCGACCGCGCGATGCACGGTGGTCAGGCCGATGCCGGTGCCCGGGAAGTCGCGGGCGTCGTGCAGCCGGGCGAACGGCCGGAACAGCTCGCCCGCTTTGCCGGCCGGGAAGCCCGCGCCGTTGTCGCGTACAAAATAATCGCCCTGCACGCAGCCGACGGTGATCACCGGGTGCTCGACCTTCCGGGTGAACTTCGCCGCGTTGTTGATCAGGTTCTCCAGGATCACCCGGACCAGCCCCTCGTCCCCGTCGGCCGACATGCCCTCCTGGACCTTGAACTCCACCCTGTGGTCGGGGTCCCGGGCGGCCACCTCGGCGCACACCTGATGGGCGGTCTCGGTCAGGTCGAAGACGGCCCGGCGCAGCTCGCCGCGGCTGGCCCGGGCCAGGATCAGCAG
>KL571494.1:8493-8781 GCA_000715855.1 Actinoplanes liguriensis
GGCTGGCCCGGGCCAGGATCAGCAGCGACTCGACCAGGTCGGCCATCCGCAGCGCGGCCGCGTGGATCCGGGTGATCCGGTGCCGGGTCTGCTCGCCGAGCTCCTCGTCGTCGGCCTGGTCCAGCATGTGCTCGGCGAAACTGCTGATCACCTGCAGCGGGCCGCGCAGGTCGTGCGAGACCGAGCCGGAGAACGCCTCCAGCTCCCGGTTGCGCCACTCCAGCTCCTCGACCATCGCGGCCCGGGTCTCGGCGAGCTGACGGGTCTGTCTCTTATACACATCTCTGA
>KL571494.1:9015-10215 GCA_000715855.1 Actinoplanes liguriensis
GACGGGCCGCCCGCTGCTCGGCGGCGTCCAGCTCGCGGCGCATCAGCTCCTCACGGATCCGGCGGGCCTCGTCGTGCGTCTGCTTGCGGCGGATCTGGGCGCGGACGTGCACACGCAGGCCCTCCGGGACGTCCGTGGTCTTCACGTAGTCGTCGGCGCCGGCGGCCAGGCAGTCCAGCATCGCGTCCTCCTTGCCGGTCACGATCAGCGGGACCTCGCCGATCTGCGGCACCTGGCGGATCTGCCGGCACGCCTCCGGGACACCCGGGAGGTCGAGGCCGAGCACGACGCAGTCGGCGGCCTGCTCGCCGAGAAGCTCGAGCGCGTCGCCGACACCGGTGCAGGAGACGATGTCGTACGACTCGGCGCTCAGCGCGTCGGCCCAGTCCTCGAGGACCTCGCGGACCGGGCTGACGATGAGCACCTTGCCCGGCCCGTGCAGGCTCCCGATCGCCTCGATCGGCAGCTGCTCGGCGGACTGCCGCAGCACCGCGGCCAGCTTCGCCAGGACCACCGCCAGGTCCTGCTGCTTGCGGACGAACGCGTCGGCGCCGGCGTCCAGCATCTGCATCTCGGTCGCGTAGTCGTCGGCGGCGGTCATCAGCAGGCACGGGGTGTCGCGCAGCGCCGGGTCGAGGCGGATCCGGCGGATCACCGTGGCGCCGTCGATGCCCGGCATCACGCCGTCCACGATCACCGCGTTCGGCCGGCGGTCGGCCGCCATCCGCAGGCCCTCCTCGCCGCTCGCCGCGGTGATCACGGCGTACCCCTCCGGCTCCAGCAGCTCCCGCAACTGCTCGCGGAACGTCAGGCTGTCGTCGATCACCAGGATGGCGGGGGCGCCGTCACCCGGGCGGGCCGCGTGCTGGTCGCCGAGCAGCTGGCGGGTGCGGGCGACGACGTAACCGGCGTCGTACGGCTTGCCGACGTACTCGTCCGCGCCGGTCCGCAGCCCGGCTAGCCGGTCGGCGACCTCGCTCTCCACCGACAGCAGCATGGTCACCACGCCCGCGTGGACCGCCGAGCCGCGCAGCTCGGTGAGCAGCTCCAGGCCGTCCGCGTCGGGCAGCAGCACGTCCAGGATCGCCGCGTCGAACGCGGCGGTGGCGAACGCCGTCCGGGCCTCCGCGCCGGTCGAGCACAGGATGGTGGTGAAGCCGTCGTCGGAGAACGCGTCGTTCAGGTCCATCCGCACGGTCA
>KL571494.1:10470-11062 GCA_000715855.1 Actinoplanes liguriensis
CGGAGAACGCGTCGTTCAGGTCCATCCGCACGGTCAGGCTGTCGTCCACGATCAGCACGGTCGGGGTCATCGGCGGGTCACCGCCGGATGCAGCTCGGCCAGTCGCTGCGCGATCCGTCCCGGCGGCAGCACGTGCACGGCCGCGCCGATCAGCGCCGCCTCCCGCGGCATGCCGTAGACGGTGCAGCTGTGCTCGTCCTGGGCGAACGTGGTCGCGCCCCGGTTACGCATCTGCAGGAGCCCGGCCGCGCCGTCCCGGCCCATGCCGGTGAGCAGGCAGCCGGCGGCCAGCGGGCCGTACTCGGCGGCGATCGACTCGAACAGCACGTCGACCGAGGGCCGGCAGGAGTGCCGGGGTGGGCCGTCGGAGAGCCGCAGGACCTGGTCCCGGACGAACAGGTGCCGGTCCGGCGGGGCGAGCAGCACCTGCCCGGTCAGCGTGCGCAGCGGGAGGCCGTCGGTGGCGTAGCGCACGTTGCGCCCGGTCTGCCCGGCCAGCCAGTCGGAGAACGCCACCGCGAACTGCTCGCTGGCCGCGATGTGCTGCACGCAGAGCAGCGGGGTCCGGAAGTTCGGCGGCAGCCCCCGCAGT
>KL571494.1:11304-12215 GCA_000715855.1 Actinoplanes liguriensis
CCCGCAGCAGCTCGGTGAGCGCGGCCGGCCCGCCGGTCGACGAGCCCACCGCGACCACCGCCGGCGCGTTCGAGGACAGGGGCGTGGCCGCCACCGGCGCCGGGGGAGGCGGGGCGGCGGTCCGGGCCCGGCCGTCGAGCCGTGCCCGCGGATGCGTGATCACCCGGATCCGGGAGACCATCCGGAGGGTACGTCGTAACCGCGGCGACCAGTCCGCGTCGGAGTCGTCGCCACGCGGCTTCTCCATCACGTCCACCGCGCCCGCCGCGAGCGCGTTGTACGTGCTGAACAGCTCCTGCCGGTCCGCCGACGAGACGACCAGGATCGGGGTCGGATGGTCGGCCATGATGTGCTCGGTCGCCTGCAGCCCGCTGATCCCGGGCAGCATCATGTCCATCGTGATCACGTCCGGGCGCAGCCGGCCGGTCAGCTCGACGGCCTGCTCGCCGGTCACCGCCTCGCCCACCACCTGCAGTTCGGGATCCTCGGTGAGGGCGTCGCGCAGGTAGTAGCGCATGGTCGCGGAGTCCTCGACCACCAGCACCCGGATCATGCGCGCACCACCAGGCCGCGGATGTGGGCGAGCAGTTCCTCCTGGTCGAATTCGCCCTTCACGACGTACGCGCTGGCGCCGGCCCGCATCCCGCGGTCCCGGTCCTCGGCGCTGGCCCGCGAGCTGACCAGGATCGCCGGCACCACGGCCAGCTCCGGGTCGGCGCGGGTCCGCTCGACGAACGTGAAGCCGTCGATGCCGGGCATGTCGATGTCGGTGAGGAACAGGCCGTACCGGCGGGACCGGGCCCGTTCCAGCCCCTCCTCGCCGGACGCGGCCAGATCGACCTGGTAGCCGGCCGACTCCAGGATGCTGCGCTCCAGCATCCGGGTGGTCAGCGAGTCGTCCACCACCAGGA
>KL571494.1:12500-13220 GCA_000715855.1 Actinoplanes liguriensis
CGGTGCCCGCGCCGGCCTCCAGCATCACGGCGGCGCCCGGCCCGGTGGAGTCCGGGACCGTCCGCCCGGTGTAGAGCGTCTGCACCAGCGGCCGGAACGGCGCGGCGGTCTCCTGGTAGACCAGCTTGCCGGTGGCCGCCGCGGTGGCCGCCTCGTCCGCGCTCAGGCGCACGCAGGCGCGCACCGAGTCCAGTGGCAGCGAGGCGACCGTGCCGCCGGCCTCGACCAGCAGCCCGGTCATGCTCAGCAGGGCGAGCGGCACGGTCAGCTCGACGGTGGCGCCGGCGCCGGGCGTGCTGCGGATCTGCACCTCGCCGTGCAGTTGCGCCGCGACGTCGCGCAGCACGTCCATCCCGATCGCCCGGCCGGACACCTCGGTCACCGTCGTGGACGTGCTCAGCCCGCCGTGCATCACCAGGTCGAGCACCTCCGCCTCGCCGGTCGCGGCCAGGCCCCGGGCCTGTGCCTTCGCCCGCAGCGCGGCCACGTCGAACCCGCGACCGTCGTCGGAGCAGCGGAACACCGCGTACCGGCCGCGCCGCTCCACCGCGAACGTGACCGTCCCCTCGGCCGGCTTGCCCACCGTCAGCCGGTCGGCGGCCGGCTCCAGCCCGTGCACCACCGCGTTGCGCACCACGTGCAGGAACGCCGAGCTGATCGGGCCGAGCAGGTGGGAGCCCATCTTCACGTCGGCGCCGGACGCGTCGAACCGGACCCGCT
>KL571495.1:0-883 GCA_000715855.1 Actinoplanes liguriensis
GTCTACTTCAACAAGACGCCCGACAAGCTCGACGTCGCCGAGTCCGCCATGCTCGCCGGCATGGTCAAGGCCCCGACCAGCTTCAACCCGACCATCAAGTCGGGTCACGAGCAGATCCAGGCCCGGCGCGACAACTACATCCTTCCCGGGATGGTGGCGATGGGCGCGATCACCCAGGCCGACGCCGACAAGGCGAAGAAGGAGAAGATCCCGACCACGGTCAAGCCGGTCGGCAACGGCTGCACCTCGGTCGCCAAGAACAACTGGGGCTTCTTCTGCGACTACTTCTACCGCTGGTGGATGGATCAGAAGTCGTTCGGCGCCACGACGTATGACCGGGAGCGGCAACTCAAGAGCGGCGGCTACAAGGTCGTCACGACGCTGGACCTGAAGGGTCAGGCCTCGGCGCGCGCCGAGATCGTCGACCGGCAGAAGGACACCAGCCGCAACGCGCTGCTGCTCGCCGGCGTCGAGCCGGGCACCGGCAAGGTCCGGATCCTCGCCACGAACCGGACGTATGGGCTGGACGACCCGGCCAACCCGAAGAACAAGCTCTCGCCGGACCCGAAGCTGAAGGCGAAGAAGATCCGCGGCTCGTTCCCCAAGACGACGAACCCGCTGATCACCGGCGGTGGCGACATCACCGGTTACCAGGCCGGCTCGGTCTTCAAGATGTTCACCATGGTCGCGGCGCTGGAGAAGGGCTACCCGCTCAGCTATCCGATCAACGCGCCGGTCACCTTCCACTCGCAGTACAAAGCCGGTTACGGCACGTCGTCGTCCTGCCCCGGCTCGGACGACTGGTGCCCGAGCAACGCCAGCAAGAGCGAGGCCGGCGTCTACAACATGTGGACCGGCTTCGGCAAGTCGGTGAACACGTACT
>KL571495.1:1078-1922 GCA_000715855.1 Actinoplanes liguriensis
ACATGTGGACCGGCTTCGGCAAGTCGGTGAACACGTACTTCGTGCCGCTGGAGCAGAAGGTCGGCGCGGAGAACGTGGTCGCCGTCGCCAAGCGGTTCGGCGTCCAGTTCCGGGTGCCGGCGGAAGCGGCGAAGGCCAACGACGAGGACGAGGCCGCCAGCTGGGGTTCCTTCACTCTCGGTACGATGAGCTCCACGCCGCTGGACATGGCGAACGCGTACGCGACGCTGGCCGGTGACGGCAAGTACTGCCAGCCGACCCCGATCGAGCAGATCGTCAGCAGCACGGGCCAGAAGCTCGACGTCGGCAAGACCCACTGCACCCAGGCCACCAGCAAGGACGTCGCCCGCGCGGCGCTGGACGCGGCCCGCTGCCCGGTCGGCGACTCGGCCCAGCTCGGCAGCTGCAACGGCAACACGACGGCCGCGCCGACGCACGGCATCGTGGGCCACCCGGTGTTCGGCAAGACCGGCACCACCGACGCCTCGAAGACCGCGTCGCTGATCGCCGGCACCACGTCGCTGGTCGTCGCCGGCTACATGGCCGACCCGGACTGGCAGAACCACAACGACCAGATGTCGCACGACGTCATCAACGGCGCGGTTCAGCACACGCTTGCGGACTTCATGAAGGGCAAGCCCAAGGTCCAGTTCAAGAAGCCGTCTGACGACAAGATCTCGACCGGCGACCTGCGCAGCGTCCCGGATGTGACCTGCAGCTCGCTGTCGAGTGCCAAGGACGAGATCCGCGGCGCCGGCTTCGAGCCGGTGACCGGCCCGACGGTCGACTCGGAGTGCCCCGCCGGCACCGCGGCGGGCACCGCCGAGGACCGCACGGTCAAGGG
>KL571495.1:2139-4643 GCA_000715855.1 Actinoplanes liguriensis
GGGCACCGCCGAGGACCGCACGGTCAAGGGCGGCGCGGTGACGATCGAGATCAGCAACGGCAAGAAGAACCAGCAACAGCAGCAGGATCAGGACCCGCAGAATCAGGACCAACAGAATCCGGACCCGGGCAACACGAAGCCGGGAACGGGCGGGAACTGAAAGCCGGAACTGAATTGAAGCGGGCGGGAGACCTCGGTCTCCCGCCCGTTCTACGTGTGGGCGATGGCCTCGCGGCTGAAAGCGGTGAGCTGGATGCTTGTCGCGGTCGTGGCCGAGACCAGGCTGAACAGGCCGAGCAGGATCGGCTGCTGCTGGGTGAGGCCGTCGGCGTAGCCCAGCAGGTTCTCCGGCGTGGTGGACGCGGCGGCCTCGACCAGGTCGTGCAGGAACGACGCCAGCGTCTCGGGGTGGTCGTGCGGGTCGGCGATCAGATCCACGTACGCCCGGGCCAGGTCCTCGTCGGCGGCGAGCAGCGCGCCGGCCGGGACGGTGGTGAGCTCCAGCACGAACTTCGGCGCCAGCCGGGTCATGGCGTCGTCGCCGAGCACCACCGAGTTGGCCTCGTGCACCGACGCCGCGCAGGCCGCGCGCACCGGACGGGGAAGGCGACGGGCCGCCAACTGGTCGGCCAGGGCGGCGCGCAGCTCACGGACCACCGGCGAGTTGTCCCGGTCGGGACGGGCGTGGGCGAGGATCTCCCGGATCGGCCCGGACCGCAGCGGATCGTCCTGCGGAACCTCGGCGCGGCGCACATGGACGTGGTCGACCTGGGTCAGGTCGCAGTTGTCGGTGCCGGTCGGCGAGGTCGAGTTGCGGGCGTGCACCGTGTACGGCGGGAACATCACCCCGAGACCGTAGGTGCGCACCTCGGCGCCGGTCTCCGAGGCGACCGTGTGGTACTCCGGGCGGATCCGGCCGGCGCTGGAGAAGCGCAGTTGATAGTTGCGCAGCGGCCGGGCCTCGACGTCCAGTCCCCGGCGCTCCAGCTCGCCGTGCCGGAGCAGGCTCAACAGCCCGAAGATCCGCAGATCGTCGGCCGGGGGAACCACGGGGCGGGTCGAGGGAAAGATCAGCATCTCGATGGAGGACGGGGGCACGGTGACTTCCTCCTCGCGTTGTTCCGGGCGGGGTGCGGGAGGAGAAGAGGGCCGCCTCTCCTCCGGGCGCGGGACCTCGCGCAACAGACACCCCCCACGGCTTCTGGACGCAACTCATCGAGCCTGACAGATCGCGAGCGGCGCGGACAGGGCCAGTCGGTGCAACTTTGATCCACTTAGCCGGAACCGCGCCCCTCGGCCCCGGCTGGCACTCACGGCTGATCCGCGCCGGAGTCAGAACCGTGAACGCCAGCCACGCAGCCCCGGCTGGCACTCACGGCTGATCCGGGCCGGGATTGGAGCCGTGAGTGCCGGCTGAGTTGCGTGAGCCTGGGGCTGCCTATGGGCGCTCGGTCCGGACGGGGTCGCCTCGGACCAGCTCGTCGTGGATGCGCCAGCGACTGGTGATCGTCTCCTGGCCGGCGAGGGTGTCGGACCTCTCCAGCCGCTCCCGCAGCAGTCGCAGGGCGAGCCGCCGGTTCAGGGTGAACTGCCGTTCGGTGTCGACGACCACGACTGTCCCGCTGGGGCGATGGGTGGCGCGGACCGCGGTGCTCGCCTTGTTCCGGTGCTGCCCACCCGGCCCGCCGGTGCGAACACCAACCACGTCCACATCGGACTCCGAGAACTCGGTCCGCGGGGCACCGACCGAGCAGGGCTGGGCGGTCACGTACCAGTTCTTGCGGCCCGGGCCGGTCCGGTACGGGCTGGGCGCCTGCCAGCACAGCGTCCCGGTCCAGGACGCGGCGAACTCCGCGGACGAGATCCGCAGCAGCACCGACCGGTACGTACCAGGCCGCTCCCCCGCGACGACCTCCACGCGGTCGACGGTCACCTTCCGCAGACGGGCGTCGGCCTCCAGACGGCGCAGCAGCTGGGCGAGCGCCCACGAGCACTCCTGCGGGCCCCGCCCGGCCGACATCAGCAGATGAACGCTCACCGGCGGCCCTTTCCGCGCGAGGACAGGTCGGCGGTCTTGTAGGTCACCAGCGGCACTGTGCTGACCACCCGGGTCGCCAGTTCGAACGACACGAGGTCCCCGATCACCTGCTCGATGCGCTTGTACGCGGTCGGCGCCTCCTCGAACAGCAGCTGCCGGTCCCCGCACACCACGAGCGACCCCAGCGACGTACGCCGAAGCTCTTCGACGGTGTGTTTGGCCTTTCCCCGCCGCAGGGCATCGGAGCGGGACATCTTGCGCCCCGCCCCGTGCGCCACGGAGAAGCCGGCGTCCTCCCCGGCGTGCCCGGCCACCAGGAACGACGGCGTGCCGCGCGTCCCGGCGACGAGCACGTCCCGCCCGTCGCCGTTCGCGGCGCCCTTGCGGTGCAGGTAGAGCCCGTCCCGGATCTCCACCGAGTTGTGGCACTCGTCCACGACGGGCTCGGTGACGGCGGCGCCGAGCG
>KL571495.1:4880-5914 GCA_000715855.1 Actinoplanes liguriensis
GATGTGTATAAGAGACAGCCGCCAGGTAAGCCGCCGGATCTTCCGCCGGGCCGGCGCCGTGCACCTCGGTGTGCGCCCGCAGGATCCGCTCGCCGAGCCCGCGGGATCCGCTGTGGACGATCAGGACGAGGTCTCGGGCGGCAAGTCCGAGCCGGGTGGCGTGCTCAGAATCGAAAACGGTGCCGACTCGGGCCAATTCGACGAAGTGGTTGCCGCGGCCGACGGTTCCGAGGCTCTCGGTGTACCCACCGGGAACGTCGGCTTCTCCGAAAAAAGAGCCGAAAAAAGCCGGGTCGGGCACGTCCAGGTCGGGGAAGCGTGCGGCGAGCTTCTCCGGCACCGGGCGCTTGATCGTGATCGGGAAGACCGCGATCCCGCAGCCGATGTCGGATCCGACCAGGAACGGGTAGAGCACGGACGAGGTCATCGCGGCGCCGATCGGGGCGCCCTTGCCCGGGTGCAGGTCGGGCATCCCGGCGACGTGGCGCATGCCGGGCAGCTTGGCGACCTGGTGGCACTGGTCGAGAGCGTCGGACTCGATCCAGCTCGACGGGGCGGCAAAAATGGACACAGTGGCAGAAAAAGCCTGACTGGACAAAACAGATGCTCCACGAACAAAGGAGGGAGAAAGGACCTGGGGTGGAGGCATCAGTACGTCATGCGGCACAGCCTCGCCGACCGCCGAGGAGGGAGCAACCGAATATCTCCTGGCATGATCCACACATGCCTTTGCTCGCCGCGCTGTTGCAGGACGCCGATGTCGCCGACTTCGTGGTCACGCCGGATCGGTCGGTCAGCCGCCATGAGTTGCTCGGGTGGGCCGCCGGGCTGGCGCGGGAGATATCCGGGCTGCGGATCGTCGCGGTGGAGGCGGCGCCGGACCTGCCGACGATGGTCGCGGTGACGGCCGCGCTGCTGGCCGGGGTGCCGATCGTGCCGATCCCGCCGGACGCCGGCGAGGTGGAGCGCGCGCACATCCTGCGCGACTCCGGCGCCGAGCTGATCCTGTCGGACGGGCCCGCGGCGGCCGGGTC
>KL571495.1:6140-8160 GCA_000715855.1 Actinoplanes liguriensis
GTGTATAAGAGACAGTCCCCGGCCTGGTCCTCTACACGAGCGGCACGACCGGCGCGCCGAAGGGTGTCGTCCTGTCCCGCGCCGCGCTCGCCGCCGACCTGGACGCGCTCGCCGCCGCCTGGCTGTGGACCGCCGACGACACGCTCGTGCACGGCCTGCCCCTCTACCACGTGCACGGACTCGTGCTGGGAGTGCTCGGTCCCCTGCGCATCGGCTCGAAACTGCGACACACCAGGAAACCCACCCCTGAGGCGTACGGCGATAATCCCGGCTCGATGTACTTCGGCGTCCCCACGGTCTGGTCGCGGATCGCGGCGGCCCCGTCCTCGGCGGCGAAGCTCAAGCGGGCCAGGTTGCTGGTCTCCGGCAGCGCGGCGCTCCCGGTCCCGGTCTTCGACGCGATCCGTGAGCTGACCGGCCAGGCCCCGGTCGAGCGGTACGGCATGACCGAGACCCTGATCACGGTCAGCGCCCGCGCCGACGGCGAGCGTCGCGCCGGGCACGTCGGCCTGCCGCTGGACAACATCCACACCCGGCTGGTCGACGAGATCGGCAACCCGCTTCCGGACGACGGGGTGAGCATCGGCAGCCTGCAGGTCTGCGGGCCGACGCTGCTCGACGGCTACCTGCGTGACGGCGGGATCCGCCCGGCGGAGCTGATCCACGGCTGGTACCCGACGGGCGACGTGGCGACGATCGGCCCGGACGGCTGGCACCGGATCGTGGGGCGCGAGTCCACCGACCTGATCAAGAGCGGTGGCTACCGGATCGGGGCCGGCGAGGTCGAGGACGCGCTGCTGCTGCACCCGGCGGTCCACGAGGCGGCGGTGATCGGCACTCCGCACGACGACCTGGGCGAGCAGGTGACCGCGTTCGTGGTGGCCGACCCGGTCACGCCGGAGGAGCTGATCTCCTTCGTGGCGGAGCGCCTGGCCGCGCACAAACGGCCGCGCCTGGTTCACCTGGTGCCCAGTTTGCCCCGCAACGCCATGGGCAAGATCCAGAAAAAGCAGCTCATGGACGATTAACGTCCGATATGTGACTTTTACCCTCGACGAGTTCAGCGAGTGGAACCAGCAGCTCCTCGCCCGCCAGACGGTGACCTCTGTCTCTTATACACATAGACAGGCGCTGGCCAGGCGGGCTTTCGCGGTGGCCGGTGGGGTGGCCGGCGGGGCCGGGGTGGTGGTCTCCGGCAGACACCTGTCGTTCGTGCCGGGGGCGGGTGATGTGCCGCGGGACGCGATGGCGGTGACCGCGCAACTGGTCAGCGCCACCGGGACGATGCCGGCCGGGTTGCGCGCGTTCGTCGACGTCGGCGACGCCCCCGGCACGTACGGCACCCGGGTCGAGGCCGCGATCAAACACCTGACCGGGCAGTACGCGATCCCGGGCGGCCCGATCGGCAGCCAGTTCTACGCCAAGGCCGCGATCACCGGGCTGAAGGCCGACACCGTCTACCACTACCGGGTGCGGCTCTCGGACGGGACGGTCAGCGGCGACGCGCACTTCACCACGGCCCCGGAGCGGGCGAAGCCGTTCACGTTCACCGCGTTCGCCGACGTCGGGACGAACACCGCGCCCAAGGACCCGGCGTACGCGTGGAAGACCACACCGACGATCTGGCCCAAGGGCATCTTCGACGACAACGCGTATGGCGTCCTGGACCCGATCGGCGGCCCGAAGGGCACCGACAAGCATCCGGCGCTCAGCATGACCCGGCTGATGAGCACCCAGCGGCCGGCGTTCACGCTGCTCGCCGGGGACATCTGTTACGCCAACACGTCGGGGACGGGACTGCCGGCCGACGACACGACCGCGCTGACCGGGAAGGCGCCGGCCGGGAAGAACCTGTTCAACCCGTACGTCTGGGATGTCTTCCTGAATCAGATCGAGCCGCAGGCGGCCTACACGCCGTGGATGTTCGCGACCGGCAACCACGACATGGAACCGCTCTACGGCAACACGACCTACCTGGGTGGCAGCCCGACCCACGGCTCTGTCTCTTATACACATCTCT
>KL571495.1:8427-10902 GCA_000715855.1 Actinoplanes liguriensis
TGCAGCGCCTGGACTTCCCGGCGACCGGGCCGAAGGGCTGCCCCTCGGTCTACCGGCTGGTCTACGGCAACGTCGGCGTGATCTCGCTCGACGCCAACGAGCTCTCCTGGGAGCTGCAGTCGAACACCGGCTACTCCGGCGGCGCGCAGGTCGCCTGGCTCAAGGACACGCTGAAACGGTGGCGGGCGGCCGGGTCCGGAGTGGACTTCATCGTCGCGTTCTTCCACCACTGCGCGTTCTCCACGGCGCACAACCACGCCTCGGACGGCGGGGTGCGGGCCGCGATCGAGCCCCTGTTCACCAGGTACCGGGTGGACCTGGCCGTGCAGGGGCACAACCACCTCTTCGAGCGCACCGACCCGATCCGGCACGGCAAGCGCACGAAAGCGGCCCCGGACGGGTCGACCTGTCTCTTATACACCCGCGCTACCCGTTCCGCCCGGCGCCCGGCGCCGACGCGCCGCCCCCGGCCGGGGTCACGCCGAAGGGCGAGCAGAAGCTGCCGGAGGGTCAGCGCTTCCGGGGGCACAAGCCGAGCGGCCGGGAGAACACGTCCGCGACCGTGGCGAACAGCTACTTCTGGGCCAAGGAGAAGAACAAGCCGAAGAAGGGCAAAGGCGCGCCGGCCGGGCGGCGGGTGCCGGAGTCGGTGGACTGGTCGCAGGTCCGCTACGACGGATACGCGTTCATTGCCGTCGATGTCGCTCCACCCGCCAGGGCGGGCGGCGACACCACGCTCACGGTGCGCACGCTGGCCGACGCGCTGCCCGGCAGCGGGCAACCCTACAGCGAGATCGACCGCATCACGCTGAAGCGGACATCCGGGCTGCTCATCGCCGACGCGCTGCGGGCCGCGCGCGGATCGCTTTGACCCGTTTGCCGTGAGGCCTGTGCCACGCCGGCGATATTGGATCTTCCCCATGCGTGGATGCTTTCCTACGGTATGGCCATGACTCGCACGGCAGACGTCAACGGAATCACGGTCGGCTACGACGACTACGGCGACGGGCCGGCCTTCGTGCTGGTGCACGGCCACCCGTTCGACCGTTCGATGTGGTGGCCGCAGATCTCCGCGCTGACCGCCGAGGGCTATCGGGTCATCGCCGCCGACCTGCGGGGCTACGGCCAGAGCACGGTCGTCCCCGGACTGACCACGCTGGAGACGTTCGCCCGGGACACGTTCGCGCTGATCGACCACCTGGAGCTCGACGAGGTGGTGCTGGGCGGCCTGTCGATGGGCGGGCAGATCGTGATGGAGTGCTACCGCCTGTTCGGCGAGCGGATCGCCGGGCTCGTCCTGGCCGACACGTTCCCGCAGGGCGAGACCCCGGAAGGCCACGCGCGCCGCAACCGGGTCGCCGACGAGCTGCTCGCGTCCGGCATGGCCGGCTACGCCGCCGAGAACCTGCCGAAGATGATGGCCGCCTACAACGTGACCGCGATGCCCCGGGTCGCCGAGCACGTCCACCACATGATGGTCAGCACGTCCCCGGTGGGCGCCGCCGCGGCGCTGCGGGGCCGGGCCGAGCGGCCCGACTACCAGAAGCTGCTGACCACGATCACCGTGCCGACGCTGATCGTGGTGGGCCGCGACGACGAGTTCACCCCGGTCGCCGACGCCGAGCTGATGAACCGCCTGATCCCGGAGTCGATGCTCGCGGTCGTCGACGGGGCCGGCCACCTGCCCAACCTGGAGCAGCCGGCCGCCTTCAACGCCGCCCTGCACTCGTTCCTCGATCAGTAACGGGTCAGCAGCGCCTCCGCGATCCGCCGGTCCGGATGGTCCGACCAGCTTCCGGTGCCCTCCTCGGCGGCCCAGACCAGGTTCTGCAGCACCCGGGCCAGGGTCCAGCGGGCCGCGCGCGGCCGGTCCAGGCCGAGGACCTCGGTCATCAGGTCGAAGTGCGGCAGCACGTCGGTCTCCGGCCAGCGGTTGTGCAGGGCCGCGAGCAGCTCGAACCCCGGGTCGCCGGCCAGCGGTTTCGGGTCGATCGCGACCCAGCGGCCGTCCGGGGCGCCGAGCACGTTGTCGTAGTGCAGGTCCCAGTGCAGCAGCCGGTCGCCCGGCTCGGGCAGCACCTCCCGCAACGCCGCCGCACAGGTCCGCGCCAAGCCCCGGTCGGCCGGGTCGGGCAGCAGCGGGATCGCCCGCGGCGCACGGTCCAGCAGGCCGGAGGCGACGTCGGCGAGACTGCGGACGCCCGGCGGCGCGGCGACGGCATGCAATCGGGTCAAAACCTCACTGAGCGTACGCAACGCCACCCGCACGTCCGTGACCGCGCCGAGCCCGCGACCGGCGTCGAGCCGCTCCAGCAGCATCGATCCGGACTCCGCGTCGTGCTCCAGCAGCGTCACCGCCCCACGCCCGCCCCAGGCGCGCAGCGCGACCGGCTCCCCCGCGGTCTCCTCGTCGACCGGTTGCAGCTTGAGCACCGCCGGCGTCCCGTCCGCCCGCAGCACCGGCAGGACCAGCGC
>KL571495.1:11121-13516 GCA_000715855.1 Actinoplanes liguriensis
GTGTATAAGAGACAGGGCAGGACCAGCGCCACCGTCCCGTGCAGCGGCTCGCCGTCGGACCGCAGCCCCCACTCGTCGAGGAGCCGCGCGGCCAGCCGGGGCAGCCCGGCCAGCCACGCCGCGGTCGCCGAGCCGAAGTAGCGCGCATGCGAGGCCCGCAGCCCCTCGGGGATGATCAGCACGCTGACGACCCTATCGACACGGCCGCGACCATCACGGTCTCGGAACATCGGCTGAGTGGCGATACCCACGAGTAGCCACGGGCCGGTAATGTTCCGCGATCGTGAGCGACATTTCCCCGGAGGCGTCCGAGCCCGCCGACAAGCAGCAGCCCGAGGCGACCGAGCCGGATGAGACGGCGGTGCCCTCGCGGCAGCCGCAACGGCTGAAGCGCAAGCGCGGGCGGGGCGTCCCGGTGGTGACCGCGCTGGTGGCGCTGCTGGTCGGGGCGGGCGCCACGTTCGGCGGGCTGCACCTCGCCGGGTGGCGCCAGGTGCACGAGGAGAAGTACACGATGGTGGTGATCCTCAAGGACGGCACCAGCCAGCAGCAGAAGGACGAGATCCAGAAGGTGCTGGAGACGCTGCCCGGCCGCAGCGCGGTCCGCCTGGTCGGCGCGGCGGAGGCCTACGCCGAGGCGCAGAAGGCCTACGCGTCCAACCCGGAGGCGCTGGCCGGCCTCAAGGTGGAGAACATGCCCGAGTCGTTCCGGCTCTCCGCCGTGCAGCGCGGCTTCGACTGCACGCCGCTCAAGCCGCTCGGCGGCAACCCGGCGATCACGAAGATGTCGGTGGTCAAGCCCTACTCCAGTGAGAGCGACCCGGGCGCCGACGTCCTCTGCTGAACGGCCGGCGGGCCCGATCACGGGCCCGCCGGACATGCTCAGTCCTGCTCGTCGCCGACGGCCTTGAACAGCGCGGCGACCTCGGCGTTCGACAGGTGACGGAAGCCGCCCGGGCGCAGGTCGCCGAGACGGATCGGGCCCACCGCCGTACGGATCAGGCGGGTGACCGGGTGGCCGACCTCGTCCATCATCCGGCGGACGATGTGCTTGCGACCCTCGTGCAGGGTGATCTCCACCTGCGCGGTCTTGCCGATCGCGTCGACCAGGCGGAACGAGTCCACCTTCGCCGGGCCGTCCTCCAGCATCACGCCGCTCTGCAGCGCGCGCCCGACGGTGCGCGGCAGCGGGCCGACCACCTCCGCCAGATACGTCTTGCTGACCCCGAACGACGGGTGCATCAGCTTGTGCGCGAGCGTGCCGTCGTTGGTGAGCAGCAGCAGACCCTCGGAGTCGGCGTCGAGACGGCCCACGTGGAACAGCCGCTGCTCGAAGTTGACCTGCAGGAAGTCGGCGAGCTCGGTGCGGCCCTTCTCGTCGTCCAGACTGGAGACGACGCCGCGCGGCTTGTTCAGCGCGACGTAGACCAGCTTGGTGTTGGTGATCACCCGCGACCCGTCGACGTAGATCTCCGCGGTCGCCGGGTCGACCTTGTCGCCGAGCTTGGCGACCCGGCCGTTGACCATGACGCGCCGCTTGAAGATCAGGTCTTCGCAGGCGCGCCGGGATCCAACACCGGCCGAGGCCAGGACTTTCTGAAGGCGTTCGGCGGTGTCAGCCTGAGGCATCGAGCACTTCTTCCACATCGTCGGGCAGGAATGGAGCGAGCGGCGGCAACTGATCGACCGAGTTCAGGCCGAGTTTCTCCAGGAACAGAGCGGTGGTCCGGTACAGGTACGCCCCGGTTTCCGGCTCGGTTCCGACCTCTTCGATCAGGCCGCGAGTGACAAGCGTACGCATGACACCGTCACAGTTCACACCGCGGATGGCCGAGATGCGCGACCTCGTCACCGGCTGCTTGTAGGCGACCACGGCGAGTGTCTCCAGGGCGGCCTGGGTGAGGCGCACGGACTGGCCGTCGAGGACGAACCGCTCGACGTACGACGCGTACTCCGGACGGGTGTAGAGCCGCCAGCCGCCGGCCGCCCGCCGCAGGTCGAACCCGTGCCCGGCGGCGGTGTAGCGCGCCGAGATGTCGTCGAGCATCCGCGTGACGCGCTCGACCGGCTGCTCCATGACCTCGGCCAGCTTCAGCTCGTTGGTCGGTTCGTCGACGACGAGCAGGATCGCTTCCAGGGCGGCGGCCAACTCCGCGTCGTCGAGGACCCTTGCCTCGGTACGGTCGTCGGGCTCCTCGTCGTCCCGCGGAGCGGCGGCCTGGATCGGGACCGCGACGGGCACCGGCGTGACCTGCGCGACAGGCTCACCGGCGAGCGCCTGGGCGGCGTCCTCGAAGCCGGCCATGTAGCCCGTGAGCTCGGCCTCGGAGGCCGTCGGCTCGGGCTCGGCGATCGGCTCGGGCTCGACCGTCGGCTCGGGCTCGGCGATCGGCTC
>KL571495.1:13700-14236 GCA_000715855.1 Actinoplanes liguriensis
TCGACCGGCGGCTCCTGCGGGGCGTCGGTCGCCTCCGGGGCGGGCTCATCGCCGTACGCCGAATCGGGGGAAAGCTCGGCCGCATCGGAGGCCGAAGCCTCAGCGGAGGTCTCCGCCGCCTCGTCCTGGAAGTCGCGGTCCGGCTCGTCGCGCTTGCGCTCCCACGGTGGCACCCACGCGCCCATCTGCGCGGCCAGGGACTCCTGACTCTCGTCGCTCACTGCTGTGTCTCCTCCAGGGCCGCCTCGTCGCCCTCGTCAAGATCGCCACCCGGGGCGGGCGAGTCAAGCTCACCCGCGGGCGAATCGTCCTCACGCGCCGGCGAATCGTCCTCACGCCCGGGCGAATCGTCCGAGTCGGTGGCCTGCCCGCTGCCGGAATCGGACCCGGCACCCTCCGGACGGTCCGGATTGTCGGTGATCTTCTCCGGGCTGCCCTCGTAGTCGTCGACGGACAGCTCGGCCTCCTGGTCGCCGCCGATCCAGCGAACGGTCAGCTCGTCCAGCGACACCGGCTGCTCGAAGTCGATCAGATCC
>KL571495.1:14484-16740 GCA_000715855.1 Actinoplanes liguriensis
GCTGAACGTGGCCACACCGACCCGCCGGAGCCGGTCGCGCAGCATCTCGGCGTGCTCGCGAACGCTCACCCGGACCTGGTGGATGTGCGCGATCGAGACCTGCGGCGGGCCCGGTTTCGGAGTGAACTGCTTGAGCGCCAGCTTGAACAGCCGCTGCGGCCCGATGCCCAGGACCAGCTCGGGCAGCGCCTCCGCGTAGCGCGCCTCGAGCGTGACCAGTCTCGGCCAGCGGCGCGCGCCGATCCCCTCCAGCTCGTGGATGTGGGCGGCGGCCTCCTTGTACGCCTTGTACTGCAGGAGGCGGGCGAAGAGCAGGTCGCGGGCCTCCAGCAGCGCCAGGTCCTCCTCGTCCTCCACCTCGGCGGACGGGAGCAGACGGGCCGCCTTCAGGTCCAGCAGGGTGGCCGCGACCAGCAGGAACTCACTGGTCTCGTCGAGATCCCAGTCGTCGCCCATGGCCCGGATGTACGAAATGAACTCGTCGGTCACCACGTGCAGGGCGACCTCGGTGACATCCAGCTTGTGCTTGCCGATCAGCTGCAGCAGCAGGTCGAACGGGCCCTCGAAGTTGTGCAGCTTGACCTTGAACTTGCCGGAATCGGCCTCGGCGGCCGCAGCGACGACCGCGTCATCGGGCGTGGCAGGCGGCAGCTCGTCCTCAGACACCGGCTGGGCAGGCTCTTCAAGCACGTGCCGACCGTAGACCATCCCTGTGACAACGCGCTCCGGGCTCACGCCCTACCAACGTCACAAGTCACGCACGGTTGCGCATGGTGACGTAATGATGGCGGGCCGTCACGCATCGGCGCGACGGCCCGGACTCAACTGATCGGCGGATCGGCTCCCTCGGACGGCTCCGGGTGTGGGTGCGGGCGCGGTTTGTGCTGCTCCGGGGGCGGCGGGGCGTAGGAGGGCGGCGCCACGTAACCCTGCATCGGGGCCGGCGCGGGCACGCTCGGCATCGGGCCGGGCTGCGGACCGGGCATCGGGCCGGGCTGCGGGCCCGGTTGCGGACCGTAGCCGGGCGCCGCGTGCGCGCGCAGGTCACGCAGCGGGACCTCGCCGCCGAAGACCTGCCCGGCCGGAACCAGCACGCCCTGCGCCGCCACGTCCGCCCCCTCGCGGACCGCGGCGTGCACCGCCTCGCGCAGCGCCCGTACCCGCTCGGCGCGCAGCATCCGGTCGATCGAGCCGTTCCGGCCGGACATCCCCCCGGCCAGGTCACGCAGGAAGTGCCCGAGCAGCGTCACGCCGCGCCGGCCGCGGGACATCGTCCAGCCCAGATAGAGGCCGCTGCCGTAGGGGAAGACCGAGATGAAGATCTGGTAGTTGCGGTCGGTGATCATCAGCCGGTTGTTGATCACTTCCGGCGGCAGAAGATCACTTCTTACCCGTACGGCGTCGGCCTCCACCGGGATGCCCCGGCGACGCAGCGTGCCGTAGATCGCGGCGTACGCCGAATCGGCGCTCTGCCAGCGCTCCTCGATCAGCGTCCGCCACTCGGCGACCGACTCGTCGACCCGCGCCGACAGCAGCACCATCCAGAAGACGACGAAGCTCAGCAGGGACCCGATCGCGAACACCTCGTCGCCCGGGGTGCTGTCGTCGAACACGCCCGGCTCCGAGACCGCGTGGACGAACAGCGCCAGGAACGTGAACACGGCCCAGACGACCAGCGCCGGGACCGCCGCCGAAAGCCACAGCCGGGCCAGCGTCCAGACCGGCACCGACTCGTCCAGCCCCAGCTCCACCGGGCTGTGCCGAAGACCCTGCATCCGGTACGCGATGTCACCGTTGCCCGGGCCCAGTGCGGGCATGCTCATGAATCCTCACTTTCGTCGTGCGGGTCACACCAGAGAAACCTGGATGCCGGTCGGGGTGGCCTGCGCGTTGCCGTTGATCCGGAACGCCGTGTCTCCGCTCTGCGACTTCCGCGTCCCACTGGAGTCGGTGTAGGTGGCGCTCCAGTGCACCTTCCCGGTCCCGTCGTCGACGAGCTGCACGGCGGTGCCGCTGAACCACACGATGCTGTCGGTACGGACGTCGACCTGCGGATACGTGGTGACCGACCAGGTCACGCCGATGTCCGTACCGGGCACGTTCAGGCCGAACGGGCACCCCGCCGGCTGCGCCCCGGTGCTGGCGGCGCACTTGTCCAAGGCGGTGCGCACCTGGCCCTGGATGCTCTCCCGGGCGCCGCCGGCCAGCTCCGGGACGCCGAACTGCAGCGGCGCGACGTACTCGACGATGCCGTTC
>KL571495.1:17006-21020 GCA_000715855.1 Actinoplanes liguriensis
CGCCACACCCCGTTCTCCTTCAGCGCGACCAGCTCCTGGGCGACGCGCTGCCCGCCGGCCCGGTAGACGACCCGGACAGACCGCGCCTCGGTGCCGAACTGGCCACCGGCGGTCATGTCGTCGCCGACCTCGACGTCCTGCGGGCGGTACCGGTCCTCGCTCAATGCCGCCCGGCTGAGCAGCGGATACTGCCCCACATCGATCTGATCGGCGGCGGCCACGTAGGACAGGGCCGCGGCGGAGTCGCCGTCCGCGAGGGCGTCGAAGTACTGCTCGGCGGCCGCTCGCGGACTGTCCTGGTGGCCGGCCGTGACCGCGATGACCAGGCCGGCGACGACCAGCACGACGCCGGTGACGGCGACGGCGATCGGGGCGCGACCCGTCCGGCGTACCGGGGTGGCCCCGAACGTCAGATCCGGCCCGGCGAAGGGCGGCGGGGCCGCGAGCGTGACAGGTGGCGGCGGGGCCGCAGACGGGACGGGTAGCGGCACGGCGACCACCGGTGCGGCGCACCAGCCGCACCACTGCCGGTCGCCCGGCACGTCACCCCCGCAGCGGAAGCACAGGGTCTTCTCCACGTCCGCCATCTCCCGGTCACCGTAAGTCACCGGAACGCTACCCGAACCGCCCTTATCGGTCAGCCGGTTCAGAATCGGTCAGCCGTTCGTAGCCCCACCGCCTTCCACCCGAAGCAGCCGCCTCAGCGCCAATCCCCCCAAAACGCCCCCCTACCCACCCCGTCCCAGCCCCCAGCGCACGTCACCCCCTCAGCTGGCCCCCACCGTGGTCAAAGCACCCGCATAACCACAGTCAGAACCAGCCCGAAGAGCGCGCAGCCCGCCCGCCCGAGCCGCGCTCCGCCCCCACGGCCATGCATGCCGGCCACCAGCCCGCAGCTGGCACTCACGGCTCAAACCCGAGCCAAAACCAGCCCTCAGCACCAGCCGTGCGATGGAATTGCTGGACCCGGCCCTTCGCCACCCGCGAATACGATCGGATCGTCAGCGGCTTCGAACTATCCGGTAGGGGCGGTCAGCAAGAACAGCGAATGCCGGGTCCATGCCTCACCCGCGGTGAATCCGAGCGGCCGCAACTCCTCCAGCCCATCAACCGTCGTGCCCAGGCTGACCGTCTCGAATCGACCATCGGCCATCCGCAACACCTCGCCCGCCAACTGCCGCACGAGCGCCGCCCCACCAGCCGGATCCGTGCAGAGCGTCTCGATCCACAGATCACCGGGATCCTCTGGCCACACCAGGCACAGCGCGAACCCCGACAGCCGCCCATCCCCCTCAGCCACCAGACACAGATCCGGCCGCAGCCGAGGATGCCGCAACGCCGCGGCAATAGACGCGTCCCCGCCCCGAGCCTGAATCTCCGCAGCCGTCCGCCGCCGATAGAGCTCGCTGAGCCCTGCCGCGTCACCGGCCCGCAGCCGCCGGGTAGCAAGGCCGCCGGTCAACGCCCCACCCGCCGTGGCGCTGGCCTGCACAAACGACGCCGCCGAGAAACCACGAGCGCCCAGAACCGACCGCAGCCCGGCGTCCTCCCCCAGCGCGTCGATCACCATTTCGACCATGCCGGACCCAGCGCCCCGGGCCGCGTTCTCCACCGCCCAGTCGATCAGCAGGGTCCCCAGCCCACGCCCGCGCCACGGCCGAAACACTTCCCCCGCGCACTCGACCAGCGCGAATCCCCCGCCGTCGTCGCGCCGGTTGGCCGCATACCCAGCAATCCGCCCGTCGCACCAGGCAACCGCGGCCATGCCGTCCGCCACCGCCCGCTCGATCACCGCCCAGCGCCCGCCGTCCACGCCGGCCGTCCCACCCGCACCGTCCGATCGCAGCGCCTCGGCCAGCGCCGGCAGATCAGTAGCCCCGAGTTCCCGGACCTCGTTCACCGCGCACTTCCCTGCCGAGAAACCGCAACGTGATGCAAAACCCGGGCAAGCAGCCCGGCCACCGTCACCGCAGGCGCGTCATCCGGGCCGGGCAGATATTCAACGACGTCGACGCCAACCACCGGCAACCGATCGCACAATCCGGTCACCAGGCCCACCGCCTCCCGATAGGACCACCCACCCGGAAGCACCGTACCGGTGGACGGCATCACCGCCGGATCCAGAACATCCACATCAAAACTCACATGCCATACCAGATCCGAAGGCAGTTCCGCCGCGATCCGATCCAGATCCGCCCCTATCGCACTGAGCCCACCCCACCGCCGCACTTTCGGCGACGATTCCGGCTCCCGAGGCGTCAGCTGCCGAATCCCGAACTGCGCCACACACCCGACGGCTTCCGACCCCACTACCCAGTCGAGGAAGTTCCCGTGATGCACCCCGGCCCGCACCCCGGACCGGCTGCGCCCATAGTCATGGTGCGCATCAAAATGCAGAACCCCGATCCGCGGATGTACGGATGCCAGCCCATCCACCACGCGCAAAGTGAGCGAATGATCCCCACCGAGAACCACCGGCACCCGCCCGGCCCCGGCAACAACGCCCACCGCGCGTTCCAGATCGTCAAGCAGGTCCCCGCCGAACCCGCCCGGCTCCCCCATCAGGTCACCGGCGTCCACAATCCCGGCCCCGGCCAGCAGCCGCCCGTCGCGTTCCGGGTCATACATCCCGTCCAGCGAGGGCGTCACCTGAAACACCGTGGTACTGGCCCGCCGTAGCGCCTCCGGCCCGAACCGCGATCCCGCACGGTGCGTAGCGCCCAGATCATGCGGCACACCCAGCACCACAAAGTCCGCAGCCGTCCGCACCGCGTCCCCGACGGCGGTCACCGGCGCACCGAACAGCCCGGTCCGCCGACTGACCTCAGCCGGTAGCACCGGCGCGAACTCGCACAAAACTCCAGATTCGAGCAGCATACGAACAGCCCCGCGCACCGCCTCACCACTGCCCGGCGTGACCTTCTCCAGCCGTTCGGCAACCGCGTCCGCCGGCGCCGGCACCGCGAACTGCGCCAGCACCTGAAGCGTGCGCCGCCCCAGCGTCACCCGCCGCCCGTCCTGCGGCCAGACCAGTTCGCTGCTGTCCGCCGAGACGTCGATCCGGGTAGCCCCCGGCGTGATCATGAGGATCGGCGCGCTCATACCGCCGCCTGCCAGGCGTGCCAGAGTTGCGCGTATCCGCCACCCGCGGCGAGCAGTTCGGTGTGCGTTCCGGACGCGGTGATCCGCCCGTGCTCCAGCAGCACCACCCGGTCACTGCGCGCCGCGGCGCTCAGATCGTGAGCGATCTGCACGACCGTGGTCCCGGCCAGGGCAACCGGAAGCGCATCTTCGAACCGATCCACTTCAGCGGCGGACAGGCCGGCGGTCGCCTCGTCGAGGATCAGCACGCGCGGTCGCGCGAGAAACAGCCGAGCCAGCGACAGCTGCCGTGACTGAGCCGGCGTAGGCGGATACCCGTCGTCCCCGAGCGCGGTGTCCAAATCCTCCACCCAGCCGTCCGCGCCGGCCGCCCGCAACGCCTCCCACAGCTGCTCGTCGCCACCATCGGTCCGCGCCAGCGTCAGATTGTCCCGAACCGTGCCGTAGAAGACGTGATCCTCCTGCGCCACCAGCACCGGCCGATCCGCCCCCGGCACCACCCGCCCGGACGTCGGCGTCAGCACCCCGGCCAGCAGGAGCGCCAGCGTGGTCTTGCCCGCACCCGACGCCCCCACCACGCACAATCGCTCACCGGACCGAAGATCAAGGTCAACATCATGCAAGACCTCAATTCCTCGGGCGTACGCGTAACCGACACCCTCCAGGCGCACCACGCCGTCCCCGCCCGGCCCGGTCTGCTCCTCGGACCCGCTCGCCTCGGCTTCGGCCCCGAGGATCCGGGCCAGCGCGACCCCGGCCGGCTGCGCCTCCCCGAACCAGTAGATGAGGTCGTCTAGCGGCGTCAGGATCGCCCGCAGGTACAGCGCGATCGCCGCCACCTCCCCGATCTCGGCCCGCCCCTGGCTGACCAGCCACGCGCCCCACCCGAGCACCCTGTCTCTTATACACATC
>KL571495.1:21245-22303 GCA_000715855.1 Actinoplanes liguriensis
CCCGCCTGAACGGCCGGGAACCAGCGCTGCTCCAGCCGGATCGGTACCCCGGCCAGCGCCAGCGACCGGGCCACCGCGCCCCGCATCGCGCGTTCCCGCTGCGCGCCGAGGTCCAGCGAGTCCACGACGTCGTGCCCACGCACGGTCTCGGTCGCGGTGGTCGACACGTCGGCCCGCGCCGCGAGCTCGTCCCCGTACGCCTTCGGCGCGTGCCGCACGTACCAGCGAGTCGAAATGACGATGAACGGAATGCCGACGAGTGCGGCGAGCGCGACCAATGGGTTGACCACGAACGCGAACCCGAGGGTCAGCAGCGTCGTCACCGACCCGACCAGGATCTCCGGCACACCGGTCCGGGTCACCTCGTGGATGGCGTCCATGTCGGAGGTCGATCGGGACAGCACCTCGCCGGGTTCGACAGTCTCCACCCGGCGCACCGGCAGGGCCAGCAGCGCAGCGAAGAACTCGGTGCGCAGGATCGCGAAGACCCGCTCGCCGAGCGCGAACGACCAGGCCGCCGCGGTGTAGGCAAGGACGGCGCCGACCACCAGCGCGGTGACGATCAGCAGGATCGCGCGCCCGAGCTCAGCCGGTTCCCCGGCGGCAAGGCGGTCGACCAGGCCCCCGAGCAGCAGCGGCGGCATCAGCGCACACCCGACCGCGGCCGCGTGCACCAGCACGATGGCACCCAACCGGCCACGGAAGCGGCGCAGCAGCGCGGCCGCCCGGGCGACGACGACGTCCCGGCCGGCGACCGGCAGCGTGGTGATCGGCGGGGTCGTGACCGGTTCAGACATCGGCCGTCTCCTCGAGGGTGAGCACGTGGTCGGCGATCGCACGGAAGGCTCCGCCACGGGTGACCACCAGGGTGGTCCGGCCCTGCCGGTGCGCGGCGATGCGCCGGGCCACCTCGATCTCGGTGACCGCGTCCAGCGCTGTGGTCGGCTCGACCAGCAACAGATATTCCGGGTCCCCGAGCATCGAGCGGGCCAGCGCGAGGCGTTGCCGCTGCCCGCCGGAGACACTGCGGCCGTCGGCGTCGATGCGCTCGTCGAGCT
>KL571495.1:22509-23545 GCA_000715855.1 Actinoplanes liguriensis
TGTATAAGAGACAGGTTCCGCGTCGGTGTGCCGCCTGGCCGGGTCGAGCCCGTCACGGACCCGGCCGGAGAAGATCACCGGGCGCGGACCGTGAAAGCGCACCGCGCCACCGCCGGCAGCGGCGAGCCGGCGGGCCAGCTGTTCGGCCTCGACGCTGTCGGCGGCCAGCACGCTCAGCCCGCCCACCGGCACCCGCAGCCCGGTCGTCTCGTCGACCAGATCACCGGTCGCCGGGGCGGTCACCGTCGCGACCGGTTCCGGCGTGTCCAGAACAGACTGCACGTTCTTGGCGGCGACCCGGGCCGCGCCGCGGGTTCCGCCATATCCCGCGGCGGCGGAGACCGGCGCGACCAGGTACGCCGCGGCCGCGTAGAAGGTGACCAGGGCAGCCGGGGCGACGGCGCCGGTCGCGGCGAGGTGCCCGCCCAGCCAGATCAGGCCGGTGAGCAGCACGCCCGGCAGCAGCGTTCCACTGATCAGCAGCAGCGCCTCGGTGCGCGCCACGCGTACGCCGGCATGCTCGGTGTCTTGGACAGCGGTCCGGAAGCGGTCGCCGATCGCCTGTTCCGCGCCGAGGCCGCGCAGAATGCGCAGGCCGAGGCCGATGTCGGAGCCGAGCGCGGCGACCCGGCCGAGCGCGTCGCGATGGGTGTCCTGACGTTCTTCGAGCGGCTCGGCGATCTTGGTGGTGAGCCACATGAACGCCGGGACGCCGGCCAGGACAAGCGCGGTCAGCAGCGGGGAGAGCCGGAACAGGTAGCCGGCGACGATGAGCATGCCGCCGATCGAGGCGTAGAGCTTGAGCCGGGCGATCGGGAACGCCGCGACGCGGTCCACGTCGGAGCCGACGACCGTGGCGACCTGCGCGATCGGCACCTGACCGGCGACCTGGCCGGGGGCGTGCGCGATCCGTTGCGCGATGCGGTCGCGCAGCCCGGCGGCGACGCGCAGTTTGAGCCGGGCGGCGATCACGTGCCGGCTGACGTTGGCGGCGATCCCGGCGGCGACCGCGACGGCGAGCAGCAGCACGTAGCCT
>KL571495.1:23788-24095 GCA_000715855.1 Actinoplanes liguriensis
GGTACGGCTGCCTCGGCGACCGCCCCGGCCAGGGCGAGGACGGCGAAGGCGGCGAGCGGTCCGCGTTCCCGGCGGTCCGCGTCGGCGAGCAGGTCGTGTAGCGTGCGCGCGTTCTCGCTCATGCGAGCCGGACCGGGGTGAGGTGGCCGTAGTCGGCGCGCAGCGCGGCCGCCGACGGGTAGGCGCCCAGCTCGACCAGCAGATCACCGAGGCGGTCCAGGGACGGGCCGCCCCGGGCTCCGGCCGACACCTTGAACAAACCCATTCCCTCCGATGTACGCGGCACGATGCTCTCGTACCGGGTGGT
>KL571495.1:24324-25709 GCA_000715855.1 Actinoplanes liguriensis
AGCTGGAGCCGTAGACGGCGGTCAGGCCGCGCCGGCGGGTTTCGTGGCGGATCACGGCGAGCAGCATGCCGTGCTCGGCCAGACCGTTCTCGCGCAGGTGCGCCACCACGAACGGCGCGTGCGCGCGCCCGGCGGCCGGATCCAGTCGTGGATGCGCGATCGCCGAGAACAGCCCGCCGGCCGGGACGGCGGCCAGGCGCTCGGCGAGCCGGGCGTTGTTGAGGAAGACCCGGCCGGCGTGCCGCCGGGTCCACTCCTGGTCCAGCAGGAACGGCGCGTCCAGCGCGGCCACCGAGGCCGCGCTCAGGCAGGCGCCGGTGGTGCCCCGGGCCAGTCGCAGCGCCTGCGCGACGCGTTCGGCGGACAGTTGCGGGATCAGTGGGCGGGCCGGTTCGAAGACGTCGACCACGCCCAGGTTGGCGACTTCCAGGCCCTGCTGGTCGAGCTTGAGTCCGGAGCGGACCTCGATCACCAGCGGGGCGCCGGCCGGTGAGTCGAGCGCTTTGAGCACCGAGGGGGTCGGCCAGGCCGGGGAGCAGAGCGTGGTGTCCAGCACGATGATCGGCGGCCGGGTGGGACTGGAGCGCCAGCCGGCGAGCAGCTCGGCGACCGGCAGCGCGTCCAGGCTCCAGTTGTAGCGGACCGGTTCGGCCAGCAGCACGTCGGTGCCGGGCCGGGTGGTCCAGGCCTGATCCAGCTCGGCCGGGGCCAGGGTGCGGGTCAGCAGGGTCGGCCCGGACAGGTATTCGAGCAGGATGCCGGTCTCGAAGTAGTCGCCCCAGTAGTCCAGGCGCATCGGCTGCCGTTCGCTGGGCGACAGCAGGTAGCTCAGGCCCTGCACGACCGTGGTGAGCGCGGCCATCCCGCTGGAGAACGCGATGGTCTGCCGCCGCCAGCCGGGCGGCAGGATCGCGTGCCGGGCGGCGAGTCTGGCTTCGATCGTGACGGCCGGTAGCGACCGCTCGTAGCTGTGCCGCAGCTCGGCGCCGCCCGGCAGGCTCCGGGCCAGGTCCAGGTCGGGCGAGCGTTCGTAGTCCTCGTCGAGGCGGTGTCCGCGGCGCAGCAGCAGGGTACGGGTCTGCCGGGCCAGCCGGTCGAGCTCCGCCTCGGCCTCGTCCGGGTCGAGTCGCCCGGTGTCGTGCGCGGCCGCGGCCAACTCGGACCACTGTGGCGCGTCCGGCTGATCCTGACCGGCGGCGAGCACCGCCATCTCGGCCAGCAGCTCACGTTCGACGGCCAGGGCCTGGCTGCCGGCCGCGATGTCGACACTCACTCGATCGCCTCGACCCGGCCGTCGACCAGCACGTACTCGGCGGGTAGCGGCAGGCGGTTGAAGCGGCGGGCGTTGGTCATCGTGTACGCGCCGGCGGCGGTCAGCACCAGCC
>KL571496.1:0-523 GCA_000715855.1 Actinoplanes liguriensis
AGAGATGTGTATAAGAGACAGGGGCAGGGGCGGCTCATGGCGTACGCGCGAATCGTGGCGGACGGGAGTGGAGCGGGCCGGAACGGAAGGCCGGGGCCGGGCCCGGCGGACGTGCGGACGTCCACCGGGACCGAGCAGTGGCAGGTCAGGGCGCGACGAGGAAGTCCGTGACGAAGCAGGCGACCTCGCCCGACTCGGTGCGCCCGACGTAGGTCGGGTAGTAACCGTCACCCCAGCCCGACTCGACCATGATCACGTTAGCGCCGGACTCCTCGTCGACGACCTGGTCGAAGTGGCCGGGGACCGGCTCCTCCGGGAACTCGTCGGGGTCGAACGCCTCCTCGAAATCCTCCGAGTCCCACTCCGCGAGAAGCCGCGACACGCTCAGGTCGGCGAACGCCCCGGCGCCGGTGTCGACGCCGTAGCCGAAGAACTCGCCCGGCTCCAGCTGATCCGGCTCGTCGCTGTCGACGAGGGCCAGCTCCCACGACGCGACCGGCTCGTCGCGGACCACCAGCTGCAG
>KL571496.1:718-1301 GCA_000715855.1 Actinoplanes liguriensis
TCGCGGACCACCAGCTGCAGCGCCGCGACCCGCCGCTGCCACTCCCGATCCTCTTTCTCCAGCACCGTGACCCAGGCCGTGACCTGGTAATCCCCGGGAGTCAGGGCGACCGAGAACGGCTCGTCCTCCTCGTCGGTGACGCCCGGGTCGAAGGCGGCGAGCTGACCGGTGGGCAGCTTCAGAACGCCGAGCGGGTGTGGCTCGACGATGTAGGTCACGTCGTCCTGGACGTGACGGGAACCGGCCTGCAGGAGGCGGTCGAGATCAGGCATGCGGGCAAGGTACCGGACCCGTATGACAGGACCTACCCGATGTGCACCCACACGTCGTCGAGGCTGCCGTGGAACTGGTCGTTGTTCGCGCCGACCCCCTTGCCGCCGACGGTCAGCGGGGAGGTGGTGTCGATCGCGAGCGTCTCCGGCACCGCCACGCTCGCCTGCGGGACGTCGTCGACCAGGATCGACAGGGTCAGGCCGGTGCGCCGGCACTCCAGGCTGTGCCAGTTGCCGTCGGCGACGGTGACGCGGCTGCGGGCGAGGTGGACCGTCTCGTCCCCGAAGCCGCAACTCGGCTTGCCGGAGAT
>KL571496.1:1539-2099 GCA_000715855.1 Actinoplanes liguriensis
GTCGACCTGCAGCTTGTACTGGCCGCCTCCGGTCGAGTAGCCCTTCTGCAGGATGTTCTCGCCACTGGACGTCTCCGCCGGGGACAGGCGCACTCCCGCGCCGTACCGGATGGGCTGGTTTCCGGGGTTGAGGTCCGGGGCCGACTCGGCCTGCAGGACCATGCGCGGGCAGGTCTCGCCGGTGCACTTCGCCGGGAACTGCAGCGCCTGGCCCCTATCGTGGGTGATCAGTTTCGGTAGGCCGCCGTTGCGCGTGACCATCCGCAGCAGGTGGCCGTGCCCCGACCCGTCGTCGAACGTGCCGTCCGCGATCGTGGTGTCGAAGTTGTACGCGGCCACGTATTCCGAGCTCAGCTCGACGCGTTCCAGCGGTTTGACGGCGCCGAACTCCGCGTACCGCTTGCGTGGCAGCCCGCCGACCGTGGTGAAGTCGCCGACCGCGCTGATCGACCCGAGCTCCGGGCTCGCGGCCAGCGATCGTGTCCCGGCGATCCCGTTGGCCTGCGGCGCCCACGCCAGCAGGTTGCCCTGCGGGTCGACGGCGGCCAGTTTGCCGCGGG
>KL571496.1:2308-4164 GCA_000715855.1 Actinoplanes liguriensis
GTCCGTGCAGATGCCCTTGGCGCCGTTGTTCGTGGTGGTGCAGGCCTTGTCGAAGTGCCCGCCGACGTAGACGGTCCCGCCCAGCACCGCGATCGCCTGCGCGTCGCCGTCGAACACGCGGGTCCAGCGGGTGGCGCCCTCCCGGGTGTACGACACGGCCCGCCCGCCCTGGCCGCCGAGCGCCGCGTACACCCCGTCGGCGGCCGCGGCCAGCGCGAACACCTGCGAGACCGGTTTCGGCATGAACTTCGGGTCGAGCACGCCGGTGGCCGGGTCGACCGCGGCGAGCCTCAGGGTGGAGCGCGTGCCGTTCGTACGGTGGAAGCTCCCGCCCAGATACACGCGGTCAATTCCGGATGCGAGCGCGTTCACCGTGTCGTCCGTCGCGGGCGCCCACGGGTCGAGCGCCCCGGTCGCCGTGTCGAACGCGGCCAGGTTGCCCCGCGGCGCCCCGTCGACGGCGGTGATCCGCCCGCCCAGGTAGACCCGCCCGTGCCCGGCGGCGAGCGCGTTCGGCTGCCCCAGCACCGTGTGCCGCAGCGGCGTGAGCCTGCCGTCGGCCGCGCCGAGCCCCGCGATCGCGTCCCGGGTCTCTCCGTTCACGTGGTCGAAGTCACCCGCCGCGTAGACGGTGTCGCCGTCCACGGCGAGGGCTCGCACGTTCGCGTCCGCGGCCGGCTTCCAGTCGAGGAGAGCGCCGGTGCGCGAGTCGAACGCCGCCAGCCGGGTGCGCTCGACCGTGCGGCCGCCCACGATGGCCTTGGTGAAGTTGCCGCCGACGTAGACGGTGCTGCCCCGGTAGGCGACCGCGTAGACCGAGCCGTTGAAGGACGGCGAGGTCACCGGGCTCGGCGAGACGATCTCGGCGAAGGCCGTGCCACCGGCCGCGGCGAGGGTAGCCGCCAGACCGGCGATAAGGGCTTTTTTACGGAGATTAGCCACGTTGGTAGCTAACTTCCCAACTCCACAAAGGTGGCGGGGCCAACTATGCTGCCGCGTACTGGAATCGAGAAAGGGGAATGCCGTGCTGATGCGCCGCCGCACCGCCGTGCCCGCCACCCTGCTCGCGATCGCGGCCCTCGCCGCGGGTTGCGAGATCAAGGTGAACCCCGGCTCGGTCTCCGCGCCGTTCAGCGTCGCGCCGATCCCCTCCGCGTCGGTGGGCCAGCCGATGTATGTGTGCACCGAGATCTACAAGATCCTCACCGACGGCGCGGTCAAGGCCGCGGTGTATGCGACGGGCACCGACGACGCCGCGAAGCAGGGCCTGCGCACCACCTTCGGCGAGATGGCCACCCAGGTCACCGCGGCCGGGGCGAAGAGCGACGACCCGGCGCAGAAGACCGCCGCCGACCAGGTGGCCGCCGTCCTGAGTCAGGGCAGCCAGGCCACCGACCCGCAGGCATTCCTCAACGGCGAGTTCAGCACGATCGGGCAGAAAATCGACGGCACCTGCCAATAGGCTCGGCTGATGATCGACAGGCAGGTTCGGATCGCGCTGCAGTTGCAGCCACAGCACATGGATTACGCCACCATCCGGCGCACCGCCGCCGAGGCCGACGAGGCCGGCGTCGACCTGTTGCTGAACTGGGACCACTTCTATCCGCTGAGCGGTGAGCCGGACGGGCTGCACTTCGAGTGCTGGACCATGCTCGCCGCCTGGGCCGAGTCCACCTCCCGCGCCGAGATCGGCGCCCTCGTCTCCTGCAACAGCTACCGCAACCCCGAGCTGCTCGCCGACATGGCCCGCACCGTGGACCACATCAGCGACGGCCGGCTCATCCTCGGCATCGGCTCCGGCTGGTTCGAACGCGACTACACCGAATACGGCTATGAGCTGTCTCTTATACACATCT
>KL571496.1:4323-5806 GCA_000715855.1 Actinoplanes liguriensis
TGTATAAGAGACAGGTCCTGATCGGTGGCGGCGGCGAGAAGAAGACCCTGCGCCTGGTGGCCCGGCATGCCGACATCTGGCACAGCTTCGCCGACCTGGAGACCCTGGAGCACAAGCTCGGCGTGTTGCGTGGGCACTGCGCCGACATCGGCCGCGACCCCGCCGAGATCGAGGTGTCGGTGGTCGGCAAGACCGAGACCCGCGACCGGATGTACGAGCTCGGCGCCCGCCTCTTCAGCGTCCACGTCGGCGGCCCGTCACCGGACCTGACCGAGCTCCGCGAGTTCCTGGCCTGGCGGGACGGACTGAACGCCTGACGGTGGTGATGGTGGCGAACGTTGCGGATCCGCCACCATCACCTCCCGTTCGGTTCAGTTACACCGCATCCAGGAGAAGTGGTAGATCGTCTCGATGCTGCCGTCGGTGGAGTCCATCGTCAGGTAGCTGACGTCGGTCGACGTGCCCTTGGTGACCCGCAACTCCGTGTTGATGTTGAGGTTGCGCTGCTCACCGCAGGGGCGGAAGACCTGCGACGCGATCGGGATCTGATCCGTGGCGATCCAGTTGTCGTCCAGCGGCGCGCTGATCGCGTGGTTGGCGTAGCTGCCGGCGGTCATGCCCTGGAAGTAGTAGTTCGCCCGCTGCTGGGCGACCGCTCCGGGCTGCAGATAGCCGTAGCCGCGGTAGTCCACCTTGGCGATCGCGAAGGTGAAACCGGCCGGGGCGTGGACCAGCACGTTGAGCTGGCAGTTCTTGCGGTTCTCGGTGACCGCGACGTTCGGGCCGGCCTGCGCCAGGTAGGCGCTGTAGATCGCGGTGAACGCAGAGTTGTCCGGCGAGATCGCCACGTCGGCGGTGCCCGGCGCGCAGCCCGAGCCCGCCATCGCGACCAGTTCGATGGACATCTCGCCGGCCGGCGGCGGGTCGACTATGACGATGAGCGCGGAGGCCGGCGTCGCGATGAGCAGCGACGACGCCAGAAGCGCCAGCACCACACAGCCGCGAGTTAACAAACTTTTCATTTTTATCCCCTCCGGGATCGGGATCGGACCGGCTCAAGCTATTGATGTCCTTCAATAGAAGTCAACAGCCGAATCCTGATTTGGAGGGCTTCTTGGTGCGGTCAGTAAAAGAGGAGAGCCGGGCAGGAAACCGGCAAAAGCCACGCACCAGCAGCTGATTTGAGTGTTAAGAGATGATTAAACCGATCCTTAATGCAACTTGCACGGGCCGCGGAAGATCCAAATCAGATTCATGCTTGTGAATGCCTGAGGTGCGCCACTACGGTGGTCGCGAATGCGAAGGCCGCCGTTCTGGATCAATTCCAGATTCCCATGCTGTGGCACCCGATAAACCACGCCCGTTCCCCCGGAGGATCTCCATGAAAAACAGAAATCGCGTGATGGCGGCCGTGCTCACCACGGCCCTGGCGCTCCCCCTCGGCACCCCCGCCCACGCCGCCGACGCCGGCGCAGCCGCGGCC
>KL571496.1:6007-6629 GCA_000715855.1 Actinoplanes liguriensis
CCCCGGGCACCGCCTCCGTCGTGAGCAACGGCGACAACACCGGGTTCCGGATCAAGTACCGGGCCTTCCTCGCCGAGGCCGGTGGCGGCGCCAGCATCATCGACCGCCGCAAGAACTGCCAGCTCGGCGTCCTGGTGACCATCCCCGACGGCTGGACCATCGCGATCGCGTCCGCCAACTACCGCGGCAGGGCAAGCCTGCTGTCCGGCGCGAGCGCCCTGCAGCGCACCAGCTACTACTGGCAGGGATCCTCGGCGACCGAGCGCAAGGACGCGACGTTCACCGGACCCTACTCCGGCCTCTGGACCACCTGGGACGTCGCGCCCGTCCTCACCTACGCGGAATGCGGCTCGCAGAGCGTCCTCAACATCAATACCGAATTGCGGGTCGACCCCGGCACCTCGACCGGCACCAGCACGATGTCGATGAACACCACCGAGGGCGACGTCGACACGCTCTTCAATTTCAGCCTGACCTCCTGCTGAACCGGCGGGCCGGCCTTCACTGACGTCCCGCGGGGCACAAGGCGGCAGCGAAAGCCGGCCCGGAATCAGATCAACAGATCAAAAACGCTGATGTCCCATCTCCGCTGTGGTCCTTCTCCGCCGCTCCCGCGGGGACC
>KL571496.1:6890-7188 GCA_000715855.1 Actinoplanes liguriensis
AGCCCGAAAGGGCGACGTCCGTGGGTGGGCACGGTCAGATCCGTCCACGGCCACCCGCGGACCGCGACGTCTCACACGATCAGGCTCAACAGCATCACGCAGGCAAAACCGACGACCGAAATGATCGTCTCCATCACCGACCAGGTCTTGATCGTCTGGCCGACGGTCATCCCGAAATACTCCTTGACCAGCCAGAACCCCGCGTCGTTGACGTGCGAGAAGAACAGCGACCCGGAACCGATCGCCAGCACCAGCAGCGACACCGTCGGCCTGTCCAGGGTCTGTCTCTTATACACAT
>KL571496.1:7403-9832 GCA_000715855.1 Actinoplanes liguriensis
GCCCGCCGTGATCGTGGCGACCGTGGCCGAACCGGTCGCGACCCGGATCCCGACGGCCACCAGGAAGCCCAGGAGCAGGGCGTTGATGTTGGCGTCCTTGGCCGCGTCGGCGATCACGTTGCCGATGCCGGTGTCGACCAGGACCTGCTTGAACCCGCCGCCCGCGGCCACGATCAACAGGATCGCGGCGATCGGCGGGAGCGAACCGCCCACCACCGAGGACGTCTCACGGCGGTCGAACCCGGCCCGGTGACCCAGCGACCACATCGCCAGCAGCACCCCGAAGAGCAGCGCGACGACCGGCGTGCCGAGGACCTCCAGGACCGACCGCACGCTGTTGCCGTCGGCGAGGGTCAGCTCGGCGATCGCCCGGGCCAGCATCAGCACGATCGGCAGCAGGACGGTGAGGACCGCGGGCCAGAACCCGGGGTTCCGGCGGCGCCCCTCCGCGCTGTCCGGAACGCCGTCCTCGTCGCGGTCGGTGATGCCCGCGGTCTCGGCGGATCCACCCGTCCCGATCGCGACCGCCTCCCGCGACGGCACGGCCAGCGGCACCCGCGCCGCGATGAAGTTCCCGAAGACCGGCCCGGCCACGATCACCGTCGGGATCGCGCAGATCAGCCCGAACATCAGCGTCAGCCCGAGATCCGCGTGCAGGCTGTCGATCGCGACGAGCGGCCCGGGGTGCGGCGGCACCAGCCCGTGCAGGACGGAGAGGCCGGCCAGCGCCGGGATCCCGATCCGCAGCAACCCCACGTCCGTGCGGCGGGCGACCAGCAGCACGATCGGCACGAGCAGCACCACGCCGATCTCGAAGAACAGCGGCAGCCCCACCAGCGCGGCAACCCCGGCCATCGCCCACGGCAGCGCCGAACCGGAGACCCCGTTGACGATCCGCTGGACGATCCCGTCCGCGCCCCCGGACTCGGTCAGCAGCGCGCCGATCATCGAGCCGAGCGCGATCAGCACGCCGACGCTCCCGACCGTACTGCCCAGCCCGGTGGTGAACGACGTGACGATCTTGGCGGGGTCGGCCCCGGCCACCAGGCCCAGGGTCGCGGTCCCGAGGATCAGCGCGAGGAACGGATGGAACTTCGCCCACGCGATCAGCAGCACGACGACAGCGATGCCGAGCACCGCTGCGACGACTAGTTGGGTGGTGCCCGCATCGGTGATGGTCGACATGCCGCGCGCTTACCCATCCGGCCGATGTTTCAAGCCTGTTTCCCTCCCCGGCCAGCGGTCCCTTCCTCTCCCCGCGCGGCTCACTTTCCCGAGGCGGTCTCTCTCCTCAGGGGGTCTCTCTCCTCAGGCGGTTTTCTCCCCGGGCGGCCCGGCGCCTCTCTCGCCCGGCCGCTTCATGGCCTGCGGCGGTCTTCTCGTCGCCGGGCAGCACCACGGCCGTCTCGCCCTGTCGTTCCAGGGCCTTCTGCAGTGGCCCGGCGGCCGAGCGGCCGGGTGACCGGAGCACCTTCTCCAGCGCGCGGGCCACGACGGTCGCCTCCTGCGGTGTCATCAGCCCGGTGAAGTGCCGCTGGATCCCGTCCAGGTAGACCGGCGCCGCCTCGCGCAGCCGCTGCCGCCCGGCGTCGGTGATCGCGGCGTGCGCCGACCGGCGGTCGTCCGGATTCGTCTCCCGGGCGGCGAGGCCGGCGTCCACGAGCTGGTCCACGACCCGGCTGACCCGGGTGCGGCTGACCACCGCCCGCTCCCCCAGCTCACCCATGCTGAGCCGCCCGTCCGGAGCGTGTCGCAGCTCCAGCAGCACGTCATACCAGGTCAGGGGCAGCCCGCAGGCCGACTGCAGGGTCCGGTCCAGGACCGGCACGACGGCGGCGTGCACCCGGAGCAGCGCGGCCCAGGCGGTGGTGTCGGTGTCGCTCATCACCTCAGCGTACCGATTTCTTGTGCGTGCGCACACACCAGGCGTAGACATGTGCGTGCGCACACACTCCAACTATTCGAGGAGCATCCGTGAAGTTGCTGCACATCGCCGCCTCCCCGCGCGGCGAGCGTTCCGAGTCGCTGGCCCTGGCCGAGACGTTCCTGACCGCGGCCCGCCTGTCGAACCCGGACATCCAGGTCGTGGAGTGGAACCTCTGGGACGGCTCCCTGCCGTCGTTCGGCCCGGACGCGGCCGCCGCGAAGATGGACGTCTTCGCCGGCACGGAGCCGTCCGGCCGGGCCGCCGACGCGTGGGCAGCGGCCGCCGCCACGTTCCGCCGCTTCGACGACGCCGACCGCTATCTGTTCAGCGTGCCGATGTGGAACGCCGGGGTCCCGTACATCCTCAAGCAGTTCATCGACGTGATCAGCCAGCCCGGGCTGGTCTTCGGGTTCGACCCGGACCGGGGATACTCGGGTCTGCTGCGTGACAAGCGGGCCGCGGTGATCTACACCAGCGCGGTCTACGGCCTGTCTCTTATACA
>KL571496.1:10099-11483 GCA_000715855.1 Actinoplanes liguriensis
CCGCCGCAGCGCGCAGGCTCGCCCACGAGCAGGCCGGAGAGCAGGGCAAACTCTTCATCTGACGACCCAGTCGTCGCCGGCATGAACGGCCGTCACGGGGCCGGCCCAGCCCCGTGCCGGCCAGCCCAGCCCCGTGCCAGCCGGCCTGCCCCGTGCCAGCCGGCCCAGCCCCGTGCCAGCTGGGCCGCCCCCGTGCCGGCTGGGCCAGTCAGAACGGGGGCGGGCCGGTCAGGTAAGGCCGGGCCGGTCACAACGAGGGCTGGCCGGTCAGGCGAGGCCGGCCGGTCAGAACGGGGCCAGGGCGGTCAGAACGGGGCCGGGGCGGTCAGAACGGGGCCGGGGCGGGTGGTCAGGCGAGGCCGGCTTCACGGGCCAGGATCGCGGCCTGCACCCGGGACGTGCAGCCGAGCTTGCCCAGGACCCGCGACACGTGGGTCTTCGCCGTCGCCTCACTGATCGCCAGCTCGGCGGCGAGATCGGCGTTGGACAGGCCCCGGCCGAGCGCCGCGAGCACGTCCTGTTCGCGCTCGGTGAGACCGGTGACGACCGGTCTCGCGGGCGGGGCGGGCGGCGTGGCCACGAACGCGGACAGCAGCCGCCGGGTCACCTCCGGCGCCAGGAAGCCGTCACCGCCCGCGATCCGCCGGACCGCCTCGACCAGGGCTTCCGGCTCGACCGACTTGAGCAGGAAGCCGGCGGCACCCGCGCGCAACGCCCCGAACAGGTAGTCGTCGAGGTCGAACGTGGTCAGGATCAGCACGTCGGACACGCCCGCCGAGGTGATCGCCCGGGTCGCCGTGATCCCGTCGGTCCCGGGCATCCGGATGTCCATCAGGACCACGTCCGGCCGCAGTGCCGCGGCCTGCCTGATCGCGACGGCCCCGTCGGCGGCCTCCCCCACCACGACGATGTCGGCCGCCTGCTCCAGCATGAGCCGCGTCCCGGCCCGGATCGCGGCATGATCGTCGGCGAGCAGCACCCGGATCATGAACGCGAGGCCGGCACGGTCGCGGCAGGGTGCAGGGGCAGCGACGCCCGTACGCGAAATCGGGTCTCCTCCTGAGCCGCGGTGAGCGTGCCGCCCAGCAGCGCGGCCCGCTCCCGGATCGAGATCAGCCCGGTCCCGGTGCTCAGGGCCCGGTGGTCGACCGAACCGGCCCGGGTCAGCGTGTTGGTGATCGTCACGGTGACCAGCTCACCGGCCCGGCGGACGTCGAGGGACACGTCGGAGTCCGGGGCGTGCTTGGCCGCGTTCGTCAACGCCTCCCGCACGATCCGGTAGACCGTGTGCGACACCGACGCCGGCATGTCCGAGATCTCGGCGATGCGGGACGAGATCCGGAGTCCGCCGGAAGCCGCCTCGACCAGCGACGGCAGCCGGTCC
>KL571496.1:11715-12270 GCA_000715855.1 Actinoplanes liguriensis
CCGCCAGCCGGTCCAGGCCGCCCGGCAGCGTCGGATCCGCCGCGGCGGGGTCGTCCGCGCGCAACAACATGATCATCGAACGCATCTCCTCCAGCGCCGCGAGACTGCTGACCCGCACCGAGCGCAGCGTCTCCCGGTCCCGCGCGGTGTCCGCCGGCCGGGCCAGCGCCGCCCCCGAGTGGATCGCCGTCGTCGACAGGTGTGCGGCGATGACGTCGTGCAGGTCACGGGCCATCGCCGCGCGCTCGGCCAGGACCGCCTCCCGGGCGGTACGCTCGGCGTCGAGCCGGCCGAGCTCGCGCTGCTGGCGGATGTTCGCCGCCCACCACAGCGGCACGAACAGCAGCGGCGTCAACTGCAGCGCGATGAAGACCGCGATCCGGAACTGACCGACCGCGAGCCCGCCGACCACACTCGCCGTGCCGATCACGACGAACACCGCCGTGGTCACCGCCGTCCGGGCGCGCGCGGTCGCGAACTGCCCGGCCGAGAAGAGCAGGTCGAAGAGCACCAGCACGAGCCCGACGCTGCCGCCGATCACCGTGTCGGCGGCGG
>KL571496.1:12507-16482 GCA_000715855.1 Actinoplanes liguriensis
GGCCACGATCGCCCCGGCGACCAGCGCGAGCACCGGACGCCGCCGTTTGCCCAGCATGACCAGGCAGCCCAGGCCCAGGAACACGGTGTGCATCCCCGCCGGGGCGGACATCGTGGGCAGCGACCAGATGCCGGTCAGGCCGAGCAGGTTGAACGCCACTCCCGCGACGAACGTTGCCGCGGCAGTGCCGGCATCCTGCCATCGGGTGCTGCTCCGCCAGCGCGCTCTGAGGCCCACGAGGTCATCCCATCACGGGACGGGGCAATGGCCGTACATCGAAATATGTATGACCTCGCGCCGAGGCCATCCTTCGGCCGACGCGCGGACCCGGACCACAGCGGACCTTGTTCTCATGGACCTCCCGCTTCTCGGCTCGCTCGCCGTCCTCGCGTTGATCGACTCGACCAGTTTCGGGACCTTGCTGATCCCGATCTGGCTGCTGCTCGACCCGGGGCCGGTGCGCCCCGGGCGGATCCTGACCTTTCTCGGCACGGTCGCGGCCTTCTACTTCGCCGTCGGCGTGGGGGTGGCGCTGGGCGCGAGCGCGTTCCTGCCGCGGATCAGCAGGGCGCTGGACAGCCCGGTGGTGATGTGGTGCCAGCCCGCGGGTCACCGGGCGGAACGTCGTCGGCCTCGCCGTGGTGGCGGCCGCCGCCGAGGTGTCGACGATGCTCCCCTACCTGGCCGCGATCGGGCTGCTGACCAGCGCGAAAATGCCGCTCGCCCAGGTGTCGCTGGTGATGGCCGGTTACTGCCTGCTGATGATCGTGCCGGCCCTGATCCTGCTGGGTGCGCGGCTGGTCGCCGGCGACCGGGTCAGCGGGCCGTTGACCCGGGTCGGCGAGTGGATGGCGAAGAGCGACACGGTGTCGTGGATCGTGGGCATCGTGGGTTTCCTCCTTGCCTACGATGCGGCCGGTCGCCTCAGTCTCCTCCGTTTCGGAGGCTGATCCCGGGTTATCCACACTGGCGGTCCGTCCACAGGCCCCTCAGCGATCTTGCCGTTTTCCCGCGATAATGGGCGGTGGGCGGCCTGCCCCCGGTTGGGGTGGGGACCAGGCCGGGCCGCAACCAGGCCGGACCGGGACCAGGCCGGGAGCTCAGGCGGAGAGGCCGGCCTTCACCGTGCGGGTCAGGTCGTCGGCGAGGACCTCCTTGGCGCCCGCGACCACCCCGTCCAGCGCCAGCTTGGCGACGACCGCGGGGTCCACTTTCTGGTCCGCCGGGACGGAAGCCGCCATGTCGGTGTCCATGTAGCCGACGTGCAGCGCGGTCACCGTGATTCCCTTGGGCGCCAGCTGCTCGCGGGTCGCGTTGGTGAGCGCCCACGCCGCGGCCTTGGTCGCTGAGTAGGAGCCGAGCGCGCCGGGGTGCACCCAGGAGAGCACGGACAGCACGTTGAGCACCGCTCCCCCGCCATTGGCCTCGATGACCGGGGCGAATGCCTCGGTGACGGCGAGCGGCCCGAAGTAGTTGGTCTCGAGCTCGGCGCGGATCAGGGCGAGGTCGCCGCCGAGCAGCGGCTGGCCGTTGGCGGCGCCGGCGTTGTTGATGATGAGGGTGGCGTCGGAGGCGGTGGCGGCGGCTTCGGCGATGGATTCGGGGTCGGTGACGTCGAGGCGCAACGGGATCGCGCCGGGCACGTCGATGGTTTCGGGGCGGCGGGCGGCGGCGTAGACCTTGGCGCCGCGTTCGATCAGCTGGGTGGCGAGGTGGCGACCGAATCCGCGGTTGGCTCCGGTGACGACTGCGACTGCGTTGGTGAGTTCCATGCGACTTAGATTACGAGCGTCATCTAATCCGCGCAAGGTAATAGATGACACACGCCATCTATAGTTGAGCGCATGGGACGGGTATCGCAGGCACAGGCCAGGGAGAACCGGGAGCGGATCGTCGCGACGGCGGCCCGGCTCTTCCGGGAGCGGGGGATCGCCGGGGTCAGCGTCGCCGACGTGAGCGCGGCGGCCGGGCTGACCCACGGGGGTTTCTACAAGCAGTTCGAGTCGAAGGAAGCGCTGGTCACGGAGGCGATCGCGTACGCGTTCGCGGAGCAGGCGAGCCGCCTCGAAGCGGATCCGGCGCTGCTGGACGGCTACCTGACGGTGGACCACCGGGACGCGCCCGGGGTGGGCTGCCCGACGGCCGGGTTCGCCGGCGACGTCGCGCGCGCGGCGGGCGGGGAGGCGGCCCGGCAGTCCTACGCCGACGGCATCGCCGCGTACGCCCGCAGGCTGGGCACCGACGGCGAGCCGGACCTGGCCGCGGTCAGCACGATGGTCGGCGCGCTGATCCTGTCCCGCGCCACGGCCGGCACCGAGCTGTCCGAGCAGATCCTGGCAGCGGCGAAGACCGCGTTACGTGAGGGGTAGGCCCTTCTGGAGCAGGTCCAGGCCGTCCACGAGACGGTCGAAGTCGCTGGGCTGGAGCGGGGCGTTCCCGGTCATCCGGCCCGGCGGCAGGATCGCCAGCACCACCCCGGCCACCGCGCCGCCCATCGCCCGGACGCGGATGTCACCGGCCGGGAGCCCGGTCCGCTCGGCGATCACCTCGCAGATCAGGTCGAGCGCCCCGGCCATCTGGTTCATCGCGCGGGACCGCAGCTCCGGCACCTCGGCGAGGAGCTTCTGCCGGCGGCGCTCGCTCTCCCACACCTCCATGGTGATGGTGGCAAAGACCTCGCGCAGGGCCCTCCGGATCGCCTCGATCGGCGGCACCTCCGGTGGCTGCGCCCGGACCGCTTCCACCAGCAGCGGGTCGTAGTCGTCGACGAGGATCAGATCCTCCTTCGACGGGAAGTAGCGGAAGAACGTGCTCGGCGAGACCTCGGCCGCCTCCGCGATCTGGTCCACGGTGGTCGACGCGTACCCCTGCTCCTCGAACAACCGCATCGCGTGCTCGCGGAGGGCGGCCCGGGTCTTCGCCTTCTTGCGTTCGCGCAGGCTGGTGGGGGTCCCTGTCATACTCCCGATTCTGCCAGCACGACCTCTCCGGGCGCGGTGGCCGGGCGCCGCACGTGCCGGGGCAGGATCACCACGAGCAGCACGCCGGCCGCGGCGACCGCGCCGGTGGTGACCAGCGCGACGTCCATGCCGTGGGTGAACGCGTGCCGGACCGTCTCGAGCATCCCCGGGTCACCGGCCCGCCGGGCGAGTGTGACCCCGGCCGCGGCGCTGTCCCGCGCGGCGTCCGGCAGCCCGGCGGCGTCGATCTCGTCGCGGTACCCGGAGTTGAGCACGGTGCCCAGCACAGCCACGCCGATCGCGCTGCCGACCTGCCGCATCGCCTGGATCAGGCCCGAGCCGACGCCGCTGCGCTCCGGGGTCAGCGCCGCGAGGGCCGCGTTCATCGAGGGTGGCAGGGTGAAGCCGAGGCCGATCCCGGCGAGGGCGACCCAGGCGGCGACATAGCCGTATCCGGTGTCCACGCCGGTGCGGGCGCCGGCGAACAGCGCGACGGCAATCAGCGCGAGCCCCGCGCCGACGACGATCCGGGCGCCGAACCGGCTGGTCAGCTTGTCGGCGAGCCGGGCGCCGACCACCGGGCGCCGACCAGCAGGCCGCCGATCACCGGGAGCAGCCGCAGACCGGTGCCGAACGCGTCCTGCCCGCTGACCGCCTGGAAGAACTGTGGCAGCGCGAAGAGTAGGCCGAAGAACGCGAAGCTGGCGACCGTGGCGAGCACCGCGCCGCCGGTGAAGCCGCGCGAGCGGAACAGGTCGAGGTCGATCAGCGGCGCCTTCGCGCGTCGCTGCCAGAGTGCCAGGGCGAGCAGGGCGACGACGCCCGCGGTGATCGTCAGGAACGAGCTCGGGTCACCGATGCCCTTCTCACCGGCTTCGACGATCCCGTACGTCACCGCGACCAGCCCCGCAGCGGAGAGCACCACGCCGGCCAGGTCGATCCGCCGCCCGCGCTCGCCGTACGACTCGGGCACCCAGGCGGTGACCGCGAGCAGGCCGAACGCGACGATCGGCAG
>KL571496.1:16691-19647 GCA_000715855.1 Actinoplanes liguriensis
CAGAAGTGGTCGAGCAGCCAGCCGCCGAGCAGCGGGCCGAGCGGGATGCCGAGCGCGTTCGCGGTCACCCAGATGCTGAGCGCGCGCGGCCGGGTCTGTTCGTCGAAGACGACCGTGAGGACCGCCCCGATCAGCGGCATGATCACCGCCGAGGCGAGCCCGAGCACCGCACGGGCGGCGATCAGCTGACCGGTGGTGTCCGCCCAGGCGCACCACGCGGACGCCGCGCCGAAGAGCACGAGGGCGCCGAGCAGGAACCTCTTGCGGCCGAACCGGTCGCCGAGCATGCCGGCCGGCAGCAGCGCCGCGGCCAGCACCAGCAGGTACGAGTTGGTGAACCACTGCAGGTCACCGGTGGTGGCGCCGAGGTCGTGGGCCAGCGTGGGCAGCGCCACGCTGAGCACCGTGCCGTCGAGGCCGACCGCGAGTGTGCAGAACGCCAGAGCGGCGAGCGCGAACCAGCGCGCTTGGGAAGTAGCCATAAAATGAGAGTAAGTGTCAAATCATAGAGACTTCCAGTTTCCTCAGAGTCCTCTCAGGTTTGGGCGTGCCTTTCCCACAGAACTCTCGTGTTGTGTGAGGATCATGGATGGGGATGTGGGGGTGGGGTTGCCGTGAAGAAGATCCTCGGCTGGGTGCTGGTGTTCCTGCTGTTCTTTTGGATCGGCACGAACCCGGGGCCGGCCGCTGACGTGGCGCGCAGCATCGGCGACGGAGTCGCCACGATCTTCACGAACATCGGAACGTTCTTCGTCAACCTTGCGAACGGCTGAGGCGGCATCACCCCGGTAGTCCATTGACGACGCCGAGTAACCGGCCCTAGCGTCGGTCCGATCAGGATCTCCGCGCTTCGCCGACTTCCGGACTGACGCCGATGACAACCCTGCACGAACGCCCCGGGGCCACCCGCGCCCCACTCTCGATGCCTGCCTACACGCGGACCAGCGACCGCCTGAGCCATACCACCCGTTACCTGTGCAGCGCGGCCTTCGCGGTGCCCGGGTTCGCCGACCACGTGGTGGGCGAGCTGATCGGTGAGATGCGCCGGTCGGTCCCGCCGTCGCACGGCTTCGACCTCGACCCGATCGTGCGCCAGTGCTTCCGGGTGCGCCGCCGGGACGCCCTGCAGCAGTTCTGCGCCTCGGTCCTGCTCCTGATCGCGTTCGTCCTGAACCCGCTGGTCGTGCTCGTCGCCGCGTTCTTCGGCGTGCTCGTGCGGATCTCCCGCTCGGCGACCCTCCAGCAGCTCCTGAAACGCTGGCGCCTCGGGTTCCTGAGCTGGTGGATCTACTGGATGCTGACCGCGAGCGTGGTCGGGCTGGTCTACCTGTTGTGGAAGTGGGTGCCGCACGAGCTGCTCGACGAGCTCGTCGACGCCGTCGGCGCCGACCACCCGTGGCCGGCCCTGGTCGTGCTGCTCGGCATCGTCGCGGTGTCGTACGCATTCCGCCGCGACGACTTCCGGATCATCACCACCGAGTTCGCCCCGGGCGCCGCCCACCAGCGCCGGAAGATGCGCGACACGATGATCGAGGACCGGCTGGCCCAGATCGCCGCGGCGCAGCGGGGCAACGTGGTGGTGCACCACGAGGACCCGTTCCTCGGCTGCGGCACGATCGAGCAGGCGTGGTCGTTCGCGATGACGCTGCGCCAGCGGGACGCGTCCGGCGTCCGGCCCGAGGAGCCGGTGGCGATCGACCCGGTCGAGCTGAACAACCGGCTCAAGACCGCGATCGAGAACATGCGCGCCGACTGGCTGGACGAGGGCCAGCAGGTCACCGGCCTGTCCGTCCGGCCCTACGTGGTGGCCGACGGCGTCCGCGACGAGCACGATCCGGTGATCGACCCGGTGTCCCGGATGCCGTACACGCTGGCCGACCCGGGCACCGTCGACACGATCGTCGCGTGCCCTCAGGGTGGCCTGCGGCAGTACCTGCGCGTGGTCGTCCCGGTCCGCGGCAAGGCGATCCGCGACGGGAACGGCGACGTCATCCTCGACGCGCAGGCGCTGGGCATCTCGGTCAGCGCGTTCGTGCACGTTGCGGTGGAGGGCGGCATGCTCTACGCCGAGTTCCTGGGCACGATCCAGGCGCCGCTGCGCGACGAGTGCCGGCTACCCGACACGCTGCGCCCGGAGAAGGCCGGGGCGTACGCGCTGGGCGGGGTCCTGCGCAACGCGGTCGTGGACGTGGTCGCCGGGCCGTACCGGCTGGCCTGGTCGCTGCGCCGCGCGATCCGGCTCCGGACGCGGATGCACAGCTCGGTCCGGCTGGCGGCCGAGTTCCGCACCCACGACTACGGCGCCACGTTCAGCGTGCGCGACCTCGCCTCCGCGCCCGGCCCGGACAGCTTCCTGCAGCGGCTCGACGGCATCAAATACGTGAAGCTCGTCGACCGGATCGCCGGTGAGGCCATCATCGACTACCTGGTCGAGAAGGGCGTCGACCCGCTCGAGTTCCGCCAGGCGATCAACCACATCACGCAGGAGAACACCAACCTCTTCCAGATCGGCACGGTCTCCGGCGGGCAGAACAACTTCGGTGGCGGCGGCAACACGTTCAACGGAGGCACCACTCATGCCTGAGGGCGGCAACACCTTCCACATCGGCGGCATCAGCGGCGGTCAGAACAACCTCGGCGGCGACCACAACACCTTCAACCAGCAGGTCAACGGTCTCGACGCGGCCGAGGTGGCGGACCTGCTGGGCCGGGCGCGCAACGACCTCGCCGCATTCCCCGACCCGATGGCGGCCGCGAAGATCCTGGACGAGCTGCGGGCCGCGCCACCGGCCGCGCTGACCCGTGCCGGCCGGTTCCGCACCCTGCTGGAGGACCTCAAGGAGGTGGCCGGGCCGAGCACCGACGCGCTCGCCGCCCTGACCGCGCTGGTCGCCGCCATCCACGGCGTCGTCGGCTGACTCGTCTGCGCCTCCCCCGCCGCCACCGGGCCGGCTGA
>KL571496.1:19856-20478 GCA_000715855.1 Actinoplanes liguriensis
TCCCGGACCGGCAGGCCGAACTCGGCCGCGACCGGATTCCACAGCGTCAAGAATTGCACCTTGGCGGTGCCGGCGACTTGCGACTCATTGTCGCCGGCGGTTCGCTGAGCCTCCGCCGCGGCGGTATTCCGGCAGCCGCTGCCCTGCTTTTTCTGCGCCCATTTGACGTAATATTTGTCCGCATTCAACGAATGCGCGAGGGCCGTGTCCAGCGCGTTCCGCATCGCCTCGCCGTCCGGAATCCCGGACAGATCCAGCGCCCTCAGATCCGACCGTTCCCGGGCGCGCTCGGTGCCGGCCTCCCGCAATCGCGCGATCGCCCCGGCGAGATCGGAACACCGGAACACCGCGTCGTTGGCCTGCGTCAGCTTGTCGCGGCTCCGCTTGCTCCGGACGAGCAACTGATCCAGCGCCGCGCCCTGAACCGCCGGGACGACAGTCGCCGACGGCGCAGCGCTCGACGGAAAGTCCCCGGCAGGAGCGGTGTAGGCGGTGTAGGCACTGGCCGTGGCGGCCTCCGGCGCGGGACCGGGCTGGGCGCCGGGGTCGTCGTGCCGGGACCCGAGCACCACCCCACCGATCGCACCGGCCAGCGCCAGCACCGCCACGCCGACGAGCAGCG
>KL571496.1:20732-21104 GCA_000715855.1 Actinoplanes liguriensis
GGCTCGGCCATCCGATCCTGAAAACCCGGCTGAACCGGGCCCCCGTCATCATCCTCGTCGAACCCGGCAACCGGCGCCGGGCGAGGCGCGGACCGACGCGGCGACGATTCCGGAGAGAGCACCGCGGTCGTGGAATCCGAGAGCTCGTTCTCACAATTGTCGCAGTAGTGCAGCGACGGATCGTTGTCCAGACCGCAGACCTCGCACCTCATTCCCGGAGCATAACGACATCGACGCCGGTCACATAAGGAATAATGCGGCCCGCGTTGCCTGGACGATCAGTCGGCGCGAATCAGCCGGACGGCCCTCGACCATTCAAGATCAAATTCCGCATTGCCTATCTCCGCCGGGGTACCTGTCTCTTATACACAT
>KL571496.1:21399-23831 GCA_000715855.1 Actinoplanes liguriensis
CCGTGGCCGGCCCAGAACGCGAGACCCGGAAGGGCGATCTCCGTGGGTGGGCACGGTCAGATCATCAACCCCTCGTGGGCCGGGAGCGAATTGCGGGACCGTGCGGAGACTTGTCGCTTCTCGCCCGCCCCGCCGGGCTCACCCCGCCCGCTTCTCGTCCACGCCGCCGGGCTCACGCGACCCCCGCTCGACGCACCTGAGAACACTCCGGCGTCCGGGAACGATCACCGGCAACGGGTGGACCCGCGATCGCGGGGCATGCCGGAGCCCGGAGAGGCCGCGCGCGACGGCAACCGGATCGGGGCGTGGGCTGAGACCCTGACCGGAACGGATCAGAACGCTGGAGTGGCCGATCCGCCCGACCGGATTCGCCCGGGAGACGGCCTCTCCCTGTGGTGCCCACCGGGACGAACCCGCGTCGTCATACGATCGCCCTGAGACACCGGACAAGGACGGAAACGGGTGACGATGGAGACGTTGGAGTTCCAGGCCGAGGCGCGCCAGCTGTTGCAGCTGATGGTCCACTCGATCTATTCGAACAAGGACATCTTCCTGCGTGAGCTGATCTCGAACGCGTCCGACGCGCTGGACAAGCTGCGCCTGGCCAAGCTGCAGGACGGCCTGGAGGCGGACACCTCGGATCTGCACATCGAGATCGAGGCGGACACCGAGGCGCGGACGCTGACCGTGCGGGACAACGGCATCGGCATGACCCGCGAGGAGGTCGTGGCCCTGATCGGCACGATCGCCAAGTCGGGCACGGCCGAGCTGCTGGCCAAGATCAAGGAGGCGTCCGAGAAGAAGGGCGACGCCGAGCTGATCGGCCAGTTCGGGGTCGGCTTCTACTCGACGTTCATGGTCGCCGACAAGGTCACACTGGTGACCCGGAAGGCCGGGACCGAGGGGCACGGCACGCGCTGGGAGTCCGCGGGCGAGGGCACGTACACGATCGACGACGAGCCGGACGCGCCGACCGGCACCACGGTCACGCTGCAGCTGCGGCCGAAGGACGAGGAGGACGCGCTCTACGACTACGCCGACGAGTGGCGGATCAAGGAGATCGTCAAGCGCTACTCGGACTTCATCTCGTTCCCGATCCGCATGGGCGAGGAGACGCTGAACTCGCAGAAGGCGCTCTGGGCGCGGCCGCGCAGCGAGGTCTCCGACGACGAGTACCACCAGTTCTACCGGCACATCAGCCACGACTGGTCGGACCCGCTCGAGATCATCAACATGAAGGCGGAGGGCACCTTCGAGTACGAGGCGCTGCTCTTCATCCCGTCCCGCGCCCCGCACGACCTGTTCCAGCGGGACGCCCGCCGGGGGCTGCAGCTCTACGTCAAGCGCGTCTTCATCATGGACGACAGCAAGGAGCTGATCCCGGACTACCTGCGGTTCGTCAAGGGCGTCGTCGACGCGGCGGACCTGTCGCTCAACATCTCCCGGGAGATCCTGCAGCAGGACCGGCACATCCAGATGATCCGGCGGCGCCTGGTCAAGAAGGTCCTGTCCACGATCAAGGACCTGATGACCAGCAACCCGGAGAAGTACGCGACGTTCTGGCGCGAGTTCGGCCGGGCCGTCAAGGAGGGCCTGCTCAGCGAGCCGGACAACCACAAGCCGATCCTCGAGATCGCGTCGTTCGCCACCACCGCGCAGGACGAGCCGACCACGCTCGCCGCCTACGTGGAGCGGATGAAGGAGGGCCAGGAGGAGATCTACTTCCTGACCGGCGAGAACCGTTCCCAGGTGGTGAACTCGCCGCACATGGAGGCGTTCGCCGCCGAGGGCTACGAGGTGCTGATCCTCACCGACCCGGTCGACGAGATCTGGGTCGACGCGGTGCCCGACTTCGACGGCAAGAAGCTGCGCTCGATCGCCCGGGGCTCGGTCGACCTGAAGAAGGACGAGGAGGAGAAAGAGCCCGAGGGTGACTTCGCGCCGCTGCTCGGCTTCCTCAAGGACAAGCTCGACGAGCAGGTCAAGGAGGTGCGGCTCTCGCACCGGCTGACCACCTCGGCGGCGTGCCTGGTCAGCGACCAGGACGACATCACCCCGGCGCTGGAGAAGATGTACCGCGCGATGGGCCAGGAGGGGCCGCGGGTCAAGCGGATCCTCGAACTGAACCCGAACCACCCGCTCGTCTCGGGGTTGCGCTCGGCCTACGAGAAGGGCGCGGAGAACCCGGCGCTGCCGGAGACCGCGGAGCTTCTCTACGGCACGGCGCTGCTCGCCGAGGGCGGCGACCTGGAGGACCCGGCCCGCTTCGCCAAGCTGCTGGCCGACCGTCTGGCCGGGACCGTCTGACGGTCACCGCTCGAAGATCTACACCGGAACGCGGTCCCACGGGGCCGCGTTCCGCTTTCCACCAGAGGCCGGCCCGGGCTGGACCGGGCTGGACCGGGCTGGGCTGGGGCTGGACCGGGCTGGGC
>KL571496.1:24064-24564 GCA_000715855.1 Actinoplanes liguriensis
GGCTGGGCTGGGGCTGGACCGGGCTGGGCTGGACCGGGCTGGGTCCGGCACTTTCAGGGACGGCCGACGTATAGGAGGCGGAACTCCCGGCGACGGGCCAGGCGCAGGACCGTGGCGGCCGGTTCGCCGAAAGCGCGCAGGCCGTCCTCGGGACGGTAGGGCTCGATGCGGTCGATCCGGTGCTCGGCGCCGCGGTGCAGGACGGTGCAGCCGCCGGCCTGGGCGTTGCGGAGCCAGGCGACGTCCGGGCCGTAGGTGAGCTCGGCGACGAAGTGAGGGCCGGAGCGGGCCAGGAGCAGTGGCGTCTCGTAGGCGGTCCCGGTGCGGCGGCCGGTGTGCCTGACCAGCGACAACGGGCCCCAGCCCCGACGGGTCACGGCGATCGCCGGCCGGTTGATCGCGTTCTTCAACAGCCAGAACCAGGTTCGTTTGATCGTGCCCGCCGCCACGCCACCATCTTTCGCTCAATCGTGCCAGCCGCCACGCCACCATCTCAGCAC
>KL571496.1:24822-25088 GCA_000715855.1 Actinoplanes liguriensis
ACGGTTGTTATTCGTGCCTCATAACAACCGTGAGCACCAGCCGGGATCAGGAGCGCGCGGCGGCCGCGACCGCGCCGGGCCTCGCGTGGGACACGCACGTCACCGGGCCACGGCGGGCCTCGCGTGGGACACGCACGTCACCGGGCCACGGCGGGGCCGGCGGGCGGGTCTTGCGGGTTGACCGTGCCCACCCACGGAGGCCGCCCTGGAGGGTTTCGCGTTCTTGGCCGCCTCGCGGCCCTGCGAAGCCCGGAAGGGTCCCCGCG
>KL571496.1:25387-25543 GCA_000715855.1 Actinoplanes liguriensis
TCCCCGCGGGAGCGGCGGAGGGTGACCACAGCGGAGATAGGAAATGATGAATTTGACCTTAAGGCTCTGACCGGGACAGATCAGCGGCGGGTGAGGCGGCAGGCGGGGCGGCGTCCGCGGCGGGCGAGGCGGCATCCGCGGTAGGCGGGGCAGCAG
>KL571497.1:0-3973 GCA_000715855.1 Actinoplanes liguriensis
CTGCTGGCCCGGGTGCGGGCGAACGTGGAGCTGGCCCGCCTGCGCAACCATCACGCGCGCTGGCGGACGGCGCTGGTCGACTCGCTGCAGGAGGCGTTCTTCGTCTGCGACGAGGACGGTGCGGTCATCGAGATCAACGCGGCGTTCACCGACATGATCGGATTCGGGCCGGAGGATCTCCCGTACGCCCCGGTCCACCCGTGGTGGCCGGATCCGTCCACCGACGCCGAGGCGTACGCCCGGGTGGAAGCCGCGTTCGAGCTGCTCGTGCAGCGGCAGCACGGCGACTACACGATCCCGGTCCGGCACCGTGACGGCCACCAGCTGTGGGTCGCGGCCGCGTTCAACCACGTGCGGGACCCGGAGAGCGGGCGCCGGGTGATCGTGGGGACGTTCCGGGACGTGACCGACGAGCACTACGCGATCCAGCGGGAGACCGCGCTCGCGTCGCTGAGCATGCGCCTGTCCGACGCGGACGACCTCGGGGACGCGCTCGGCGGGGCGCTCGACGAGTTGCGGGGGCTGTGGCAGGCGTCGTACGTCCTCGCCGTGGTCTTCGACGGCACCGAGACGCCCGCACTGACCGCCACGGACCCGGAGCTGACCTGGGAGAACGTCCCACAGGACCGGCTGCTCGCGCTGCGCGACCGCCCGCTGCTGACCCCGGGCGGCAACGGGATCGCCCTGGAACACCCGGGCGGCACCATGGTCCTCTGGGTCGAGCCGAGCACCCGCCGGCACTTCACCGAGCAGGACCAGACGCTGCTGGCGCTGCTCGCCGGGCACCTCGGCCAGGGGTTGCGCCGGGTGCACCGGATCGATCAGCAGCGCGAGACCGCCCTGGCCCTGCAGCGCGCGATCCTCGGGCCGGCCCAGCTCCCGGTCGGTTTCGCGGTCCGCTACGAGCCGGCGACCCGGCCGTTGAAGGTCGGCGGCGACTGGTACGACACGATCCCCCTGCCGGACGGCAAGATCGGCATCGTGGTCGGCGACTGCGTCGGGCACGGCCTGCAGGCGGCGACCGTGATGGGCCAGCTCCGGTCGGCGTGCCGCGCGGTGCTGCTGCAGGACTCCAGCCCGGCCGGCGCCCTCGCGGCGCTGGACCGGTTCGCCGCGCTGCTGCCCGGCGCGAGCTGCGCGACCGTGTTCTGCGGCGTGCTCGACCCGGCGACCGGGCACCTGCGCTACTCGGCGGCCGGGCATCCGCCGCCGATCGTGGCGCTCGCCGACGGCTCCACGCACCTGCTGGATGAGGGGCGGTCCCGGCCGATCGCGATCCGGCCGGACGAGCCGCGGGACGAGGCGACCTACGACATGCCGCCGCGCGCCACGCTGCTGCTCTACACCGACGGGCTCGTCGAGCGGCGCCGCCGGCCGCTGACCCAGGGCATCGGCCAGGCGGTGGACGCGGTGCGGCTGGGACGGCGTACGCCGATCGAGGATCTCGCCACCGAGGTGATGGAGCGCCTCGCGCCGGCCGGTGGCTACGACGACGACGTGGCTCTGCTGCTCTACCGCCAGCCCGGGCCGCTGGAGCTCGAGTTCCCGGCCGAGTCGACCCGGCTGGCCGGGGTCCGCAGCGCCCTGCGCGGCTGGCTGGAGCGCTGCGGTGTGGACCCGGTCACCGCGCAGAACGTGCTGGTCGCGGCCGGGGAGGCCTGCGCGAACGCGATCGAGCACGGGCATCGCGACCTGGCCGGTGGGCTGATCCGGCTGCGCGCGGCGGCGACCGCGGACGCGTTGAGCCTGAGCGTGACGGACTCCGGGCACTGGCGGGTCCCACGGCCGGGCGACAATCCACACCGGGGCCGCGGAATCATGCTGATGCGGGCTTTCATGGGCGAGGTCACCATCACCACCGGCAACGCCGGGACCATCATCGACATGCAGACGAGGATCGTGTCATGACCACGGCGCTCATTCTGACCTCGGGCCAGGACCCCGACGGCGCTCCGGTTCTCACCGCCACCGGCGAGATCGACATGAGCAACGCGGAGACGTTCGCGACGGCGCTGGGCCGGGCGGTGCCACCGTCCGGGGAGCCGCTGGTGGTCGACCTGACCGCGGTGGAATATCTGGACAGCGCCGGCCTTGCCGCGTTGTTCCACCACGCGGACCGGATCGAGGTCGTCACGAGTCCGTTACTGACACCCTTGTTGACCGTTTCCGGTCTCGCCGACATCACCACGGTACGGACACGCTGACCCGCGGTTTGTTCGTTCGTGTGCGGAAACGCACAGCTACCTTACGTGACGGTTTGTGCGCACTCAGGCGCGCGCCCGTTACCCACCCGTTAACGCGTCCGGCCTTGACGCGCCCCTGAACCCAGGGTTGACTCTGCTTGGTCGTGAGTGAACGCGTCGGAATTTGTGCGCTCCACATCCAGCCGGACCTGCGAGGAGGAGACGCGTGCAGTCCCTGATCTCCCGATGGCCCACAGCCGCATGACCCGGATGCGCGCGGCCCTCACGGCAGGCAGGTCGGTCACGGTCACCTCCGGTGACACGACCCTTTTCCGGTACGTCTTCGGCACCGCGCGACCGTACGTCGCCGAGCTGTGGACCCGCGCCGGTGTCGAGCTGCCCGGCCCGATCGCCTGGTCCCCGCCGCACGCCGACCCCGGCCCCGCCGACCACCGCACGATCACCGAGCTCTCCGCCACCGCGACCACCGCGACGATCGCGCACCGGCTGCGCTGGTCCGCCGTCGACGAGTGGCGTTCCCTCACCGCGTCGCTGATCGGCGACGACACCTGGCTGCTGCTCTTCGAGAACACGGTCGCCAATGTCTCGGGCCGCGCTCTGCCGCTGGCCGGCCCGTCGCTGTCCCTCCGAGCGATCGCGGCACCGTCCGCCGCCCGCTCGGAGTGGCAGGCGGCCCATCCGCCCGGCGGCACCCTGGTCGTCGTCGACGACACGGCCAACCTGGCGCATCCCCCGCACTGGTCGGCCGGTCCGAGCCCGGCGCCCTTCGACGCCGGGACGCTCACCCTGGCCATCGATCAGATCATTGCTTTCCGGTACGCCGTGATCATTGCCCCCGAGCTCCCCGACGCCCACCTCGACCCGTCGCTGGCCGCCCTGGGCCGGGACGCCCTGGCCGGCACGCTCCCCGCCGCCCGCGGCCGCGTCTGTCACGGGGAGCACACGCGCCGCGGCCCGATCGTCCGCGCCCGGACACGTGTGCTCACCCGGCAGTGCATCGGCGGGACACCCCCGGTCGCCTAGCTCTTGACGGAGTGGCGGGTCTCGATCGCCTTCACGGTGTTGTGCAGGGCCTTGCCCAGCGCGCCCTTCGCGACCGAGCCGAGCAGCGCGCCGGTCACCTTGCCCTTGAAGTTCTTGCCCTCACGGACGACCTCCGCGTCGAGCCGGGTGGTGCCGTCGGCCTGCGGGGTGAGCGTGTAGACGTGGCCGGACGCGCCGCCCCAGATGTTCGAGTCGGTGGTGGTCATGACGATCCGGCGCGGGTTCGACCAGTCGTAGCGCAGCCGCTCCCAGACGCCGCCACCGCCCTCGGTGACGTCCGCCCAGTCCGGGCCGGTGCCGTGCACCGTGAGGCCGGCGTCCGAGCTGTTCGCGAAGAGCTCCTGGCGGCCCGGGCCGAAGTCGGTGATGCCGGCCAGAAGCTGCTCGGGGCTGGCGGTGCTGACCTCGGTGAAGTGGATCGTGGACATTGGTGACTCCCTGTTCGTCGTCGTGCTCTCGCTGACAACAAGAAGACTGCCCGGTGCCCCCTCCCCTTCGAGCCCGTGCCAACCCCTGGTCACTCCCTGGCCTCCCCCTGGCCCCGGGCCGGCCCCCACCGTGGTCATCCGCGCCCCATAACCACCGTGAGAACCAGCCACCACGAGCAAGGCGCGCAACGGCCCGGCGCTCGGCGCAGCTCGCGAAGCGAAGCAACACGGCGCGGCGCGGGGCTGGGCAGCCGCGCAGGTTGCGGTTCCCGGCTGGTTCTCAGCGTGGTTATGAGG
>KL571497.1:4158-6456 GCA_000715855.1 Actinoplanes liguriensis
CGTGGTTATGAGGCACGAATAACCACGCTGAGAACCAGCCGGCGGGCGGGAGTCGCGCTGCGGGCCCGGCCGGCCGCGGGGGTCGCGGGCACAGGACGGGTGAGCGGTTCTCACGACGTACGGGGAAGGGAATTTGATCTTGATCGGGGTGGGGCGAAGATGCCCTCCCCGGGCGTGCGGAGAGGGCATCATCAAGGGGCGACTACGGGTGGGTGTCGCCCTCGCCGGTGCGGCGCTGGGCCTCGTCGACCCCTCTGTCGATGTGTGTCGTGTACTTGCCGCCGGTCCGGTCGTCGATCTGTTCACCGACCTTCTCCAGGGCTTTGTCGACCTGTTCGTCGTGCTTGTCGATGAAGTCCTTGGCCTTGTCCAGGAAACTCATGTGCTACCCCCTCGGCATCGTGATCGAGCCAAACACGTACGCCGCGTGGCTGCGAGCGGACGCGCCGTTGATGGCGTACGCAATAAGAAGGGTGACAGAAAGGGCCGTGCCGCCGCCCTCTAGCATTTGCGACGGTTCGGCACGCGGTGTGGAGACGAGGCGACATGCGCTGGCTGCGAGGGCTCGGTAAACAACGGATTCAGCTCGATCCCGCCCGGCAGCAGGAGATCCTGCGCGACCTACGGCAGTTCGGGCCGCACGGGATCGGCAAGCTCGGCGACCAGGCCGTGCGGGCGTCCGCGGTGATGGAGGGCGTGGACGGGGTCGCGGTGGCGGCGATCCTCATGCGCGAGTTCGCCGACGGGGCGTTCGCGAGTTTCGCGGCGCAGAGCGCGGCCCTCGGCATGACCGCCGACCGGCGCAACTACCGGGAGCTCTGGGAGAGCGCCGGCAAGCGCATCCGGTCGCCGCTGTTCTCGCTGCCGAGCGGCCTTCACCCGTACGTGCACGTCGCCGCCTCGGTCAACGTGATCGGCGCGCAGGCCGCCGCGACCGTCAAGATCGTCGACCCGCTGCCGCTGCTCTCGCACATGTTCGAGGTGCTGGACCTGACCCTGGCCGGTTGGGAGTACGGGCGGGTCCTGGTCGACGTCAACGGCGCCACCCTGGCGGTCAACCTGATCACCGCGGCGACCGCGCTGCGCGGCGAGATGTCCGACCCGCCGCCGCTGCCGATGCCGGCCCGCACGCAGATGCGCAGCAACAAGAGCGTGAACGTGCTCGACCCGGCGGTCAGCCGGATCGTCGGCCAGTGGAACCCCGGCAAGCAGATGCGGGAGTGCCTGCTCGCCTGATCCTTTTCCTCAACCCGTGGCGCCCGGAACCGATGTTCGCGGCAGTCCCCCACGGAAGGAGGAGACATGGAACAGGAAGCCCCACGTCGCGTCCCGGCTCGCGCCGACGGATGGCGACCCGACGACGCGGTACTCAACGGGTTGATCCACAAGTGCATCGACCAGGCCTACCGCCGGAACGCCGAGACCGGCAGCATGACCGCGTTCTTCGGAGGCGGCATCGTCCTGATGATTCTCGGCGTGATCCTGGCGGTCGGCACCGGCAACCCGATGCTGGCGATGGTCGTGGTGGTCCTGATGGCCGCCGGCGGCCTGATGTACGCCGGGCTCAACGCCCCCGCGCCCACCGTGGATCCGATCCGCGTCCTGGACGTGCTGGGCGGCCCGGGCAACCTGCCGGCCGGCTACCTGGTGTACGCGGCGGCGTGGCGGGCCGGCATGCCGGAGTTCCTGGCCAACGTCAGCGACCGGCAGCTCGCGATCGCCGCGCGGCTCTGCCGGGAGCACCCCGGCTCGGTCGCCGACCTGATCCGCCTGGTCGCGAACGCCGAGGTGCACGCGCACGAGCACGCGTACGGCCGGGCGGTCACCGACGCGGACGTCTTCCGCTTCGCGCACCGGGCGACGATGGAGTGGGCCCGGCTGGCCCCGGCGGCGATGTTGAACACCGCCGCATGACAGCACCGTGAAGGCCCGGTCCCGGACTCCCGGGGCCGGGCCTTCGCGTCACCCGAGTGACCGACGACGCATCTGTCCAAACAGGATTGCCGGCGATCGATGGCCGTAGCAAGATCAGGCCGGGGCGTCTGCAGGATCTCGCGGATGGAGAAAGTTGTGAAGACGGGGACTCGTTCCACCTTCGGTGTACGGGCATTGTCGCTGGCCACGATGGCCGGCGTCCTGTCCGGAGCGGCACTGACGGCGCCGCTGCTCACCTCAGCCGCCCTGGCCGCGTCGCTGACGACGAGCATCGACGCCGATCTCGACGGCGACGGCGTGACCGACCTGGTGACCGTCGGCGGGGAGCACGGCATCGCCTCCGGGCTCTGGCTCGCCCCGGGC
>KL571497.1:6628-7459 GCA_000715855.1 Actinoplanes liguriensis
TTCAGCCCCGGCCAGGCGGGCAGCCCGGCCGACTTCGACGGCGCTCAGGTCATCACCGGGACCTTCTCCGGCAACGGGGTGCAGGAATACCTCGTCTACTACCCGACCGGCAGCAACGCGGGCGGGGCGGTCATCCTGCACGGCAACGGTGACGGCACGCCGGTCCGGGCCGAGCTCGACCAGAACGTGAGCAACATCAACGCCGGGACCTTCAGGAGCACGGACTACAACGACTGGCAGCCGATCAGCAACCCGATCCAGGTCGCCAACGCCGGCGCTCACCACTCGGCCTATCCGGACCTGGTCGGGATCGCCGGCAAGCCCGACGGCAGCTCGTTCCTCACCTCCTACGTGAACCACGGGTTGACCGGCGGCTACGGGGACGTCGTCCCGCTGTCGGTCCCGACGCCGACCGGTGGCGCCGACTGGAGCAGCTGGACCATCACCTCGGCGCAGACCGCGACCGGCACCGCGCTGTTCCTGCGGCAGGCCGCCACCGGAACGCTCTACCTGTGGAACGATTTCACCGCGAGTGACGCCGGCACCGCCGACTACACGTCGTACCTGCTGTCGGAGGATTTCTACACCGGGGAGAACGTGACGCTGCGCGCCGCCGACATCAACGGTGACAGCACCGGTGACCTCTGGGCCGTGGCTGACGGCGCCGCGGCCACCGCGTGGCTGGTGACCGGCGGCACGATCACCGCGCAGCCGAGCCAGGAGCTTCCGGCCGCGTAACCGACAGATCCTGACGGGGCCGGGCCGGCGAGATCCGGCCCGGCCCCCGTTCAGTCGTAGGGCGCGGCCCCGGCGACGAAGTCGCGGAAGCGA
>KL571497.1:7660-11235 GCA_000715855.1 Actinoplanes liguriensis
GGTCAGCCCCACCACACGTTCGCCACCGGGCGCGGCGAGCGGCAACCCGACCGTGCCGGACGCGCCGACGAACCGCTCCGGCACCAGCCCCACCCCGAGACCGACGCCGACCAGGCTCTCCACCGTCGCCAGGTCGCCGATCTCCAGGGTCACCCGCGGGGTGACGCCGGCCGCCGCGAACAGGTCGTCGACCAGCGTGCGGAACCCGTACCCGGGTGGCGTCGTCACGAAGTCCTCCCCCGCCACGTCGGCCAGGCGTGCCCGCCGCCGACCGGCCAGGCGGTGTCCCGGCGGCACGATCAGCGCCAGGGCCTGCGTCTGGAGAGGCACCCAGCCGTACGGCCCGGGCTGCGGCCCCCAGTTCAACGCGAGCTCGGCCACGCCGGCGTCGAGGTCGGCCATCATCTCGTGACCGGGCTCCTGGCGCAGCTCCACCCGCAGCCGCGGGAAGCGTTCCCGCACGTCGTGCAGGATGCGCGGCACGAGGGAGGTGGCCATCGAGTCGAGGAACGCGAGCCGCACGGTGCCGGAGTCCGGGTCGAGCGTTCCGGCCAGGTCGCGGCGCAGACGGTCGTACCTCTCGATGAGCTCTTTGGCCGCCAAGAGGGTGACCTCGCCGAGCGGGTTGGGGTGGACACCTCTGGCGTCCCGCTCGAAGAGGCGCGCGCCGAGCTCGGTCTCGACCCGGGACAGCAGGCGCGACAGTGTCGGCTGGCTGGTGCCGAGCGCCGCGGCGGCCTCGGTGACGTGGCGATGCTCACCCAGGGCCAGGAGCCCGCGGAGGTCCTCGATCTGCACGACGCCCATCATACGCCGGACGCATGAGGAAGATGATTCCGATGCATTGGACGTATTCCGTTCGCCGACCGACGATGACGGGGTGAAACGCACCTCGCTCGCCCTGTTCGCCGCCGGTGTCGCGACGTTCGCCCTGCTCTACAGCACCCAGGCGGTCCTGCCGGAGCTGTCCGCCACGTTCGGCGTGACCCCGGCGCAGAGCGCCTGGTCGCTGTCGCTGGCCACGATCGGCCTCGGCGTGGCACTGCTGATCACCGGGCCGCTCTCCGAGAAGATCGGCCGCACCCCGCTGATCCACCTGTCGCTGGTGCTGTCCGCGCTGGTCGGGCTCGGCTGCGCGGTCGCGCCCGGCTGGCACGTGCTGCTCGGGCTGCGGCTGCTGCAGGGGGTGACGCTCGCCGGGCTGCCCGCGGTCGCCACCGCCTACCTGCGCGAGGAGCTGCCGGCCGAGGTCCAGGCGCGCGTCGCCGGTCTCTACATCGGCGGCACCGCGCTGGGCGGCATGGCCGGGCGCCTGGTCACCGGCACGGTCGCGGAGGCCTTCGGGTGGCGGTGGGCGCTCGCCGCGGTCGCCCTGCTCGGCCTCGCCTGCGCGGTGCTGGTGCTGGTCACGCTCCCGCCGTCCCGGAACTTCGTCCGCCGCCCGTCGGCCGCGATGACCTGGCGGGCCCTCACCGACCCGGCCCTGATCAGCCTGTACGCGGTCGGCGCGTGTGCGATGGGGGCGTTCGTCGCGGTCTACAACGCGATCGGCTTCCGCCTGACCAGCGCGCCCTTCGAACTCGGCGCGGCGGCGGCCGGGGCGGTCTTTCTCGTCTACCCGGTCGGGACGGTCAGCTCGACCCTCGCCGGGCGGCTCGCGGACCGTTTCGGGCGGCGGGCGGTGCTGCCGTTCGGCTGCCTGCTGATGATCCTCGGCCTGCTGCTCACACTGCCCGACCGCCTGCCGGTGCTGATCACCGGGCTGGCCGTGCTGACCGCCGGTTTCTTCTGCGTGCACGGCCTGGCCAGCGGCTGGGTTCCGGTGCGGGCCCACGCGGGTGATGTTCCCGCCGCGCAGGCCGCGTCGCTGTACCTCTTCGCGTATTACGCCGGTTCGTCGATTTTCGGGAGCCTTTCCGGTACGGCGTGGTCCGCCGCCGGCTGGCCGGGAGTCGTCGCGCTGGCCGCGGTCTTCGTGACGGCCGGCGGCGTCCTGGCCGGCGCCCTGCGACGCGTCCCGATCCTGGTCCCGGCCGGCCGCTGAGTCACTTCCACGCGACCATGTCGTCAGACAGCCGGCTGAGTCACTTCCAGGCGCCCATGTCGTCGGACACCCGGCTGAGTCACTTCCACGCGCACCTGTCGGCGGACACTCCGCTGGGTAGGTAGACCACTCGCAGGTGGTAGCCGTAGGGCTCGGGGGTCACCGCGAACCACCACGGGCAGCCGCCGTCCGCGTCCTTGATCGCCGAGTAGATCCCGTATCCCCGGTCGACCGCGTGCCACCCCGAGCCCTCGGCCAGCTTCGCGTAGTACGCCCGGACGTCCGCCTCGCCGACCGACCCGGTCAACGGCCGGCTGACCGAGGCGAGCCACGCCGTCCCGGCGCACAGGAGCTCGCTGCTGTCCGGGTCACCGAAGCGGTCCGGCCGCGGAGCCTTCTGCAGGATCGGCTCCGCCAGGATGTCCCGCACGGTGTCCGGCTTGACCGCGCACTGGCCGACCGCGTCCGGCCCGGACTTGTCCTCCTCCGGACGGAAGTGCGCCCCGAGCAAGCCGGCCAGGACCACGCCGACCACCACGACCGGTCCCGCTCCGACCCGTATCCACCTGGGCACACTCACTCGGCTCTCCCCCGTCGCAGACGCGTGGCAAAGCCGTGATCATAGATGCGTGAGGCCGCCCTCGGTCAGGCGGACCGGCCGGCCGCTGAGCCTTCCTCGGTCAGGCGGACCGGCAGCCCGCTGAGGCCTTCCCCGGTCAGGTGGACCGGCAGGCCGGTGCGGGCCGATCGGTCGGCGGCGACGCCGGTCAGGACGCTGCGCAGGCCGTCGCGCCAACCGGCCTGCCGGGCGAGCGGGTCCTCGCCCGGGCCGCGGAACAGGTCGTCGAGCAGCAGCGCGTCACCACCGCCGTGCGCGCCGGCGCCCTGCACGATCGGGACCTCCTCGGCCTGCCGCCAGTGATCCTGAACGGTCAGCCGTTCGTAGAAGCCGCGATCCGCGCTGGGGTCGATCGCCGATCGCGGCGGCGCCCACGCCCGTTCGCAGACGTCGAGCTCGAGGCGGCCCTTCGTTCCGGTGAAGCTCACCCGATATCCCTCGCGGGGCGCATAGGCATTCAGCGTGTACGTCATGACGGCCTGATCGGCATACCGGACCAGCACCGACATCGTGTCGTCGATGTCGATCCCATCGCCGAACACGTCCTGGTTCCGGTCGTATCCGTCGTCGTGCCGGGCGTCCAGATAGAGCGCCTTGAGCCGGGGATCCTCGGCCAGGTCGATCGTGAAGTCGTCCACCTCCACGGGCCGGTTCTCCGCGCCGTAGAAATGGCGGCCGGCCTGCGCGAAAACCATCTCCGGACGGGTGCCGAGCCACCAGTTCACCAGGTCGAAGTGGTGCGTCGACTTGTGCACGAGCAGCCCGCCGGAGAACTCGCGCCGCCGGTGCCAGCGCCGGAAGTAGTCGGCCCCGTGAATCGTGTCCAGGAACCATTCGAAATGGACGGCCGTGACCCGCCCGATCCGTCCGGACGCCAGCAGCTGTCTCTTATACACATCTCTGAGCGGGCTG
>KL571497.1:11533-12738 GCA_000715855.1 Actinoplanes liguriensis
TGTATAAGAGACAGCGTCGACACCGGCGTCGAGCGCCGCGCAGACGTACCCGGCGTGGGTCGCGTCGACGCTCGTCACGATCACCGTGTCGACGGCCCCGAGCAGGTCGCCGAACTCGTCCGGCCGGTAGAAGCGCACGGGCGCGCCGAGCCGGTCCTTGTGGTAGGCCATCCGTGTCCGGTTCGGATCACAGAAGCCGACGATCCGGCCGGTGTCCCGCCAGTCGCCGGCGAGAGCGTCCACGTACATCTGCGCCCGATGGCCCAGCCCGACGATGCCGAAGCGTCGCGTCATCGATCAAAACCTTTCGCCTCGCGTACGTCGTGAGTCCCCAGCCGACCGCACATCCCCCAGCCCTGGGCCGCGCTCTCCGGGGCGCTGAACACGGCGGCTTCCCGCAGGTGACGGCCGTCTCCGGCGGCGAGGGCGTCGAGCACCGCGCCGGATCCGGGCGGCCGGGCGCGCACGATCTCCCGCCACTGTCCGACGTGCGGGCGGACGAGCGCGGCCGCGTGCTCGAAGAACCCGTCGAGTCCGTCCCGCCTGAGCCGCTCGAAGCCGTCGAGCGCCAGCGCCCGCCGAGCGCGCACGGTCTCCTCCGACGGCGGGTCGAGCACCGCGGCCGACCGATAGCGTTCGGGGTCGGCGACCACCTCGGCGGGGAACGTCATCACCGCGTCGCCGGACTCGGGCAGCCCGGCGTTCGACATCACCACCAGCAGTTCGAGTCCGCCGTGGTTGATCGCGCGGTGGATCACGCCCGGCGTGAACCACACCGTGCTGCCCGGTTCCAGGGGCGTCTCGCGGAAGCCGGACGGGCCGAGCGTCTGGACCGCGCCGGCGCCGGCGATCACCACGTACGCCTCGGTGGAGGTGGTGTGCAGGTGCGGGGTGCCGCCCTCGGCGTAGACCGTGACCCTGGTGATCGAGGTGCCGCCCGGGAACGTCGTCACGGCGTCACCGCCCCGCGGAGCGCCGCACGGCCGTGCTCGGCCAGCTTGCCGGCGTCCGGCTCACCGGTGGCGATGACAACGGCGTACCGGAGATGCACTGTCTCCTGATCGGGAAGTTCGAGCTCCTCGCTGAAGAACGGGGCCGGATTGAGGCACGCGAACTCCTCGCTGCGGGCGAACCATTGCGGCGGGTGGTGCGGATTCGCGGTGTCGTCGACCATGAGCACCGTCGACTCTGTCTCTTATACACAT
>KL571497.1:12886-15591 GCA_000715855.1 Actinoplanes liguriensis
GGCCGCTGCCGTCGTGGACTCCCCGGAACGCGAACCATTCGGCCCGATTCCCGCGCAGTTCGTCCCCGCCGCTCGCGGACGGCGACTGGATAACGCCGCCGGTGAACGCGCGCGGGCCGCGCCAGAACAGGCCGCCGTAACCCGCGTTCTCCCGCCCTTTCGTCGTCGGCGATCCGAACGCGAAAGTCGCGCCGGAGACATTGGTCAGCGCGGTCTCGAACGTCAGCACCCAGCTCGCGTCGTCGGCCACATCGAAGGTCAGCGCGCGACGCTCGGCAATGACCGGCGCGCCGGCCTGCGAGCTCCAGTCCAGCTCGTGAACGAACCGGTTTCTGTCCAGGTCGACAATGCGCCGATGGACGGCACTGCCGTTGTTCGCCAACTGCACGTAGGACCGGCCGTGGACGTAGGTCCCGCCGCCCCAGAAATTGTGCTCGCCGACGTACGGCAGGGACAGCGCGATCCCCTTGTGCCATACGTGGTCGTGCGGCCGGAACAGCGACACGAGATCCCCGGCGAGCGTCCGGATCGGGTGCAGATAGGGCTTCGGCGATTCGAGTTGGACGGTGTCCGGCCGATAGACGTACGTGAAGAGCTCCACGTCCCCGGCGGAGACCGTCACCGACCGTTCGAGGGTGTGGTCGACGCGTAGTTCTGCCATGTGAATCCGGTTCCGTTCATGCGTGCGGCGAAGGGGTGATCCGGGCCGATCTCGCCCCGGCGCACCGGCTTCCCGGTGGCCGCCGAAGCGTAGAGCGCGGCGATGAACTCCATGGTCAGGCGGGTTTCCGGCAGCGTGACAGGCAACGGCTCCCCGGCGTCGAGCGCGTCGAGGACCGCGGCGAGCTGATCGGCGTGACCGCTCTTCCCGGTGCCGTCCCGGGGAAAGGCGCGCGCCAGATGGTCGTACCCCGGAGCCGGGGTCATCGTCCAATCAGCGTCGCTGTAGCCATAGAGGTGCTCCAATTCGACGGTCGCGTGCTCGAAGTCGAATCGCAGCGTGGACGTCTGACGGGGTGACACGACCGAATTGACCACCGAGGCGACCGCGCCGTCGGCGAAAGCGACGAGGGCCATAGAGACGTCCTCGGTCTCGACCGGGCGGGAGCGGCGGGCGGCGATCGCGGTGACCTGCTCCCACGGGCCGAGGATGGAGAGGAGCAGGTCGAACTGGTGAATGCCGTGGCCCATGGTCGGGCCGCCGCCCTCGGTCTCCCATCGGCCGCGCCACGGCACCTGGTAGTAGGCGTCGTCGCGGTACCAGAGGGTGTGGCAGGTGGCCAATAACGGTCGGCCGAGGTCGCCGCTCTTCATGAGTTTCCGCAGTCGGACGGCGCCGGCTCCGAAGCGGTGCTGGAAGACCGTCGCCGCCCTGTTCGAAATTCCCGATATGGCGTCTATCTCGCTCAGCGACAGCGTGGGCGGCTTCTCGATCAGCACGTCCACACCGGCACGGAGACACTCCTGCGCCATCGGCGCATGGGTCGAGGGCGGGGTACAGAGATGGACCAGGTCGAGGGTTTCGGACGCCAGCAGGGACGACAGATCCGGATATGTCGTCGCTATCCCCCAGGCCTCGGCGAACTCCCGGGCGAGCGACGGGACCACGTCCGCGACCGCGACCAGCTCGATCCGATCAGCGTGCTTCCGCAGCGCCTCGGCATGGGAGGTCGCGATCGCCCCGGTCCCCACGATCGCCGCGCGATACCTCATGCGGCATCGATCGCGGCCTGCAGCTCCTTGATGAAGCCGGTCGCCGCGTCCTGCGGGGTCTTGCGCGCGAACAGCACGTCCTCGGTGTAGCGCTTGAGGATCTGCTCCACGTCGCTGGCCCCGTTCGGCGTCACCCGCGGCGACTCGCCCACCTTGATCGCGTCGAGGTATTCGGCCGCGGCCTTGTCGGTGTCGGTCAGCTTCGGCACCAGCGCCGATCGGATCTTGGTGTTCGCCGGCACGCCCCGGTCGGTCTGCATGATGTCCGCGGCCTCCTGGCCGTTGGCGAGGAAGTCCACGAAGAGCGCCGCCTCGGCGGGCTGCTTCGAGCGCGACGAGATGGACCAGAACATCGACGGCTTGTAGTACGCGCCGGGCGTCGTCCCCTGCGACTCCCCCGGCAGTTTGAGCAGCTTGAGCTTCTCCCCGCTGGCCGCCGCGAGTGACGTCAGCTGACTGTTCCACCAGGTGCCGAACGCGGACGCGTTGGTCGCCGTGCCGGACTGGTCGAGGGCCGCGCCGGCCCGCTCGACGCTGACCGAGGCCTGCGGCGCCATGCCGCCCTTGGCCAGGTCGACCTGGTACTGCCAGAACGAGGCGAGCACGTCCGGCGGGATCGCGACCTTGCCCTCCGGCGAGTACAGGGCGGCACCGTGCTGGCGGGCCCAGATGTTGACGCCGCCGATGTCGAAGCCCAGCGACTGGGTGCCGGTGACCTTGCCCCCGGACGCCTTGGAGACCTGCGCGGCGACGGTCTTGAGGTCGTCCCAGCTCCAGGTCGCGTCGTCGGGCGCGGTGACCTTGTACTTGGCGAGCAGGTCGGTGTTGACGATAAACGAGTACGCGGCGAGACCGGTCGGGATCGCGTACTGCTTGCCGTCGATCGCCCCGGTCGCCAGGGCCTTCGCGTCGAAGTCCGCGGTGGTGAGGTGCTTGTCGGCGGTCTTCAGGTCGAGCAGGGCGCCGCGCTCGGCGTACGACGCGAGGTAGAG
>KL571497.1:15830-18286 GCA_000715855.1 Actinoplanes liguriensis
GGTAGAGCTCGTCCATCTGGATGATGTCCGGCGCGTCATTGGCGGCGACGGTGGTGGCGAGCGCGTCCCAGTAACCGTTCCAGTCCTTGAACTCGCCCTTGACCGTGATGTTCGGGTGCGCCTTGGTGAACAGGTCGATGACCTGCTGGGTGCGCTTGTGCCGGGCGTCCGAGCCCCACCAGGTGAACCGCAACGTCACCGTCTTGTCGGAGATCTCGCCGTTCGCGTTCCCGCCACCGCCGCCACCGCAGGCGGCGAGGGCGGTGCCGGCGGCAAGCGACAGGCCCGTGACCAGGGCCTCTCGGCGCGTGAATCGTTTCATGCTCACACCACGTCCTTCAGGAGGAGGCTAGACAGGAAGTCACTTGATGCCGGTCGTGGCGATTCCCTTGATCAGGAAGCGCTGGCCGAGCAGGAAGGCGAGGAAGACCGGGAGCAGCGACACGACGCTCATCGCGAACATCGATCCCCAGCTCGTCGACACGGTCGCGTCGACGTAGGACCGCAGCGCCACCGGCACGGTGTACTTGTCCGGGTCGGTCAGATAGATCAGCTGGCTGAAGAAGTCGTTCCACGTCCAGATGAACGTGAAGATCGCGGTGGTGGCCAGCGCCGGGACCATCAGGGGCAGGACCACCTGCAGGAAGATCCGTGGATGGCCGGCCCCGTCGATCCGGGCGGCCTCGTCCAGCTCGCGCGGCAGCCCGCGGATGAACTGGACCATCAGGAAGACGAAGAATGCGTCGGTGGCCAGGAACTTCGGGACCACCAGCGGCAGGAACGTGTTGATCCAGCCGAGCTGCGAGAACAGGATGTACTGCGGCACGATGATCACGTGGATCGGCAGCATGATGGTGCCGAGCATGATCGCGAAGAAGACCTTCTTGCCGCCGAACTCCAGCCGCGCGAACGCGTAGGCGGCCAGCGAGCAGGAGACCAGGTTCCCGATCACGCAGCCGGCCACCACGATCGCCGAGTTGATCAGGTAGTGCCCGAACGGGGAGGCCAGGGCGTTCCAGCCCTCGGAGTAGTTCGCGATCCGCAGGCCGCTCAGGGCCAGCCCGGGCGAACGGAAGATCTCGTTGTTCGGCCGCAGCGAGCTGACGACCATCCACAGCACCGGGTAGAGCATGATCAGCGCGAGCAGGATCAGGCCGACATGCTTGGCGATGCTGCTCATGCGGGTGCGCGCGCGAGCAGCCGGCTCTTCCCGGACGGCGGGCGTCACCCTCTCCTTGAGGTCAGTCATCGTAGAAGACCCATCGCTTCGAGGCCCAGAAGTTGATCGCGGTGAAGATCGCGATGATCACCAGCAGCAGCCAGGCCAGGGCCGACGCGTAACCCATGTCGAAACTGTGGAAACCGCGCTGATAGAGGTAGAGCGTGTAGAACATCGTCGAGTCGGACGGGCCGCCGGTGCCGCCGGACACCACGAACGCCTGGGTGAACGACTGGAACGCGTGGATGATCTGCAGCACCAGGTTGAAGAAGATGATCGGGGACAGCAGCGGCAGCGTGATGCTGCGGAACTGCCGGCCCTTGGACGCGCCGTCGACGGCCGCGGCCTCGTAGTACATCGTCGGGATCTGTCGCAGCCCGGCCAGGAAGATCACCATCGGGGCGCCGAACGTCCACACGTTCAGCACGATCAACGTGGACAGCGCGGTGTCCGGGTCGGAGATCCAGCTCTGCCCGTGCACCCCGAACCAGCCCAGAACCTGGTTGACCAGGCCGTCCGCACCGAAGATCTGCCGCCACAGCACCGCGATCGCGACGCTCGTGCCGAGCAGGCTGGGCAGGTAGAACACCGACCGGTAGAAGGCGAGACCGCGCATCCCACGATCGAGCAGCAGCGCGAGGCCGAGCGCGAAGGCGAGTTGCAGCGGGACGGAGACGAAGACGTACGTGAAAGTGACGCCGAGGGCGTGGTGCAGCCGCTCGTCGTGGAGCATCCGCTGGAGGTTCTCCAGGCCGTTGAACTCCGGCGGCTGGATCAGGTTGTAGTCGGTGAAGCCGAGCACGAACGACGCCGCGACAGGACCCGCGGTGATCAGGATCAGGCCGGCGAACCACGGGGACAGGAAGAAGAACGCGGCCCGGTTGTCCCGCTTGCGCGGCGGGCCGCCCGAGGAGGTGCCGAGTCGCTGAAGCTCGCCGAGGCTGCTCACACATCCCCCTTCTGACTAGCGGGAAAACGTATTCCAGAGTCTGGGTGTGTCGGCCGCCACGCGTCAAGTGTTTCCACGAGATCACAGGAAACTGATCGATGGATGAACCCGCAGCCGGCGGTCAGCGGCGCGGGGCGCAACTCTCCCGGGGCAGGAACGTTCCGACGACGACCTCGCGGATCGGCTCGCGACCCGGTACGACATCGGCCAGGGCCAACTCCACCGCGCGGGCCCCGCTCGCGGCATGCGGCAGGGCCAGAGTGGCCAGCCGCGGAGTCACGTCGGAGG
>KL571497.1:18439-20921 GCA_000715855.1 Actinoplanes liguriensis
GGCCAGCGGGACGTCGTCGAAACCGGTCACCGAGAGCCGCCCCGGCACGGCGATCCCGGCGTCCCGGCACGCGGAGAGCGCCCCGATCGCGACCACGTCGTTGACCGCGACAATCGCGTCGACACCCTCCAGACGACCGGTGGCCAGCGCGTTCATCACGGCGTCGTAGCCGCCCTGCCGGCTGACCTCGCACTCGGCCGCGTCGATGTCTCCGCCGGCCAGACCCGCCACGAAGCCGGCCTGCCGTTCCGCGGAGAAGGCCCGATCCGGCGTACCGGAAAGAATTAAGATCTTTCGATGACCGGTGGCGGACAGATGCTCGCCGACCAGCCGGGCCGAGGTCCGGTCGTCGAAACGCACCGAGTCGAACGGCAGATCCACACTCCCGTAGATCACCACCCGCCCGCCGTTGCGCTCATAGGCGCGCAACTCCTCGATCAGCCGGACGTTCCGCGCGGTCCCCTCCACCCGGGTCGACGTCAGCACCAGCGCCCGCGGCCGGAACGCGCACAACGTCCGCACGGTCTCGAACTGCCGCTCCGGAACGCCCCGGGTCTGCGCCACACTGACGAACGCCCCGACCGTCCGGGCCTGGCGCTCCATCGCCGCGACGACCATCCCGATCGACGGCGTGGTCAGATCGTCCGCCACCAGGCACACCGTGTCGGTCCGGCCGCGCATCGCCCGCGCCGACAGGTCCGGCGTGTAATTCAGCTCGGCGGCCGCGGCGAGGACCTTGCGCTCGTACTCCGCGGCGACCTTCCGCGCGCTGCCGCCCAGCACCCGGGAGGCGGTGGCGAGCGAGACCCCGGCCGCGCGGGCGACGTCGTGGAGGGTCACGGTCGGCCTGGCCGGATGCGGCACCCCTACCCCTCCCCGCTGTTGTCTTCCTGAAAGCGCAGCGCTGAGAATACTGTCCGTCGCGGACGCGGGCGCTCACCGGCGACTGGCAGAATCTGCGCCGTGGACGAGGGAGCGGGGCGCCGGCGGGTGACGCTGCACGACGTCGCGCGCGAGGCCGGCGTCTCCTACGCCACCGCGTCCCGAGCACTCAACGGCAGCGACCGGAGCGTACGCCGGGAGAACGCCGACCGGGTCCGCGAAGCCGCCGCCCGCCTCGGCTACCTGCCCGACCTGCCCGCGCAGGCGATCGCGAAAGGCTCCAACGGGACGGCGGCGCTCGTCGTCAACGGCATCGACGACCCCTACTTCGTGACGATCGCCGCCGGCGCCACCGCGGCCGCCGAAGAGGCCGGGATCATCCTCACACTGGCCGTCTCCGACCACTCCCCCGATCTCGAGCTCCAGATCGTCCGGACCCTCCGCGGCCAGCGCCCCCGCGCGATCCTGATCGCCGGCACCCGGGTCGCCGGCGCCCCGTCCGCACCGGACCTGATCGCCGAGCTCGAGGCCTACCGCACCGCCGGCGGCCGGATCACCCTGCTCACCCAGCCACGACTCCCGTTCGCAACGCTCGCCGTCGACAACTACGGCGGCGCGCAACAACTGGCCCGGGCACTGATCGGGCGCGGCTATCGCCGATTCGCCCTGGTCCACGGCGACGACCGGCTGCTCACCTCCCGCGAACGCCGCGAAGGCTTCACCGACGCCCTCCACTCCGCCGGCCTCGGCGCCCCACTCTCCGTCCCGTCCGGCTTCAGCCGCGACGGCGGCGAACAGGCCACCGCTGACCTGATCAAGAACGGACTCAACGGCGTCGAAGCGATCGTCGCCGTCACCGACGTCATGGCGATCGGCGTCCAATCCGCCCTGCGCGCCGCCGGCCTTACCCCGGGCCGCGACGTCGGCGTCGCCGGCTTCGACGACATCGCCCCCGCGCAGGACGTCACCCCCACCCTCACCACGGTCCGCGTCCCCCTCCACGACCTCGGCCGCCGCGCCCTCCACCTGGCCCTCACCTCGGACTCCCGCGAAACCACCACCGTCCCCACCACGGTCATCCTCCGAGACAGCACCCCACCCCGCCCCTGACCACCCGCGTCGGCCACCGCTCAACCGCACTTGTGCGCACGCCCTACGCCCAGCCCCGCCACACCCACGCACCCCGCCAAGCCGCTGCGCGGGCGCAAGGCGCGGGCGCAGCGCGAGGCGCGGACGCGAGGCGCGGACGCGAGGCGCGGACGCAGCGCCAGGTACCGACGCGAGGCAAAGCCGGAGTTGCGGTGGCAGCGCGACTCACCCCTCCGGCTGGTCCTGACCGTGGTTATGCCCGCCTCATAACAACGGTCAGCACCAGCCCGAAACCGCAACACGCACCACTACCTCGAGCGGGCAGCCCCTCGCGCGCCCGAGCCACGCAACGCAGCCGAGCCCGCAACCCGGCCGCGACCCCGATCACGGCCACGCGACGCATCCGAACCCGCCGCCGGGGCGCCCGCGTTGCGGGCTCGGGCTGTTGCGGCGGGGCCTGGGCTGGGGTTGGGCTGGCTCTGACGGTGGTTATGAGGGACGAATAACCACC
>KL571497.1:21159-23469 GCA_000715855.1 Actinoplanes liguriensis
GGTTATGAGGGACGAATAACCACCGTCAGAGCCAGCCGGGGGCGGGGGCGCGGCTGGGGAAGGCGTGGCAGCGGGATTGCGCGGGGGGTGCCACGGGCGTGGGCTTACGGCGTACGCGCAAATGGGGTTGATCTTGATCTTTGGCTGAAGAGACGGGTTTTCAGGGGTCCGGGCGACGTGCCAGGATGTCGATGCAAACGTTTCCACTCAATTTCAACGGACGGTGGGAAGGCCTCATGCCGGATCGTGCCGAGCTGCGGGACGTGGCGCTGCTGCTGCGGGACGGCGATGACGTCGCCGTCGCCACCGAGGACCTGGCGGAGGGCCGGGTGCTGCGGCACGCCGGCGGTGAGCTGACCGTCGCGACGCCGGTGCCGCGCGGGCACAAGATCGCCTTGCGGGATCTGGCCACGGGGGCGCAGATCCACAAGTACGGGCAGGTCATCGGCCGGGCGATCGGCGCGATCCGGGCCGGCGAGCACGTGCACGCGCACAACCTCGGGATGGATGCGGTCGAGCACGACTACGAGTTCGGGACCGGACTGGTCACGATCCCGCCGGCGGCGCACGGCCGGACGTTCGAGGGGTTCCGGCGCGCGGACGGCCGGGTCGGCACGCGGAACTTCGTCGGCATCGTCACCTCGGTCAACTGCTCCGCGTCGACCGCCCGGATGATCGCCGACCAGTTCCGCGGGCCGATCATGGACATGTATCCGCAGGTGGACGGTGTGGTGGCGCTCGCCCACGACTCCGGCTGCGGGATGGTCCCGGCCAGTGAGGGCGGGCAGATCCTGCGGCGGACCCTGCGCGGCTACGCGACCCACCCGAACATCGGTGGCCTGATCGTTCTCGGTCTCGGCTGCGAGATGCTCGGCGTCGAGACGTTGCTGGCCGACCTGGACGCGCCCGCCGACACGCTGATCGAGCGGATGACCATCCAGGACACCGGCGGGATCCGGGCCACGGTTCGCGCCGGCACGACCGTGGTCCGCGGCATGCTGGAGCGGCTCAACGAGCGCCGCCGCGAGACGGTCCCCGCGTCGGAGCTGATCCTCGGGCTGAACTGCGGCGGCTCCGACGGCTACTCGGGCATCACCGCGAATCCCGCGCTCGGGCACGCCTCCGACCTGCTCGTCGCGCAGGGCGGCATCTCGGTGCTGGCCGAGACGCCCGAGGTGTTCGGGGCGGAGCACCTGCTCACCCGGCGCGCGATCAACCGTGAGGTCGGGCAGCGGCTGCTCGACCGGATCGCGTGGTGGCACAAGTACGTCGAGGCCGGCGGCGGCACCCTGGACAACAACCCGTCCCCCGGCAACAAGGCCGGTGGGCTGACCACGATCCTGGAGAAGTCCCTCGGCGCGGTCGCCAAGGGCGGGGCGGCGCCGCTCTCCGCGGTCTACGAGTACGCCGAGCGGATCGTCACGCCCGGATTCGCGTTCATGGACACGCCCGGATACGACCCGGTGTCGGTGACCGGCCTGGTCGCGGGCGGGGCCACGGTCGTCTGCTTCACCACCGGGCGCGGCTCGGTCCTCGGCGGCAAACCCGCCCCCGTTATCAAGATCGCCACGAACACGGAGATCTTCGAGCGGATGCGCGAGGACATGGACCTCGACGCGGGCGGCATCGTCACCGGCACGACCACGATCGATGCCGTGGGCGAGGAGATCTTCGCGACGATCCTGGCCGTGGCCTCCGGAAAGGTCACCGCGAGCGAGGATCTCGACCTGGGCCGGGACGAGTTCGTGCCCTGGCAACTGGGCGCGGTCACCTGATAATGCTGTGATGACGTTCGCCGATATCCGTGAGGCCGCCGACGGCAATCTCGACCTGGACTACTACGGCCTGATCCGGGAACTGGTCGCGAGCGGGGACCGGTCGGTGGTCGCGCCCGCATGGGCGGCCATCGATCAGTACGTCGCCGAGAGCAACTGGCTCGGCCGCGATCTGATGGCTCTCGTCGTGTCGGGCCTCGACGGGCCGGCGTCGATGCCGCGGCTCCTCGATCTGTACGCGCACGCGCTGTCGGTCGAGAGCGAGCCCGAGTCGGACACCCTGCGCCAGGCCGTGGTGACCGCGATGCTGGCCGACCCGGTCGCCGCCCGTACGGTGATCGTTCCCCGATTGACCGATCCAGATCATCTTGTACGCCGGACGGCGCTGTGGGCGATCGGCCACGTCTTCGAGCGGTCCGACCTGGCCGTGCTGCGAGCGGCTCTCACCGACCCCGACATGTGGATCCGGTACACCGCGATCGGGTCGCTGCCGAAGGTGAACGACGACCCGGAGGTCTACCAGATCCTGGTGGCG
>KL571498.1:0-554 GCA_000715855.1 Actinoplanes liguriensis
TCGCCGGGCAGCTCGGGATCTCCACCGAGACCGTCGACACCCACATCCGGGCGAGCATGCGCAAACTCGGCGCCCGCACCCGCACCGAGGCCGCCGCGCTCGCCTTCGCCGCGACCAGGGCCGACACCAGCGACAACAACAGCGAGGATGGCCGGTGAACACACAGCCCGACGCACCACGCCACGTAGTTGCCTCTGCCGCCGACGCCGAGACCGTCCTGCGCCGGCTGGCCCGCGACGGCTGGACGGCCCGGCCCGGATTCGCCCTGCCCGACCCCGCCTGGGACGTCGCCGCCGCGCACATCGTCCTGCACGGGCGCGTCGGCGACGACGACACCGACACCGCCCGGCTGGCCGTGCTCGCCGCCGCCCGCGGCGCCGGCGTCGTCGCCGTCTGCGACCCCGAGTCACCGGCCGGGCGGGCCCTGATCGACGACCTCGGCCGGATCGGGCAGGTCCACCGCGGCGTCGACGGCGCCGACCCGGTCGCCAGCCTCATCCCCGAGCAGCGGGCCCTGCTGGACCGCCTCGCGGCCGGTGACACCATCGCGGCGG
>KL571498.1:804-4770 GCA_000715855.1 Actinoplanes liguriensis
GTGTATAAGAGACAGGCCGAGGCCCGGGCGCTGTTCGGGGTCCGGACCACCCGCGAAGCGGTCCTGGCCTACCTGCGGCAGCGCCAGCCGGACTGAGTCACACCGTCAGCTGGGGGTACTGCTCGCGCAGATACTGCTGCTGGCGGGGGAACAGCGCCGCCAGCCCCGGCAGGCGGCGCGGCAACAGGCCCGGTCCCGGCCCGTCCTGCTCCAGGATCGGCCGGCCGGTGTCGTAGTAGCCGTCGTACTCCTCGCCGGTCAACTTCTGCGGGGCCCGGTCCGGCGCGTACCGGAAACCCTCGGTCAGCAGCACACTGATCCCGGCCTGCCCGGCTGCCACCGCCCGTACCGCCGGATGATCTGCCAGGGCGTCGGGGTCGCGCAGAGCCCGGGTGTACCAGTCACGGCCCAGCCCGACCAGGCCGGCACAGAAGTCGCCGAGCGAGTCGTCGCCGCACCCGTGGTGGATCAGGAACGCCGCCATGAACAGGTCCACCCGGTTGCCGCGGTGCTGCAACGCCCGGAAATACTCGCCGAACCGGGCCACCTCCGCCGGCGACAACGTCACCAGATGCCGGACCAGGGCGGCCTGCAGCCTGCCGTCGAGATCCGCCCAGGCCGGGCCCGCGTCGGCGCGGGCCGCCTCGATGATCTCCCAGCAGCGGTGCTCGTCCATCATTCCCATGACCCGGAAGATCGGCCCGGCCCGCACGACGTTGAGCATTCCGCCCGTACGTCTCCGGTGCGCCCGCCGGTCACACGACGCTGATCGGGGTCAGCGACTGCGCGTGCGGCTCACCGTCGAGCAGGCCGGTGATCGCGGCTGCATGAACGGCTGCGCCACGTGCTTGCCGGTGGACCAGCGCTCGTAGAACACCAACGTCTGCGGATCCTCGGCGGTGACGTGGACCTCGTACTGCTCGCAGCCGTCCTCCTGACGGGTGGCGGGGATGATCTCGCGGATCCGGGCGAGAAAACTCTGGCGGTCGAGGACGCGCCGATCAGATGCTGTCGCCCGCCAGGAGCTGATCGACGACGGTCGCGGGGGTGGTGGCGGCCGCGGCGGCGCGCTGCAGGATGCGGGTCAGGGTGGTGCCGATGTCGTGCAGGCGGGCGGTGACCTGCTCGGGGGTCTCGTGCAGCAGCTCGACGGCGGTCGCGTGGATCAGGCCGCCGGCGCTGACCACGACATCGGGCGCCCACAGGATGCCGCGCTCGTGCAGCAGCCGGGCGGTGGCGGGCTCGTCGAGCTGGTTGTTGGCCGGCCCGGCGATCGCCGCGCACCGCAACCCGGGCACCGTGGCGGCGGTGAGCAGACCGCCGAGCGCGGCCGGGACCAGCACGTCCACGCCGGCGTTCAGGCAGTCCTGTGGGCTGGTCCAGGCGGCGCCGTGGCGTACGGCCAGGTCCCGCCGGGTGTCGTCGACGTCGGCGGCGACCAGGTGGGCCTTCTCGGTCGCGAGCAGGCGCAGGACGTGAGCGCCGACCCGGCCCAGGCCGAGGATCGCGAAGCTGCGCCCCGACAGGTCCGCGGTGCCGAACCGCTGCTCACAGACCGCGCGCAGGGCGGCGACCACACCGATCGCGGTGTGCAGGGACGAGTCGCCGCTGCCGCCCGCGGACTGCGGGCGGCAGAACACGTGCGTGGTGCGTTCGGCGATGACCGCCATGTCGTCGGGGCCGGTCCCGACGTCCGGGCCGGTCGCGTATCGCCCGTCGAGGAACGCGATCGTGTCACCGATGTCGAGCAGCAGGTCCCGCCGGTCGAAGACGTGCCCCGGCGGCACGGCGACGACGGTCTTGCCGCCGCCCAGGGGCAGCCCGGCGATGGTGGTCTTGCCGGTCATCGCGGCGGACAGCCGCAGCGCGTCGGTGACGCCGTCGCGCCAGTGCGGGTACTGCTTGATGCGGCAGCCGCCGGCGGCCGGGCCGCGGGCGGTCGAGTGCACGGCAACGGTGATCGGCAGCCCGGAACGGGAGCCGCGCCGGGTGACGACAAGTTCGTGATCCATGCGGCAGAACGTAGCCACCTGCACGGGCGGTGATCTCCTCTTCCGAACGCCGTTCGGCAGATGAGCGATAATTCCGGTCGTGGACGAACTTGATTCGGCGATCGTGGCCCACCTGCAGACGGATGCACGCCAGACCAATCGGGAACTGGCCCGCACGGTCGGGATCGCCCCCTCGACGTGCCTGGAACGGGTCCGGTCGCTGCGCGAGCGCGGGGTGATCACCGGGTTCCACGCCGAGGTGGACCTGGGTGCGCTGCACCGCGGCGTGCAGGCGTTGCTGCACGTGCAGATCAGGCCGCTGTCGCGGACCGTCATCGAGAGCTTCAAGACGTACGCGATGACCTTGCCCGAGGTTTTGTCGATCTTCGTGGTCGCCGGTGGGGACGACTTCCTCGTGCACGTCGCCGTGCCCAGCGTCGAGGCGTTGCACGGCTTCCTGATGGACAAGTTCAGCGGCCGCCGCGAGATCGTGGGCTTCCGCAGCTCAGTGATCTACGAGCACACCCGCAAACCGGTCATCGAGCCCCTCGACCCGTGAACCGCGGGCCGGGCGTCATCGGCTGCTCGACGGCGGGCGCAGGGTGAGGCAGTAGGGGCGGCCGGCCGGGTCGAGCAGGGTGGTCCAGTCGCCGGGGACACGGCGCACGACCGTCGCGCCCAGCGCCTCGTGCCGGGCCACCTCCGCCGGCACGCCGTCGCAGGCCAGGTCGAGGTGCACACCGGGCGGGCCGGACTCCAGGCGCTGCAGCAGCAGGCGCATCGGGATCGGCGGTGGCGGCAGCAGGCGCTGGAACTCGTCGCAGTCGTCCATCGGCTGATGCTCCCAGCCGGTGACCGCCCGCCAGAATGCGACCTCCGCGTCGTAGCCGTCCGCGGGAATGTCCAGGCACAACTGGTCGACGATGCTGGACTGCCCGCCCGGCCACACCGGCGCCGCCGGGGCGCTCTGCTCGGCACGCCACGGGACCAGGCAGAACGCGATCCCGGCGGGGGAGCGCAGCACCACGATCTCGTCGTCGCGGAACACCTCCTGCGCGCCCAGCGCCAGGATCGGCGGCGCGGCCGCGAACGGGTCCGTGACGTGCAGGTCCAGGTGCCCGCGGGGCGGGCCGTCACCGACGACCTGCACGCGCAGCGTCGCGTCCCCGTCCGGCGGCTGCAGGGTCGCGAACGTGTCGTCGCCGCGTCGCGCCGACAGGGTCGTGCCGGTGACGGCCAGCCAGAACCGTTCGGCGGCCGGCGCCTGCTCCGGCGGCGTGTCCAGGAATCCGGTCACCCAGCGCACTGTCATCCGACCAGCACCACCTTTCCGCAGTTCTCCCGGGCCTCGACGATCTCATGCGCCCGGGCGGCCTGCTCCAGCGGCAGCTCGGCGTGGATCGTCGCGGTCAACTCCCACAGCTCGCGGCCGTGCTCGGCGTACCGGTCCGGCTGCGTGCGGGCGAAGTGCGCCATCGCGAAACCGGTGATCGTCTTCGCGCCCGCGAGCAGGTCGAACGCGGGGACCGTGCCACCACCACTGGCGAAGAAGATCAACCGGCCGCCGGGGCGGGCCGCGGCCAGCGCCCGGGGCAGCACGTCACCGCCGGCGCCGTCGAGGACCACGTCGACCGGCCCGGCCGCGGTCAGGTCGTCGTAGCCGAGGACCTCGTCGGCTCCCACGCCGTACAGGAAATCGGATTTTGTCTTGCCGGCGACCGCGACCACCCGCCCGGCGCCGCGCCGGCGGGCGGCCTGGACCAGCAGATGACCGACGCCGCTCGCGGCGGCCGTGACCAGCACGGACTCGCCGGGGCGCACGGCGGCCGCCGCCAGCACGCCGAACGCGACATGCCCGGAGCGCACCAGCGCGACGGCCTGCACGAAGGACACGGCGTCCGGGATGCGCGACGCCATCATCGCCGGGGCGGTGACGACCTGCGCGTAGGAGCCGCCGAACGGCAACGCCGCGACC
>KL571498.1:4947-6021 GCA_000715855.1 Actinoplanes liguriensis
GTATAAGAGACAGGCCCGAAACCGATCACCTCACCGGCGACCTCGCCGCCGGGCAGCGCCGGGAACGGGCCGGAGCTCTCCCGGACGCGCCGCACCGCCGGGCGGGTGACGCCGATCGCCGCGGCCCGGATCAGCAGCTCACCCTCACCGGGGACGGGCGGCTCGCCGTCCTCGACGCGCAGCACCTCGGGCCCGCCGGCGCGGTGGTAACGGACCTGGCGCATCAGTTGCGTCCCGTCCGCAGGGCCTTCGCCACGTCCGGGCGCCCGAACGCCTCGGCGCACGCGGCGGCGTCGTCGCACCGGTAGTCGACGGCACGCCACGACACCTCCCACTGCCCGGACGCGTCGTCGACCAGCGCATACCTGGCCCGGGGATCACCGGCGGCCATCTCGTGCGGGAACGGCTCGTCATCGGTGTACGCCGGCCAGCCCACACTGCCCGGGTTGACGATCAGCGGCCCGCCGGGCAGCCGCAGCGACCCGGCCAGATGCGTGTGCCCGCACAGCAGCAACGTGTAGCCGCTGACGTCGCCGACGCGCTCGCGGACCTCGTCGAGCGTCGCCTCCCGCGCCCCGTCCGCGGTCACCGTGTGCAGCAGATACTGCAGGTCGTCGGTGGGTGTGCCGTGAAACGCCAGCACCCCCGGCGCCGGCGACAGGGTCATCGGCAGCGACGCCATCCACCGCAGATGCGCGGGGCTCAGCAGGCCGGTGGTGACCCGCGGCTGCACGTACCCGGACAGCAGATCACCGAGGTTGACCGTCATATCAACGCCGTCGTCGCCGATCCCGGCCAGCACCGCGTCCAGGGCGGGCAGGTTGCCGTGCACATCGGAGATCACCGCGAGTCGCATGCGATCACCCTACGGCGACGGGAAAGCCATTTTGGTACGCCAGCCGCCCGTCCGCCCCGGCCGCCAGATCGTCCAGCTGATCGTCGAGGGTCAAAAACACCGACCACGGCTCGTCCCCGCAGACCGCGACCAGACGCTCCACCACCAGCTGCTCCAGATCCGGGACCCGTTTCGCCTTCCACACCTTGTCCGCGACACTGACCAGCAGATCCTCGACC
>KL571499.1:0-3951 GCA_000715855.1 Actinoplanes liguriensis
GTCTAGTCCCTCCGGGACAGATTTTCTCTGCGGCGCTGGGGAGCTTCCGGGCTGGCGGCTGGCGGTGCCGAAGCGCGGCCGGGGCCGGCGGGTGGCCGGGCTGGTGGGCGCCGTTGGTGGTCAGATGCGACGCCGGTCGCCGGGACGGCTGAAAGCCGACGCGCTGTAGTAGCGCGTGACACTGCCGTCGGCCGCTGTTTCCCTGCTGTAGTGCTTGAGGAAGTTCCACAGCAGGGGCGGCTCCTCCGCGGTGGTGTTGTGGGACCGGTAGAGGTTCCGGGTCAGCTTGAGGATCGGGACGTGCGCGCTCTCGTCGGACCAGGTCCAGGTCTGGAAACGGTCGTGGAACCCACTGCGCCGGCCGGCGACGGTGTCCACGTCGGCGAGGGTCAGCCCGTCCACGCCGAGGTGGTACTGCGCCCAGCTGTCCGTCTGGTTCTGCGTGTCGTCCCACAGCGTGCCGACGAAACCCTGAATGTCGCCGTACCCGTAGATCAGGTAGTTGGGGATCTTCTGGCGGCTCGCCGGGTAGGCGACCCCGTCGAGCGTGACCGTGCCCGCGGCGTCCGGTGCGGCCGGGAAGGAACTGGACGCGACCGCGGCGAAGTATTCGGGGAACGCGATGGCCAAGTTTTGCGTGACACCGCTGCCGGCGGACTGGCCGGTGGAGTAGAAGCGGGCCGGATCGACGTCGTACCGGCTGGTGATGGTGTCGCGAAGCCGGCGGAAGAAGGCGAGTGAGTCGCGGTGACTGACCACCACCGACGTCCGGCTGTACTGCTCGCAGACGATGACCAGGACGATGCCTTCACGGTCGGCGACCTTCCACCACTGGGTGGCGTCGACGAAGACCCTGTCGGTCTGGCTGTCGCCGGGCCAGACGAACAGGACGGGTGCCTTGCGCCGGGCCGAGCGGGGCCGGTACACGAGGTATTCCCGGACGAATCCGGCGACCTGCGCGGTGTGGACCTCGATGCCGAGCCGGCGGAAGTCGGCCCGTTCGTAGAGCTGGTTGCCGTAGGCGAAGGAGCTCTCGTAGCGGGTGTATCCGGTGAGGAACCCGGCGATCTGGCCGGTGGTGGCGCGCCGTGTCCGGACGGCGACCTGGGAGATCGGGCCGGCGTGGGAGGTCATCCATCGGTCCGAGCGCGGGCGTTGCCGGTGGACGGTGCCGAGCACGTGGTCATGGACGCCTGACGCGACGGTGTCGTTGGCGTGTTTCCAGTACGCCAGGCTGGCGCCGAATCGTCGCGTGTCCGGGGTGATGTACCAGGTCGGCAGGACCGTCTCGTCGTACCGGATGAGCCGGAAGCCGGCCGGGAAGTCGACCGGTGAGTACTGCGTGCTGCCGTCGTACTCGCGGGAGGCGTATGAGGCCAGGTAGCCGGCGCTCAGGCCGGGGGAGTCCACGTACGCCTGGGCGATGACCTTCAGTGGGTTCGCGACCGCCCACGCCTCGAGAGCGGGTGCGCCGCCGCCGTATCCGACGAGGTAGCTCTCACCGAAGATCGAGAAGTAGTTGTTGGCCTGGTAGAAGCCGAGCGCCGCGGTCAGGTAGGCGGCCTCCTCCTCGGGCCCGGCCCAGCCCGACGGCCCCGGTTCCAGCACGAACAGGGCCTCGTGCCGCTGGTCGGCGAGGGCGCGCCAGCCCGAGCTCCGGAGGAACTCGGCGGTGCCGACACCGTCGGGCACCGCGATGACCGTGTAGTACGAGCGGATGGGCGTCTCGGCCGAGATGTATACCTTCGCGGTGCGGGCCGTGCCGCCGACGTCGAACGACTTGGTCCAGTAGCCGGTCATCTCCCGCGGCAGCCGGTTGGCACGGGAGTAGTCGTAGGCGGGATAGGGACGACCGTCGAGGGGCTTCGCTTCGCCGAGCGCGGGGGCCGCCTGGGCCGGGGCGGCGAGTGGTGGGAAAGCGGTGGCCGCGGCGAGCGCGGCGGTGCCCTGCAGCAAGCGACGTCTATCGATGTGGGTCATGGCGCGACCGTAACGGCGATCCGTCAAGTGGTACATCGATACCGCCTGATGGGGCTCACCGCGCAAAGTCACCGCTTGCGCTTTGCGAAACCAGGATTTTACATAGACGGTGGACGTAAAGATGGAACCATCGGTCCGCCTGATGGACCGCCGACGGGTGCGCGTCTCGTGGTCGGGCGTTGACTCCGCTCGACCGGCGTTGCAGGCTGAGCGGAACGTACTCACCTGTTAGTACATTGACTGCTTTGCGATGTGAGGAGGCTGAGCGTGGTCGCTTCGGGCGGAAAGGGAAATGCCGCTCTGGCGGCGCGCTCCGCATGGGTCGGCAGCGCCCTGGAGTACTACGACTTCTTCCTGTACGGGACGGCCGCGGCCCTGGTGTTCGGGAAGGTCTTCTTCCCGCCGGGCGATCAGGCGGTCGGCACGCTCGTCTCGCTGGCGACCTTCGGTGTGGGGTATGCGGCGCGGCCGCTGGGCGCGATCGTCCTCGGTCATGTCGGTGACCGGCACGGCCGGCGGCGGGTCCTGCTTCTCACTGTCGTGGCCATGGGTGTCACGACGTTTCTCATCGGCTGCCTGCCGTCCTACGCCGTGGTCGGGATCGCCGCGCCGATCCTGCTGGTGCTGCTCCGGCTCCTGCAGGGCTTCTTCGCGGGCGGGGAGCAGGCCAGCGCCAACTCCGCGACGCTCGAGCACGCCCCGGACGGCCGCCGCGCGTATTTCAGCAGCTTCACCCTCATGGGCACCCAGGGTGGCCAGGCGATCGCCACGATCGTCTTCATCCCGATCGCCGCCCTCCCGGAACGGGACCTGCTCACCTGGGGCTGGCGGGTGCCGTTCTGGATCAGCGCGATCGTCGCGATCGTCGCGGTGCTGATTCGTCGTTCCCTGCAGGAGACCCCGGTCTTCGTGCGCGGGGCCGAGCGCGACGATGTCGCCCGGGTGCCGCTCGCGGACCTGTTCCGGCACCACTGGCGGGCGGTGCTGCGGGTCGTCCTGGCCGCGGTGATCGCCACGCCGAGCACGATCTTCACCGTCTGGGCGCTCTCCTACGCGGTCAACACGCTGGGCCTGGCCAAGACGCCGATGCTGTGGGTGGGGGTGCTGGCAAACGTGGTCGCGATGGCCGCCATCCCGCTGTGGGGCCGGCTGTCCGACCGGGTCGGGCGCAAGCGGCAGTTCATCGCCGGGTCGGCCGGCAGCGCGGTGCTGGCCTTCGCCTATCTGTGGTCGATCAGCACGCGCAGCTACCCGCTGATCCTCGTGGTCGGCGTGCTGTTCTTCGGCGTGGTCTACACCGCCACCAGTGCCGTGTGGCCGGCCTTCTACGGCGAGATGTTCCCCGCCCGGGTGCGGTTGACCGGCACCGCGCTGGGCACCCAGATCGGGTTCGCGATCGCCGGGTTCGTTCCCTCGGCCATCGGCTGGCTGGTGGGCACCGGCCCGAACGCCTGGATCGGCGCGGCCCTGATCACCGCGCTGATGTGCCTGGTGAACATCGTCGCGGTGAGCACCGCGCGGGAGACCTTCCGGGTGCCGACCGCCGAGCTCGGCGCGTCCCCCGCGCGCCGTGACGACGCCGCGGCCGCGGCCCGCTGATGCTGGTCCGGGGTGCCACACCGCAGGTGTCGACGGTGTACGCGCTGCAGTACGGGCGGCGGGCCGGTGTGCGCGGCGAGCACTTCCTCGGCTGGGACGCGTCCAGCGGCGAGCGCCACGACATCGCGTACTACGCCTGGCTGCTGCTCTCCGCTGATCGGACGATCCTGGTCGACGCGGGAATGGACCCGGACGCCGATCCGCCGCTGACCGGGTGGTCGTCGCGCACGTCGGTGCCCGCGCTGCTGACCGGCGCCGGGATCCCGCCGGCCGACGTGGACACGCTGGTGCTCACTCACCTGCACTACGACCATGCCGGTGGGGTCCGGTCGTTCCCGCACGCGCGGGTGTTCGTCCAGGCCACGGAGCTGA
>KL571499.1:4154-7207 GCA_000715855.1 Actinoplanes liguriensis
CGGTCGTTCCCGCACGCGCGGGTGTTCGTCCAGGCCACGGAGCTGACCTACTGGGCCGGGCCGGCGGCGCGGCGCAACCGGCGGGAGGCATGGCTGGTCGATCGCGGCGACCTCGATCACGTGACGGCGCTGCTGGCGACCGGCCGGGCGGTCGCCGTGGACGGGGACGCCGCGATCGCCCCCGGGGTGTCCGCGTGCCTGGTCGGCGGCCACACCGCGGGGATGCAGATCGTCGCGGTCCGCACGCCGGCCGGCCCGCTCGTGCTGGCGTCCGACGCGCTGCACTTCTTCGAGAACGCCGAGGCGGACCGCCCCGGCCCGATCCTGCACTCGATGCCGGATTTCTATGCGGCTGCCGATCGAGCCCGCGAGCTTGCCGGGGACGGCCCGATCGTGCCCGGCCACGACCCGGCGGTGCCCGAGCGGCTGGGCCTGCCCGCGGCGCCCGGCCTGCCCGCCGGGGTGACCAGGCTGGCGTGAGATGTCCGGCCCGGTCACCGCGTACGGCTAATAGACCTCGATCTTCCCGGTGGGGCGGGGGCTGTAGCTGTCGTTGAAGAAGTATTCGCCACGGCGCCGGAAGGTATAGGTGAACGACTCGCCCGGCTGCAGGCGGATGTCGAACAGGCCCTCGAAGAACTGGGTCGCGCCGTGCACGTTGACGTTGGTCGCCGGGTTCAGGAAGGTGACCGTGGTGCCGGCCGGGACCCGCAGGTGGGTCGGGGCCATGGCGTTGACGGCGGTCGACTCGGTGCTGCCGACCGTGCCGGTGGCGGCGTCGTAGGTGCGGGCCAGGACCACGGTGTTGTTCACGACGCTGCCCTCCACCGGGCCGCCGGAGACCGGCCGGCGGACCACCGGCGGGGCCGGGGTGGGCGCGGGCGGCAGCGTGCCGCCGAGCTTGAACGCCCAGAGCAGATCGCCGCGCGGCGCCGAGTCGCCGTACGGGATGCCGGTGCCGCCCGCGTACACCGCGAGGTACTGGACGCCGTCGACCTCGTACATGATCGGACTCGAGCTGATCGCCGCGCCGGTCTGGAATCGCCACCGCTCGCGACCGTTGTGCGCGTCGAGGGCGAGCAGGTTGCCGTCCGGCTGACCGATGTAGATCAGGTCGCCGGCGGTGCTGAGCACACCGTTGCCGTGCGCGAGCGAGTACGGCATGCGCTGCTTCCAGCGCACCGTGTTGGTGCTCGGGTCCACCGCGACGACGCCGCCGGTCTGGTACTCGCCGGGCGGCCGGAGCCCGTTGCTGGCCTCGGTGAGCGAGTGGGCGGCGGCGACGTAGCCGTACCCGGTGTAGACCAGCCCGGTGGAGTGGCTGAACGACTGGTGGTTCCAGTCGGCGCCGCCGCCGTGACCGGGAATGGACAGCACCGGGGTGTCCCAGTGCGGGTCGTACAGCGCGCCCTGGACGTAGTTGGGCACCGCGCGGTTCGGGTCGCCGGGCACCGACGTGCCGAGCGGCTGGTCCACCACGCGGTTCTCGGTCCACGGCCCCTGGCGCGGGAACGGCTGGGTGGGCCAGGTCTTCTGGCGGGGCTCCTGCGGCACGGGGACCTCGTCGATGCCGAGCGGCGCGGAGCCGTCGGTGCGGTCGAGGATGAAGTACATGCCGGACTTGCTGCCGTACACCACGATCTTGCGCATCCGGCCGTGGATGCGGACGTCGGCCAGGACCGGCGCCATCACGTTGTCCATGTCCCAGATGCCGTGGTGGATGGACTGGAAGTGCCAGCGGTACTGCCCGGTCCTGAGGTCGAGGGCGACGATCGAGCTGGAGAACAGGTTCTGCCCCTCGCGGCCGGAGCCGTCCTGCGACGAGTTGTTGCCGCGGGCGTTGCCGAAAGTCCAGTAGACCAGGCCCAGCTCCGGGTCGAGCGCCGGGTGGATCCACGGTGTCGCCCCGCCGGTCTGCCAGGAGTCGCCGGCCCAGGTGTCGTTGCCGAGCTCGCCCGGCCCCGGGGTGCCCCAGAAGTTCCAGACCAGGGAGCCGTCGGCGGCGCTCAGCGCGAGGGCGGCCGCCCGGGCGCTGTCGTGCGTCCCGATGTGCAGCAGGCCGTCGTGGTAGGTGATGGCGACCTTTTCCATGTTGCCGTACCCGGTGATCTGCTTCTCCCAGACGACCGCGCCGGTGGCCTGATCGAGGGCGATCACCCAGTTGCCCTTGCCGTGGGTGAACACCCGGCCCTCGCCCACGGCGACGCCGCGCCGGGTCACCGTGCCGCGGGTCTGGGTGTACTTCCACCTGGTCTGCCCGGTGCGGCCGTCGACGGCGACCACGTTGCCGAGCGCGGACTCGATGTAGAGCACGCCGTCCACCGCGACCGCCGTGCTCTGGTTGGTGCCCGAGGTCAGGCCGCCCTCGATGCGGTTGCACCAGGCGGCGCCGAGCCGGTTGACGGTGCCGAGGTGGATGTCGTCGAGCGCCGAATAGTTCTGGTTGCCGTAGTTGCCGCCGACCTTGGGGAAATCCTTCCCGCCCGGCGTGGTGCAGGACCGCGCCGGGGCGGCGGGCGCGGCGGTGGCGGGAATCGGGGTCAGCGTCGCGGCGGCGGTGACGGCGACTCCCTTGAGGACGTCTCGCCGGGGAACTTCCATGGCCACTACTAGTCCCTTCTCGACGAACGGACCGCCAGGTGGACCATTGGATCCGTTCAATGGTCCGGTCAACGTAACTCCCGGATCGATCGATCGCAATGACTGCGCTACCGGCGCGCGCTCAGCCCAGGAAGGTCGGCCGGATGGCGGGCGGGATCGGGCCCTTGTTGCGCCGGCCCTGCCCCATCTCCTCCCAGGCGTGGGCGAGGATGCCGACGCTGCGGCTCAGGACGAACAGGCCGCGGGCCAGGGGTGCGGGGAAGCCGAGCTCGGCGTAGATGACGGCGGTGGCGCCGTCGATGTTCATCGGCACCGGCGTGGTGCGTCCGGCGTTGAGGTGCGTCTCGACCGCCAGGGCCGCTCGCAGGTGGTCGCCGGCCACGACGCCGTCGTCGACCGCTTTGCCGACCAGGCTCAGCAGTGGATCGCGGCGCGGATCGCGGGTGTGGAAG
>KL571499.1:7403-8024 GCA_000715855.1 Actinoplanes liguriensis
ATGTGTATAAGAGACAGGCCCGGATGCCTCCTTGGCGCGGATCTCGTCGAGGAGCATGACGCATTCCTGGCCGGCGCCGCCGTGGGAGTCGCCGAGCGTGTTGATCGCGCTGGCCATGGCGTTGTTGAGGCCGACCCCGCAGGTCGCGGCCATCCGGGCCACCGCGATCGAGGGGGCGTGCGGGCCGTGGTCGACCCCGGCGACGAGAGCCGCCTCCAGCAGCGCGGCCTGCTGGTCGCTGGGGCGATCACCGCGCAGCATCAGCCAGATCATCGCCCCGAAGCCGATCGAGCCGATGAGGTCCTGGACCGGGGTGCCACGCAGTTCGATGCGGTTGGGTTCGATGCGGGACACCGCGGTGCCCCACCAATCAGCGGCCAGCGAATCCGTCATGGCGCGACTCTAACGCTGGTCCGTAAGGCGGTCCAGCAGTACCGTATGGCGGAATTTACTCACCGGAAATCAATGGTTGTGAAGCGCCGGAGATCGTCCCTATAGTGAGCGGGACCTCACAGCGGTACCAATGGTCCGTCTAGCGGACCGAGGCTCACGGCGAAGGGCAGGTCCATGGCACAACTTCCCCGGCGCGCGGTACTACGGCTGTCTCTTATACACATCTCT
>KL571499.1:8250-8797 GCA_000715855.1 Actinoplanes liguriensis
GCACGGCGGTCTCCTCACCGGCCGAGGCGGGCGACCGTCACGCCGGTGGGAAGGAACCCACCACCAAGCAGCCGATCACGACCAACATTCCCCGCGGCCAGGAGCAGTACTTCGACCCCTACTACAACGTCGTCCGTGGACAGGTGCCGGCGTCCTACCACCCCTGGGTGAGCAACCGGCAGGACCGGGTGCTGCTCTACACCCGTACCGCGGGTCCCCGGCACGCGCATCTCGGCCTGGCCCTCGCCGCCGGACTCAACCCGGCCCTGACCCCGGCCCACGTCCTGCAAAACGCGGTGATCAAGTGGCTCGGGGAGGTCGGCGTCGGTGTCGACTGGACCGAGGACGTCACCCAGTTGCCGGGCATCGGCAGCACGTACAAGGCGGTGGTCTTCGGCAGCACCAGCCGGGACACGCTGTGGAAGCACGGCACCGCCGTGCAGCCCGCGGCGGCGGTGAACACGACGACCGGCGCGCACCTGGACGCCGGGCAAGACCGCGCTGCGGCAGTACGTCTGTCTCTTATACACATCTCTGAGCGGGCTGG
>KL571499.1:8964-10646 GCA_000715855.1 Actinoplanes liguriensis
GATGTGTATAAGAGACAGGAGTACAACTGGCCCTACTACGAGGGGCTGTGCGGCGGCACCCAGTACTACGACCACGGTGCGCTGCAGGCCGGCACCGTGATCACGCTCGCCAGGGACTCGTCGACCGAGGGACTGCCGGCCCGGTGGGACTTCAAGGACGAGTGGTACAACTGGATGCCCTTCCCGACCCGGGCGAAGTTCCTGCTCGGCGTGGACGAGACCAGCCTGGCCACGAAGTCCGGCACGCACCCCGGTCATGGCAAGTTCCACCCGATCTCCTGGTGCCAGTACTACGACGGTGGCCGATCCTGGGTGACCGCGCTGGGCCACGACTCGGCGGCGTGGACCGACGGCTCCGGATATGTGGGGCAGGCCTTCTTCAAGAAGCACATCGTCAACGGGATCCTGTCCGCCATGGGCAACCTCCCCTTCTGCAGCTGAGGCAGGCGGATCGTGGAACGAAGGAAGTTTCTGGCGGGCGCGACCGCCGGCGCCGCCGGCCTGGGCGTTCCCGGGATGCAGGGCGCCGCCACCGTCGTACCCCGGCAATCTTCGGCCTTTGGCCGGCCCGGGAAGAACTTTCCGAAGGTCTGTGGAGACCTGGGGAACACCAACCACTCGGACCTGAGCCGGATCACCAGGCGCACCATCAGCCGGCTCGGTGGCGCCTGGCACACCAACCTGGAGGGTGGCAGCACCGCCGCGGCCCAGCAGAGCACCGCGGTGGTCCAGGACGGCGTGCTCTACGTGCAGACCACCCAGCAGAACGTCTTCGCCGTCGACGGCCGGACCGGCGCGATCAAGTGGAAGACCAATCTCGGCGCCAAGAGCACCAACATGCGCGGCGTCGCGCTCGGCGAGGGCAGGGTCTTCTCCACCTCGGGCTCCAACATCGTCTACGCCCTGGACCAGAAGACCGGCGCCGTCGTCTGGCAGAAAGCGCTGATCACCGCCGACGAGGGTGGCGCCGACAGCGGCTGCGACCCGGCCAACGGGCAGTGCGGCGGCCTGACCGGCACCCTCGCCGGCGCGGTCGTCTACTTCGACGGGCTGATCTACGTCGGGATGCAGGGCAGCACCGGCGGGGCTCGCGGCCGCGCGTACGCCCTGAACGCGGCCACCGGCGAGATCGCCTGGACGTTCTGGTCGGCGCCCGGGCCCGGCGAGTACGGCCACGACACCTGGGCCGGCGACTCCTGGAAGACCGGCGGCGCCGTGCCGTGGATCCACCCCGCGATCGACCCCGAGCTGGGGCTCGTCTACTGGACGTTCAGCGGCCCCTACCCGCGTACCGACGGGTCGTCGCGGGCCGGGGACAACCTGTTCGCCAACTCGATCGTGGCCCTGGACGCCAAGACCGGCAAACGGCGCTGGCACTTCCAGTCCGTGCACCACGACATCTGGGACATGGACAACGTGATGGCCCCGGTGCTCATCGACGTCGTCGTCCAGCGGCGCAAGCGCAAGGTCGTCGTCTACGGCAGCAAGGTCGGCATGTACTACATCCTCGACCGGCGCACCGGCGAGGCCGTGCACGGGATGACCGAGCGGGCGGTCCCGCAGGACGACCGCCAGAAGACGGCGCCGACCCAGCCCTTCCCGGGCGGCGAGCCGTTCGTGCCGCAGGAACCGCGGATCGACAAGGCCACCCGGCCGGTGCCCTTCTACGAGACCGGCGGCCT
>KL571499.1:10883-12812 GCA_000715855.1 Actinoplanes liguriensis
AGATGTGTATAAGAGACAGGGGACCGGCCGGTGATCATCTTCCCGGGCGCCGGCGGCGGCGCGGACTGGGCGCACCTGTCGTTCAATCCGCACACCGGCTGGATCTACGTCGGCTACGGGCTGATCAACAGCGGATACTCCAACTCCCGCGACGGGCGGGTCAACACGTCCCGGCCGCTGGGGGAGTACTTCGCCGGCGGCATCGCGGCCGTCGACCCGGTCACCAACAAGCCGGTCTGGGTCCGCGACGGCGAGTGGTCCCTCGCCCACGGCAACGGGATCCTGACCACCGCCGGTCGGGTGATGTTCCAGGGTGGGCCGGACGGCGTGCTGCACGCGATGGACGATGTGACCGGTGACGTGCTGTGGAGCTTCCAGACCGGGGCCGGGGTGCACACCAGCCCGATCTCGTACGAGATCGACGGCGAGCAGTACATCGCGGTGTTCGCCGGCGGCAACGGCCTGCCCTACCCGGACATCCCGAAGGGCGACCACCTGTGGGCGTTCAAGCTCGGCGGGACGGTCGCGCCGGCGCCCGCCCCGGTCCCGCCGTCGAAGCGCAACGACGTGCGCACCGCGCCGGTCACCGGCGCCGCGGCCCGGTACACCGTGACCATCGGCCGGATCTGGGATGCCACCCGGGGCGCGCCGGGCGCCACGGAGAACACGGTCGCGCAGAACGCGATGTCGCCCCAGCACCTGACCATCCCGGTCGGCGCCACGGTCACGTTCGTCAACCCGGAGGGCAACGCGTCGGCACACGCCGCCGTGTCGTTCTTCGACGACGAGTTCGACACCGGGGTGCTGATGCCGGGTAGGTCGTGGACCCACACGTTCACCAAGCCCGGCACCTACTTCTACAACGATGCCATCTACCCGCAGAACACCGGCAAGATCGTCGTTTCCTGATCCGAAGGAGAACCCTCATGTCCACTGCCGTCGTCAAGAGCAACAAGAAGCGCACCTGGACCAAGCCGCGCACCCAGTGCCTGGAGGCCCGGCCCGAGGTCTCGGCCTACTCCGGCGGGGACGGCTGGCCGTGGCCGCGGACCAACTGAACCGCGACGAGTTCGCCGCCGCCCTGCGGGGCCTCGCCCCGCGGTACTGGGACCGCCATCCGTTCCACCAGCGCCTGCACGCGGGCGGCTGTGCCCCGGGCGAGATCCGGTCCTGGGTCGCCAACCGGTGGTGCTACCAGAAGATCCTGGCACGCAAGAACGCCGCGATCATCGCGAACTGTCCGCTGCCGGAGGTCCGCCGCCGGTGGCTGGAACGGGTGACCTTTCACGACGGCCCGCACGACGGCGAGGGCGGGCTGTCCGACTGGCTCGCCCTCGCCGACGCCGTGGAACTGGACCGTGCGGCCCTGCTCGACGAGCGGCACGTCACCCGCGGCACCCGCTTCGCCGTCGACGGCTACCTGCACTTCTGCCAGAACCGGCCGTGGTGTATAAGAGACAGGCCTGGCGGCAGCACTACGACTGGATCAAGCCGGACGGATACGCGTACTTCCAGAACCGCATCCCGGTGGTGCGCGACGACGCCCGCTACACCCTCGACCTGGTGCTCACCCACTGCCGTACCGCCGAGGAGCAGCGGGCGGCGATCGCGGCGCTCACCTTCAAGTGCGACGTGCTCGGCGCGATCCTCGACGCGGTCGACTACCAGGGAGGAATGCCGTGAGGCCGGGTCTGGCCACCGGCGTGCGTCTGGTGCACGATCCGGTCCGCGACGCCGACGCGTTGCTCTACCCGGAAGGGGCCCTGCTGCTGGAGGGCCCAGCCGTGGACGTGATCCGGGCCTGCGACGGCCGGCGGGACATCGGCGGCATCGTCGCGGAACTCGCCCGGAGCTACGACGAGCTGCGTGCCGACGACGTCATGCAGCTCGTGGACCAGTTGACCGGCCGGCGTCTGATCAGGGACGCCG
>KL571499.1:13000-14419 GCA_000715855.1 Actinoplanes liguriensis
CAGAGATGTGTATAAGAGACAGCTACTGCTCCAATCCGGTCCAGATCGACCCGGTCCGCGACGAGCTCAGCACGGCGGAGTGGATCACCGTGCTGGATCAGGCCCGGGCGCTCGGCGTACTGCAGGTGCACTTCTCCGGCGGCGAGCCGGTGCTGCGCCCCGACCTGGCCGACCTGGTGGCCCACGCCCGGGCGCTGGGCATGTACACCAACCTGGTCACCAGCGGTGTCGGGTTGTCGCACGGCCGGCTCGACCGGCTCGGCGCCGCCGGCATCGACCACGTCCAGCTGTCCGTGCAGCACGCCGACACACCGGCCGCCGACGCGATCGCCGGCCTGCGCGCCCACGAGCGGAAGATCGAGGCCGCCGGGCTGATCCGCCGGGCGGACCTGCCACTGACGATCAACGTGGTCCTGCACGCCGCCAACGTGGACCGGCTCGCCGACATCGCCGCGCTCGCCGCGTCGCTGGGCGCCGAGCGGCTGGAGCTGGCGCACACCCAGTACTACGGCTGGGGCCTGCGCAACCGGGCGGCCCTGATGCCCACGACCAACCAGGTGCGCCGCTCGGCGGTCGCCGCCCGGCAGGTGCGCGAGCGCTACGGCGACGTGATGGACATCGTCTACGTCGAGCCGGACCACTTCACCGGCCGTCCCAAACCGTGCATGAACGGCTGGGGCACCCGGCAGTTCGCGGTGTCCCCGACCGGTGTGGTCCTGCCGTGCCTGGCCGCCGCGCAGCTGCCCGGGCCCCCGCCGCCCTCGGTGCGCGCCGACGGGCTCGCCGCGATCTGGCACGACTCCGAACTGTTCAACCGGTTCCGTGGCACCGCCTGGATGCCGGACCCGTGCCGCAGCTGCGACCTGCGCGAACTGGACTTCGGTGGCTGCCGCTGCCAGGCCTTCCAGCTCACCGGCGACCAGACGGCCACCGACCCGGCGTGTTCGCTGTCGCCGGATCACGGTCTGGTCACCGCGGCGGCCGGCCCGCGGCCACTGATGATCCCGCGCCGGTACCGATGAGGGTGCGGGTGCTCGGCAGTGCCGCGGGCGGTGGCGCCCCGCAGTGGAACTGCGCCTGCACGGCCTGCCGGGACGCGCGCCGCGAGGGTCGCGACCGGACGCAGGACACCGTCGCGGTCTCCGGCGACGGCGCCTCCTGGTATCTGCTCAACGCGGGCCCGGACATCAGGACCCAGATCCTGCGTACGCCGGAACTGGCCCCCGGGCCCGGCCTGCGGGAGACCCCGCTGCGTGGCGTGCTGCTGACCACCGCGGAGCTGGACCACACCCTGGGTCTGCTGAGCCTGCGCGAAGCCGTACGGCTGAGCGTGTTCGCCACCGCGACGGTGACGCACGCCCTGACCAGCGCGTTTCCGCTGCGCCCGATGCTCGGCGCCTACACCCTGTCTCTTATACA
>KL571499.1:14629-16016 GCA_000715855.1 Actinoplanes liguriensis
CCCCGCCGGGCTGCTGCTGGACGGCGGGCTCGTCGTGCAACGGCTCACGGTCGGCGGGAAACGTCCCCGGTACGCCGGTGACGCGCCCGGCGACGACTGGGTCTCGGCGCTGCGGCTGACCGACACCCGCACCGGCTCGTCGTTCGTCTACGCGACCTGCCTGCCCGCCTGGACGCCGGCGTTCGACGCCTTCGTGGACGGGGCCGGCGAGGTCCTGCTCGACGGCACGTTCACCACCGACGACGAGCTCACCCGGTCCACCGGCCGGCCGGGCAGCGCGCGGGGCATGGGGCATCTGCCGATGGCGGCGTCGCGCCCGATGACCACCGGGCACCCGGACACCCGCTTCCGGTACGGGCATCTCAACAACACCAACCCGTCCACCGGAGACGACATCGCCGGCGACGGGCTGGAACTGTTCACCGGGCACTGATCGGGCGGGGACTTGTGCGCCCTCTCTTGACATCGCACGCCCGTACGTCAATAACTAACGTACTGGTTCGTACAAAAGAACTGGAGGCCTTCGTGACCGGCGAGCGCTACCTGGTGGGTCTGATCGGTTCGGGCATCGGGACATCGATGAGCCCGGCCCTGCACGAGCGCGAGGCCGACCGGCAGGGCCTGCGCTACCTGTACAACGTCATCGACATCGACGTGCTGGGCCTGGCCGCCGGTGACGTGGGGGAGTTGCTGTCGAGCGCGCGGCAACTGGGCTTCCGCGGGCTGAACATCACCCACCCCTGCAAGCAGGAGGTGGTCAAACACCTCGACGAGCTCGCGCCGGAGGCCGCCGAGCTCGGCGCCGTGAACACCGTCGTCTTCCAGCACGGTCACGCGGTCGGGCACAACACCGACCGGTACGGATTCGCCCGCGGCCTGGCCCGGGCGCTGCCCGCGACGGCGCCCGGCCACGTCGTGCTGCTCGGCGCGGGCGGCGCGGGCCTGGCGGTGGCCTCGGCGCTGGCGGGTGCCGGCACCCGGCGGCTCACCGTCGCCGACGTCGATCTCGACCGCGCGCGGCGCCTGGCCCGATCGGTCACCGCGCACCACGACACGACCGTCGAGGCGATCACCCCGGAGACCGTGCCGGTCCGGCTCGCCGAGGCCGACGGCCTGGTCAACGCCACCCCGATCGGGATGGAGGGCCATCCGGGGGCGCCGATCGACCTCGCGCTCCTGCGATCGGAGCTCTGGGTCGCCGACGTCATCTACCGCCCGCTGGAGACGGAGCTGATCCGCGCGGCCCGGCAGCGGGGCTGCCGGGTGGCCGACGGCGGCGGCATGGTCGTCTACCAGGCCGCCGCGTCGTTTCGCCTCTTCTCCGGCCGGCCGGGCGACGAGGAGGCAATGTACCGGGACTTCCTAGAGCTGGCCGGCGGTGATGGCG
>KL571500.1:0-101 GCA_000715855.1 Actinoplanes liguriensis
GGCTCATCCTCCCAGCCCGGCTCGCCCTCCCAGCCCGGCTCGGCATCGCCGTTCTCGCGGGCTCGGCTTTCCGCGGCTCCCGCTGTGGGCGTTTTATCCCC
>KL571500.1:409-1020 GCA_000715855.1 Actinoplanes liguriensis
GCCGGTGCCGGTGGTGACCGGCGGGCAGGACGGTGTAGTCCGCCTTTGGACGGGCGCGACCAGCCAACCGGTCTGGACCTGGGACGACCCGGTCCGCCGGTGTGCCTTCGGCCCGGACGGCACCTGGCTGGTGGCGGTCTGCTCCACCGGCACCGCCCTGCTACGCGACGTCGGCGACGGCTGGGCCGACACCGTGCACCCGGGCGCGATCGACTGCGCGGTCTCCACGGACCTCTTCGCCCGCTGGGACGCCGCCGGCGCGCTGGAGATCCGCTCGGTGACCGGCCCGCACGTCTACCGCCGCGCCCACGAACACCCGATCCGGGCAGCCGCCTTCCTGCCCCGCCACCGCATGATCATCGCGGACGAGACCGGCGCCGTGGTTGCCTGGCAATACCAGAAGGACCGCCTGCGCCCGCTGCCGCTGACGCTCCCGGGCGAGATCCAGGCGATCCACCGGGCCGCTGATCACCTCACCCTCATCTGCGGCGCAGGCATCGCCATTCTCGACGTACGGTCATTGCGCCCCCTCTCCATCGCCCCGTTCCCGGACGGCGGCGTCACCCACGGCTCACTCTCGAGCGACGGCCACTGGCTGGCCACGACAAGCG
>KL571500.1:1234-1507 GCA_000715855.1 Actinoplanes liguriensis
AGCCCGCTCAGAGATGTGTATAAGAGACAGGGCCACGACAAGCGGCTCCGGCGAACTACGAATCTGGCCCCTGTCCACCCTGTCCGTCACCCCGGCCTGGCAGCCGGTCGCTGCGATGCGCGTAGACGGCCCGCTGTTCGAGTCCGCCTGGGTCCCCAACAGCCTCGACCTCTACACCGCCGGCCGCCGCGGCCTGTACGCCTTCACCTTCCGCCCACCCCGCGACCGTCCTGCCCCGCGGTGACCGTCCTGCCCCGCGATGACCGTCCTGCC
>KL571500.1:1766-5714 GCA_000715855.1 Actinoplanes liguriensis
GCGATGACCGTCCTGCCCCGCGATGACCATCCGCCCAACCCGTGACCGTCCTGCCCCGCCGTCCCGGCTTGCCCGCCATGTCGGCCTGCCCCGCCATGTCGGCCTGCCCCAACGTGACTGGCCCGCCGCGCCGTAACTGCCCTGCCACGCCGTGACCAGCCCCGCACCGTGACCGGCCGCCGATCAGCGCTTGATCGGCCCACCAGCCAGCGCCCGGCGCAGCACCCCGACTGCCGGGCAACCTCCGGAAAAGCGCGCGACCGCAGCAGCGCGCATTCGTGGTGAGCGCGCCGCCTTGCGGGCGGTGAAGTCTGCCTCCTAACCGGCCGTCAACTCGGCCAGCGCGTCGTTGAAGATCTCGTGGTGGCGGGCGATGTCGTCGAGTGTCGTCTCCGGGCACATCAACGCCATGTTGTGGAACGGGGTCAGCAGCACCCCACGATTCGCCAGGTAGACGTGCAGGAAGTCTTCCAACTCGGCGTCCGCGCTCGCCGCTGACTCGGTGCCGTTGCGCGGGGCGGGGTCGGCGAACCGATACTCCACGCGGGCGCCGAGGCGACTCACGGACCACGGAACGCCGTACGCCGAAATGATCTTTTGAATGCCCTCGGCGAAGGCTGTCGCCGTGGTGATCATCGTCGCGAACGCGCCCTCGGTCAGCACCTCCTCCAGCGTCGCGCGGGTCGCGGCCATCGACACCGGGTTGCCCGCGAGCGTGCCGCCGACGCCGCCCATGTCGACCAGGTCGAGATCGCCGCGGCCGGTCAGCGCGTCGGCCAGCTCCGCGGACAGCCCGTAGGCCCCGACCGGCACGCCGCCGCCGATCGCCTTGCCGATGGTGAGCACGTCCGGCGCGAGATCCCAGAATCGAGTCGCCCCACCGGGCCCGGCCGAGAACGTATGTGTCTCGTCGTTGATCAGATAGGTCCCGTATTTCCTGGTCAGCTCGCGCACGCCGGCCAGATAGCCGGGCTCGGGCAGCACGATGCCGATGTTGGTCAGCGCCGGCTCCATCAGCACCGCGGCGACGTCACCGTGCGCGAGCTCGCGCTCCAGCATGGCCAGGTCGTTGAACTCGGCGACCCGGCTCGTCTCGGTCACCTCCACCGGCGCGCCGACGTTGCCCTCGCGGCTGCGGCCGTGCCCATCCGGCCCGACGACGATCAGCGACTCGTCGACCGAGCCGTGGTAGCAATAGCTGTTGAACAGCACCTTCGAGCGCCCGGTGACGGCGCGCAGCAGGCGGATCGCCCAGCGGTTCGCGTCGGTCGCGGTCAGCGCGAAGCTCCAGAGCGGCAGCCCGAACCGGCTCGCCAGCTCGGCGCCGACCACGGCGGCGTCCTCGGTCGGCAGCATCGTGGTGGCGCCGCCCAGCTCGCCGAGCCGTCTGGTGACCGCGGCGACCACCGGCGCGGGGGAGTGGCCCGCCATCGCACCGGTGTCACCGAGGCAGAAGTCGATGAACTCGTTGCCGTCGAGGTCGGTCAGCCGGTTTCCGCGGGCGGTCTTCAGATACACCGGGAAGCCGGCCGCGGTCTTGTTCATCCATGTCATCGGGACGCGCCCGAAGAGGTGGTCGGCGCGCCCGTAAGCCGCCGCCGAGCGGGGGTGCCGCTCGGCGAAGACGGCCCGCTCGCGCTCGGCGAGCTTGCTGAGTCGGGAGCGGTCGACGCCGGATTCCGTTGCCATGCGGCGAAGTTACCAGGCTTTCCGTGTCAGAAACTCCCTCTGAGGAACTAGATCCGGCGCCGCGATCTGGTTCTAGAGACCTATTTCCGCTGCCACTCCGAAGTGGTCGGATAGGTGCACACGCCGCCCGTCGGGCAGGGCCACCTCGTCCTGCAGGGTCAGGTCGGCGTGCTCGATTCCGGCGTTACGCACCAGGAGATGATCAAATGCGGGCGGATGCGGCCATTGCGGCAACGGGCGATAGGTCGGGCGCGTGTCACCGGCCATCGCGTCGGCGAGACCGGCGCGCTCCCGGAAATCAGCGAGCACCTCGGCATCCCGGGGCAGGTTGAGGTCCCCGGCCACCACCACCGGGCGGGCCTGATCGATCGCGGCCAGCTCACGAGCCAGCACGTCGAGCTCACCACGCTCGACGATGGTGTATCGGTTGCCCGGCGACCAGTCGTCGTCGCGGTTCGCCGACAGGTGGGTGTTCACCACGACCAGCTCACCGATCTCCACGATCAGCGCGCCCTTGCGCATGAGGAACTCCGGGCGAGCCGGCCCGGCCAGCGGGAATCGAACGAAACGCCAACGATCGATCGGGAGACGAGACAGAAGGACAAGACCCCCCTTCAGTACGACCATGCCCGCGCACGCCCAGTGCGGAAAGTGCCGCCGGAGCAGCTCCGCGTTGCGCCGGTACATCACCTCCTGGAGACAGACGATGTCGAAATCGGACTCCCGCAGGATCCGGCCGAGCGCCTCCAGCCGCGACCGGACGTCCCCGGTGAACAGGGTGTTGAAGGTCAGCAGTCGCATCCGGGGAGCGTACCGGTCAGTTCTCCGCCGCCTTCAGCACCGTGATCGCCCCGTCCCGCCCCGCGGTCACGTAAAGCCGCAGGCCGTCCGGGGAGAGCGCGACCACCCGTGGGCTGTCGCCGACCTTGACCGTGGCCGCCACCTTCCGGCTCTTCAGGTTCAGCACCGACAACGTGTCCGAGCCCTCGTTCACCACGTAGGCATGGACGCCGTCCGACGAGACCATGACCGCCTGCGGCAGCTTGCCGACCGTGTAACGCTGGGTGCGTTTGAGCGTCTTGGTGTCGTAGGTCTCGACGGTGTTGACGTCGTAGTTCGTGACCACGACCGTCTTGCCGTCGGGCGTGATGGCCACGCTGTGCGGCGACCGCCCGACCGAGATGTTGGAGAGCACCTTCAGGCTCGTCGTGTCGATCACCGACACCTTGCTGGACTCGTGATCCGACGTGAACGCGCGGGTCCCGTCCGGCGTGAAGTCGATCCAGTGCGGGTTCGGCGGCACGCTGATCTGCGACTCCCGCGCCAGCGTCTGCGCGTTGTAGATCTCCACCCGGGCGCCGTTGTGAATCGGCAGCCAGACCCGCCCGTCCGGCGCGATCGCCGGCTCGAAGGGCCGCGGCCCGGTCTTCACCGACGTGATCACGGTGCGCTTCGCGGTGTCGATCACCGCCATCGCGTTCGCGCTGAAATCGTTCTCGAACATCGAGACGTAGAGCCGCGAGCCGTCCTTGGAGAGCGCCAGGAAGCGGGGCGTGTTCGGCACCGGGAGCGAGCTGACCTTCTTGCTCGTCGCGTCGACGAAGAAGAGCGCCTTCGCGCCCTGGTCAGCGACGTAGACGGTCCGGTTGTCCGGCGCTACGGCGATTCCCTCCGGCTCCCGCCCGACGCCCTTGATCGTCCCGACCACGGACGGCACTTGCAGGCTCACCACCGCGGGCGCCTGCACGGACGGGCTCGGCACGGCGGTCGACTGCGTGGGTTGCTGCTGGGTCGCGGTCTGCGTCGGCGCCGCGGTCGGCTCGGGACCGTTCCGGCTGGCGGTCCACCGGATCCCGAGATAGGCGCCGCCCGCGAGAACCAGCGCGAGCAGCAGAATCCCGGCGACCCTCAGGCGTCGGCGGCCGTGCGGCGGCTTTTTCCCGTACGCGGTGTCGCCCACTCCGGGCGGCGTTGCTCCGGGCGGCTGCTGCCAGCTGGGCGAAGCCGGCCATCCCGCGGGCGACGTCGGCCAGGTGGTGTTCCCGCCACCGCTCTGCTGCCAACCGCCCTGCTCCGTGGGGGTCCAGCCCGGGGCTCCGGGCGAGCCGGCAAGCCCGGTCCCTTGAGTCCAGTCGTCCGGCCCACTCCACGAGACGCGCCCGGACGAGGACCCTGCGAGTCCGCTGCCGGCCTTACCCGTGTCCGGCGCACGGGCCGGACCGTTGGCTGCTCCGGCTGCTCCGGCTGCTCCGGCTGCTC
>KL571500.1:5904-8544 GCA_000715855.1 Actinoplanes liguriensis
CCTCCGGCCGCAGCCGCGGCGGAGCCGGCCTCCCAGGAGCTCACCGGCTGGTCGCCCGATTGATTCGGCCAGGGCTCCGGGGAAGCTGCTCCCGGCCACTGGTTGGGGTATCCCGCGTCTGGCGTGGCTGCGGCCCCAGGCCATTGCGGGGCGAAACCCGCACCCGGCGCGGCAGCTTCCGGTCGCTGGTCCGCGAAGCCTGCATCCGACGAGGTGGCGTCGTTCGGCTGCTTCGGGGTGGTCTCGGGCAGGTGTTCCGGGATGCCCGCGTTCGGCGAGGCGGTGGTCTCCGGCTGGTGGAGTGAGGGGGTCAGGAACGCGGCCGCAGGGGCGGCGGGCTCCGGCCATTGGTTCGGAGAGCCGGCGTCGCGGGAGGGCGAACCGGGAGCGGCGGGCTCAGGCCACTGTTCGGTGGGATCGAGGTGCGGTGAGAGTGATCCCTGGTCGCTGGGTTCCGGTCGCTGAGCGGTGGGGACGACGTTCCCTGGCTGCCATCCGAAACCGGGCTGGGCCTGCTCGAATACGCTGCGGCCGGCGGCTCGATCACCCGGCCACGGTCCGGCGGGGGAGTTCGTGGGCGGCGACGTGTTCTCGGCTTCAGCGGCTGCCACCGGGGTCACCGGAGTCGTCGGACTGCCGGATACCGGCGCGGCCGCGAAGTCCGCGGTGCTCGGGGCATCCATGGCGCCTGCGGTATCCATGGCGCCTGCGGTGCCGGTGGAGTCCGTCGCGCCTGCGGTGCCGGTGGAGTTCATCGCGCCTGTGGTGGCCGTGGACTCCGTGGTGGCCGCGGCGTCCGTGGCGTATGTGGGGCGGGGATCGGCGGGGTGGTCCTGGGTGTTCGGGCGGCTTGGCGTTGACTGCGTGGTCAGCCAACTGCCGACGAAGCCTCCGGCCGCAGCCGTGGCGACCCCGGCGGCACCTGCCCCAGAGCGCTCTTCGGCATCGTCGCGGGGAACGATCTCCGAGACCGGGCTCGTAGGTGCGACTGGCGCGTTGGCGATGTCGGCACGTGTGGTTTCCCGGTCTGCGGACGCGGTGTCATCCGTGGTGCCGGTGGGCCGGCCGTTTTCGCTGCTGGGCTGCGTCGTCGGTCCGCCGGAGGCCGCGTCGGACCAAACCGGGGCGACGTTTGACCAGGCCGGGGCAGGCTCGGATGGCGCCGGGGTGCCGTTCGTGGGACGGGCGTCGGCTTCGGACTGCTGGTTCTCGATCCGGTGGGCGTAGTCCCGCCGAGCTGCGGGGTCCGGCTGGGCCGCTGGAACCGGCTCGGTTTCCACGATCGGCTCGGCCTCTGCGGTGGGCTCGGCTGCTGGGATCGGACCGGCTTCTGCGGTGGGCTGGGCCGCTGGAATGGGCTCGGCTTCCGTGGTCGGACCGGCTTCCGGAAGCGGATCGGCTTCTGCGGTCGGACCGGCTTTCGGCAGCGGATCGGTTTCTGGGGGCGGGCTGGCTGCCGGAATCGGAGCGGCTTCCGGGACTCTCGGGGAAGTGGGCCACGGTGTGGAGCTGTCCACGGTGATAGCCGGTTCCGGCGGTGAACCGGGCCAGATGTTCGCTGCGGTGAGGCTGTTGTGCTGGGCTGCCGGGGAAGATCCGGCGGTGGCATTGGGCTCGGCAGCCGGGGACTGGGCAGCGATCTCTGGCTGGGGCTCAGCCACGACCTCCGGCTGGGTGGCCGGCGGCTGGAATGCCTGGTCGACCGGGAGGTTCGGTGCGGCTGTGGGGTGGCCGGATACGGGCTGGGTGGCTTCCGGGTCGACGGTGGGCTCGGTGGGCTGTTCGTCGTGGAGAGGGCGCCGCTGGGCTGGGGGCTGAGAGGTGGGCCATGCCGGGGTTGCCGCGGCGAGGGTCGGGTGGGCATGTTGGCCGGCGTCCGGGGACTGTGCCCACCAGGTGCCGCTCGGGTGGGACAGGTCCTCGGTGGGGCCGGCGGGCCGGGACCTGGAGGGGACGCCGGGACGATGCGGGGTGCCCGACCAGGGGCCGCGAGTGGGCTGTGCCTGCGGCTCTGCCTCGGATGTCTGGTGGGAGGTGTCTGCTTGCGCCGGAACTCCGGGCCATTCCGGTTGCGGGGCTTGCCGTACGGCCGGTGCCGGACCTGAGAACGGGGGGTTTGCGGTTGGGTTGCCTGAGATGGGCGCGTTCGAGGTAGGTGCGTCCGGCCACGGGTCTACGGGGGTGCGGAGCTGGGGGTCGCCCGGCCACGGCACGTTCGGCGGGCTGGATACCGGCTCGTCGAAGGTAGCCGGCGGTGCTGTGGGGGGACCGGAAGCCGGTTGGTTCGACCAGTGGTCGATGGGAGCGCCGGACGTCGGCGGGGCCATCGGTTCGCCGGAGGGCTGGGGCAGAGAGCCCGAGGGCTGGGGCAGAGAGCCGGAGGACGGGGGCAGAGAGCCGGAGGACCGGGGCAGAGAGCCGGAGGACGGGGGCAGAGAGCCGGAAGGCCGGGGCGGAGGGCCGAAAGGCTGGGGCAGAGTGAAGGCCTGGCCGGGCGGCGCCGGCGGGGTAACGGGCTGGCCAGGCGGTCTCGGCGGTGTAAAAGCCTGGTCGGGCGGAGCCGGGTGCTGGCCGGATCCAGCCGGCGGTTGGCCGGGCTGGCCGGATCCAGGTAGGGGCCGACCGGGCGGTGCCAGAGGC
>KL571500.1:8760-11938 GCA_000715855.1 Actinoplanes liguriensis
GGGAGGAGTAGACGAAGCCGCGGACGTGGGCTGGGTCCCGGGCCAGTTCGGCTGGGGGCCGGTGGGTGCGCCCCGCCAGACCGGATGTGCGGCGGTGGGGGCATCGGACCAGCCTGCGGTCGCGGGCGGCGCGGAAACGGGCCCGGGATTCTGGGCGCCGGGCCGGTCGGCGGCTGCGGGTGGCGCGGAGGTGGGCCGGGGATTCTGGGCGCCGGGCCAGTCGGCGGCTGCTGGTGGCGCGGAGGTGGGCTGGGAATTCTGCGCGCCGGGCCACACGGGCTGTTCGGTGGCGGGAGCGCCCGAGGTGGGCCGCCCCGGCCAGGGTGCAGCGGGCGCAGCCTGCGGTGGCGTTCCGGCAGCGGAGGACTGGGACGCGGCTGAGGAGACCGGCGAGGAGGGCCGCACCACTGAAGGCGGCGACGAGGGCGGGAGCGGCAACGAAGGAAACGGTGACGAGGAGGGCGGTGACGAGACGGGCGGCGCGGGCGGCGACGAAACAGGGGGCGGGACGGGCGGCGCCTCAGCCGACACCTCGCCGCTGGCGGTCAGCTGAGCAGAGCCCGCCGGACCCGAGATCGTGACGCCACCGGTCAACCGGCCGGCCGTCGGGGACCAGGAAACCCGGAGCTGGTCGCCTTCCAGCGAGGCGTGCAGGCCGTCCCCCGACGTCGTCACCGTCGACGCGGCCATCAGCGGCGGGCCGGCGACCTGGACCCGTACCGTCAATTGTTGGGTTCCTGGAGCGACGCGACCGAAATTGATCGCAGATTGGGTGAGGCGCAGGGAGGTCCGCCGGATCGCCGCGGAAGCGGCGGCGGCGACACGGTCGTTGCCGGTGGCCATCCGGCCGAGGGTGGCGCGGGCCTGGGCGGCCTGGTTGAGGTCGGCGCCGACCGCTGTCGCGGCCAGTTCGGCGATCAGGCCCATCTGGTCGCTGCCCGGTTTGCGAACCTTGGAGACATAGGGCTGACGTCCGGATCCGAAGACCCAATGGCGTACGGACGGATCGCGTTCCCGCAGGTGGTCGAAGACTTCGTCGATCCCGATGTAACCGTCCCGGTCCCGATCGGCCGCGCCGCCCCGGATGCCGTCGGCGAGCAGCCCGGCGAAGGTGGGCGGCTCGGGCCGGGCCGCAGCGGTGATCACCACGCGGCTGCGGGTCTCGGTGGCACGCGCGGCGGGGAAGTAGGCGCCCGCGTCGACCGGGCCGCCGGTGCGCCCGTCGAGGACGATCATCACCTGCCCGGCGAGGCTGCGATGGATCAGTGCGTCGAGCCGGGTCACGTCGACCGCGGTGTCGGCCGGACGCTGCATCACGGTGTCGGGTGTGGCCAGGTAGAGGCCGCCGCTGGGGCCGGTGAGCAGGATGCCGCGGAAGTAGACCAGCAGGCAGTCGTCACCGGTCCGGCCGTCGCACAGGGCCTGCAACCGTTGGTAGACGTCCCAGGTCTCCGGGTCCTGGAGGAACTCCACCTCGAACCCGCCCAGACCGGGATCGCCCAGGACGGCGGCGAGTGATCGCACGTCCGCCGAAGGCACCGCGTATCTGCGCAGGACCGGATCGTCGTGGTGTTCGACCGTCACCACAACTGCCAGCCGTCGCCCGCTCATCGCATCACCCTTGGTCCATGGTGCGACGTTCAGAGCCGGGCCGGAACCCCTTGTTGATTACGAACTGTCCGCGAGCGATGACCTTCTGTTGTTGATCTTTGTCGGCTTCCGGGCGTTGTGCGGCGATCTAGCTGGTCCGATGTGGTCTTGGGGCGGGCCCGCGGGGGAATCGTCGCGGTGTGCCGATTTCACCGGATCCGGCATGTCGGGGATCCGTCAGACCGTCACGTCGAGGGTACGGCCGAACGGCAGGTCCTTCTTCGTCTCGACGGCGTTCCGCGCCTTGGCGACCGCGGCGCTCTCGGCCTGCACGGCGACGGCGGCGACCTTGCCGGCGTTGGCGTTCCGGAGGCCCGCGATCCGGGCGACCTCGGCCTCGGCGGCGGCGACGGCGGCCCGGTCCGCGGTGATCGTCTGGGCGTTGGCCTGAACGGGGATCAGGTCCTGCGCCAACTGGCGGCGGGAGTTCTGCAGCCGCGTCCACGCGGCCTGGCTGTCGGACGACGACGCGGTGGCGTTGATCGTGGTCATCGGGACCTCCTGAAGAACTTGCTGGCAACCGGACAGCCCCTCACATCGGCGGGGACGCTCCCGACTTGCTACTTCTTCGGGGTCAAGTTCGCGTGACCTGGGCAACAGCGAAGGGTCCGGCCTCCCGGAGGAGACCGGACCCGTCCGATCAGCCGACGGTGCCGGCCAGGTCGCGGGCCTTCGCGGGCCAGGTGACCAGGCTTGCCGAGCCGCGCATGCCGGCCGCGGCGATCGCCTGCTTGAGCTCGATCGCGTCGGTCTCGGCCAATTTCGCGTACGTGGTGATCCCGGCCGCGGCCAGGGCCATCGCGACCTTCGGGCCGATGCCGGGGATCTTGGTCAGGTCGTCCGGCTCGTGCACGGCGGCGGGCACGATCTCGTCGAGCGCGGCGGCCTGGTCGAGCGCGACCGGCTCGTCGACCGGGGCGGGCTCGATGATCGGGGACGCCTCTTCGGCCTCCTCGGCGACCGGCTCCTCGACGATCGGCTCGGTCGCGGAAACCGGCTCGGGCGCGGTGACGGGCTCGGGCGCGGCAACCGGCTCGGGGGCCACGACGGGCTCCGGAGCGGCGACGGGCTCAGCAGCGACCGGCTCGTCGAAAGCGGCGACCGGCTCGGCGGCCGCGGCGGCCGGCTCGTCGACAGCGGCGGCCGGCTCGTCGAAAGCAACAGCGGGAACCGGCTCGGTCGGCGCTTCGGAGACCACGACCGTGTCAGCGACCTCAGCCTCGGACCCAGCCGAAGCCGAAGACGAAGCCGAGTCGGAAGACGAGTCCGAGGACGAGGACGAGGACGAGGACGAGGCCGACGACGAGGGCTCGATGAACGCCGTCGCCTCAGCCGTGTCGATCACGATCGTCTCAGCGGCGGCCGGCGAAGCCTCCGCGGAAGCAACCGGCGCCGTGACCACATCATCGGAGTCGACGTCGGCAGCAGCCGGAGCCGGCTCCGCAACGACGGGCGCGGCCTCGATAACAGCAGTGGACTCGGTGCTCGAAGCAGTAGAAGAAGGAGTAGCGGTCTCGGTGACGGCAGC
>KL571500.1:12201-16053 GCA_000715855.1 Actinoplanes liguriensis
CGTCGAGGCCGCCGCGGGAGCGTCAGCCCCGGCGCGGCGACCACGAATGAACCATCCGGCTATCAGGCCGATCACGAGCCCGGCCACAAGGGAGAGAATTTCTGCCATATCGGGCCTCCGGCAGGAGATGAAGGTGCATGTGGTAGCGGGCAGCTTCGCACATCACCTTCAGTAGCCACGAGCAGGGTGGTTGTTCCGGCGATGCACCACATACGTGATCGCCCACAGCGCCACCCCGATCAGCAGCAGGATCCCGGCCACCCGGTAGTCCGCGGCCGCCCGTCCACTCAGCGGGCTGGCGAGGAAAGCGCAGGCCAGCGCCCCGAGCGCCGGGATCACCGTCGGCGCCCGGAAGTGCCGGTGGGTGACCCGGTCGCGCCGCAGCACCAGCACCGCCACGTTGACCACGGTGAACACGCAGAGGAGCAGCAGCGCGGTGGTCCCGCCGAGCGCGGTCAGGTCGGCGAACCAGATCAGCCCGAAGGCGACGAGCGTCGTGAAGACGATCCCCACCCAGGGGGTACGTCGTGACGGGTGCACCCGTCCGAGCACGCGCGGCAGCACACCCTCGTTCGCCATCCCGTACAGCAGCCGGCTCGCCATCATCATGTTGATCAGCGCGCTGTTGGCCACCGCGAACATGGTGATCCACGCGAACACCGAGATCGGGAACCCCGGCGCCCCGGCCTGCACCACTTTGAGCAGCGGCGTCTCACCCTCGCCGAGGTCGGCCGGCGGCACCAGCGCGACCGCGGAGATCGCCACCAGCACGTAGATCACCCCGGTCACGCAGATCCCGGTGAGCATCACTTTCGGGAACGTCCGGCCCGGGTCCCGGGTCTCCTCGGCCATGTTCACCGAGTCCTCGAACCCGACCATCGCGAAGAAGGCGAGGGCCGTCGCCGCGGTCACGGACAGCGCCACGCTGTCCCCGGGCGGCGTGTTGAAGTCTCCGAGCCGGGAGAGGTCGCCTTTGCCGCCGCCGATCGCCCACCCGCCGACCCCGATCACGATCAGCAGCCCGGTCAGTTCTACGCAGGTCAGCACGACGTTCGCCTTGACGCTCTCGCCGACGCCCCGGAAGTTGACCAGCGCGACCAGGACGATGAAGGCGAGCGCGATCAGGGTGGTGGGCGCCCCGGTGTGCAGGGCGGAGTCGAAATTGCCGGCGAACGCCTTGGCCGCGCTGGACGCCGAGGTCAGCCCGGAGCACATCACCGCGAACGCCACCATGAAGGTGAGGAAGTGCAGGCCGAACGCCTTGTGGGTGTAGAGCGCGGCGCCGGCCGCCTGGGGGTATTTGGTGACCAGCTCGAGGTAGCTGAACGCGGTCAGCAGCGCGACCACGAACGCCAGCAGGAACGGCAGCCAGACCGCGCCGCCGACCTGGTTGGCGACTTTGCCGGTCAGCGCGTAGACGCCGGTGCCGAGGATGTCGCCGATCACGAAGAGCAGCAGGAGTCCCGGCCCGATCACCCGGTTGAGTGAGGGTTCGGTGGTGGTGGTCATCACCTCCGAATACCCGCAGACCGGCCAGAAAGTAACGCGGTGGTCACTCTCCGGAGAGGGTGATCACCGCGTCACTGTCAAGATCCGATTACGGTACGGCCGGGTACTGGCTCACGTAGACCGGAACGCCGACCTTCGTGGTGTCGGCCGCGTCGCCCACGCCGTTGACGACGTGGTCGATCACGCCGGCGCTCAGGTTCACCGTCATGATGTGGTGCAACTGAACGCCCGGCTTCTGCGGAACCTCGAAGCCGTTCTCGGTGTGGATCGACGGGTTGTTCTGGTTGAAGACGTAGACCCCCGCGCCGTACAGCTGATGGGTCTTGACCTTGTCCCCGACCTTGTAACCCGCGTAACCCTCGACCTTGCCGTTCATCCAGTCGGCCTGTGTCGGCGGGTCGTACGGCAGCTCGTTCTGGTACAGGATGGTCGTGCCGCCGTTGCCGTTCCAGACCGTGTTGTACTTCTGGAAGTGCTCGACGAACAGGCCGGTCGCGGTCACGTCGGCACCGTTGATCACGGCGCCGTAGGTGCCGGTGTTGGTGTTCCACCGCTCGGTGTCGCCGCGGTGAAGCCCTCCACGCCGTGGTCGGCGCGCCAGACCCAGGTGTGGTCGATCAGCACGTCGTCGCTGTTCACCTCGAGCGCCGTGGTGGTCTTGCCGACGTGCGGGCCGCCGACGCGGAAGTACACGTCCTGCAGCGTGGTCGGGTTGTTCGGCTGGGTGAAGCCGTGGCCGTGGGTGCGGCCGACGCGTAGCAGCGCGGACGACTTCTGCGTGCCGGCGTCGATGGTGAGGCCGGCGACGACGACGCCGGGGACGTCCTCGATCTGCAGCGGGGTGGCGCCCTTGACCGCGGTCAGCGTCGCGTGGCCCAGACCCAGCACCACGGTGTTCGGCCGCCACACGTCGATGCTGCGGTCGATGTTGTAGACGCCCGGCGTGAACAGGATGTTCTTGCCGAGAGCCGCGGCCAGGTTGATCTTCGCGGCGGAGTCACCGGGCTTGGCCACGAAGAAGTCGCTCAGCGGGATGTTCCGGCCCGGCGAGTCCCAGGTGACGCCGGTGGTGTTGCACTGCGCGGCGGCGACGTGGACCTGGTACTTGCCCTTGGCGTCGACGAACAGGTACGGCTTCTCCCGGCTGACCGGGGTCTTCGCCACCGTGGTGTACGGCGGGTCCGGGAACGCCGAGTCGTCCGGAGCGCCGACGACGCCCGAGAAGACCTGGTTCCAGACGCCGTTCGACCAGCTGGCCACCTCGCTGTTGCGGGTCAGCCACTGCTGCTGCGAGCCGTTGACGGTCGCGGGCAGTTTGCTGTCGGCGATGAAGCCGCCGGAGGCGTACTGCGGTCCGGCGGTGCAGTAGTCCATCAGCGACAGGGTGCCGCCGGTGAACTGGGTGCGGCGCAGCGAGACCGCCTGCGAGACGCCCCAGAAGTTGGCCGTCTGCCGGCAGCCGTCCTGGCCCGCGCCGTTGATGTTGACGGTCAGGTTGCCCACGGTCCGCCAGAAGTTGACCAGGGCCAGGCAGTTGCCGGTGCCACCGTCGGCGAGGCAGCGGTTGTAGACCTCGACCTTGCCGTTGATGACGACGTCACCCGGGTTCGCGCCCAGGCCGGCCAGCTCGGTGTAGTAGCCGACCTTGATCTGGAGCGGATGCTCGGCGGTGCCGTACGTGCCCGGCTTGAACAGGAACGCGTACCGGTCGGTGCCCATCTCGTTGTCGACCTGCTTGGCGTTCGCGGCGTCCAGGGTTGCCTGGATCTCGCTGACCGGCTGGCTGGGGTCGAAAACGGTCACGTTCGCGCCCAGGTCGGGCGAAGTGCTCTTGGTGTGCGCGGCGGCCGGAGCGGCCTGCGCCGTCACCGCCGTGAGGGCCAGGCCGAGCGCGAACGCTCCGGCGGTGGTCCGGCGCAACGCTGTGCGCCGGGGGATTCTCGACATGCGAAGGAGCCCCTTCCGAAACAAGATCGCAATGATCCAGGTCACGGAAGCAATCGGCGGCACTCCATGTCAAGAGCGCTCTCCGCGCAGAACCTCTTCAATGCGGGCAAGCCGCCCAGGTTCCGGAACTTCTCTGTCCGAACGGCTCGGAACCGGTACCGGGAGCGCTCTCTCAGATTCTCTCCGCGAACACCACGATGTTGCTCCGATAACTGCCACGATCCCGGTCGAACGAGCCGCCGCAGGTGATCAGCCGCAGCGACGAACCCGGCGTCGGACCGTAGACCTCCTCGCTCGGGAAGGCCTTCTTCAGGTAGCTCGCCACCTTCGTGACTCTGAAATTGACGACGGTACGGCCGTCGGAGCGCACCGCGATCGAGTCGCCCGGCTCGAGCT
>KL571500.1:16317-16479 GCA_000715855.1 Actinoplanes liguriensis
CGCGCAGCCGGAAGAACACCGCCGGGCCGTCCCGGGCAGTGTCGACGTGACCGACAATGATTGCCGGGCCGGGCGATCCGGGGGTCGCCGAGCCCCGATACCAGCCGGCCGGCGCGTCCGACCGTAGCGGCGGCGTGTCCAGGGTGCCGTCCGTACGCAGGC
>KL571500.1:16731-17828 GCA_000715855.1 Actinoplanes liguriensis
CGATCGAGGTCACCGCGGTGTGCACCCCGATCGCCGGAATGTCCAACCTGGTCGGCGGTTTCGCCCTCTTGACCGGCTTCTTGGTAACGCTCGGACTCGGCGCGGGGACGTTATCCCAGGTCAGAGCTGCGGTCTCGGGCGCCGGTGGCGGCAGCGCGTCGTCGGTGAGCAGCCCCATCGCGGTGATCGTCGTGCCGAGGACGGCCAGGACCACGGAGAAGACCGCAGCCCGCGGATTCCTGATCGCGACACGCCGCGGTGTCCGCTCCGGCCCATTCCATTTCATCAAGGACATTTGCGCGTACGGCCGTCAGCCGCGCGCCGAGCGACCGACCGCGAACCGAGCGGTGACCAGCGCCGCCAGCAGCAGGAACACGCCCGCCACCAGCAGGGAGGTCCGTCGCCCGGTCAGCCCGCCGCCCCCGCCCGCGTCCACCCCGCCGGCCGGGGTCGGCTTGGTGCTCGCATGCTTACCGGGCGACGTCGACTTCGTCGCGAGCGGCGTGGTCGGCGCCGGAACCACGGTCGGATCATCATTTCCGGTCGGGGACGCCGTCGCGGTCGCGCTCGTCTTCGGCGAGAGCGTGCCCGGCGAGCCCGGCCCGGAGACCGGCGGCAGCGTCTCGGTCGACGCGGTGGTGCCGGGCACGGCCGCGGTGTTGTCGTCGCCGGCGGTGTTGTCGCAGAACGACAGCGTCAGGGCCAGCAGGATCAGCAGCAGGGCCGCCGCGCCGAGCGCGATCAGCCAGTTCCGGCGTCGTTCCTCCGCCGCGTGTTCGGCCATCGTGGACCTCCCCGGGACGCCGGGCCGGCCAGTGAGATCGCCACGTTACCGGCCACCCGGGCCACGCCGCGCCGTTCTATCCATGATCGGTCACTGTCGGCCACTTCCGTCGTTCCCCGTCCAGTACCCAATAAGGACCCTTCCCAATACCCCACCCCCCACTCACCACAAGCCCCAGCCCAGCCGCAGCCGGCACTGAGGGCTGTTTCTCGTGCTGGCGCGAGCCGTGGGTGCCGGCCGGCCCGGCCGCGCGTCGCGTGCTCGGCTGGCGCTGAGGGTTGTTTTTCGTGCTGGCGCGAGCCGTGGGTGCCGG
>KL571501.1:0-3945 GCA_000715855.1 Actinoplanes liguriensis
GCAGGAGGCCGGCGGAGATGGCGGTCACACCGGCGAGCGCGCCGGTGACCGAGCCGGCGATGCGGCCGGCTGTGCGGATCCGTTGCCGATCCTCTGAGCTCAATCCACGGAAGTGGATAACAGTGCTGTTCACAGTCTCCCTCGCTGTCGTCCGAAGGGAACCATCCGGCCCGGCGTTCGCTTCCCCTCCGGTGGTGGGTAAGCAGTCCGGCACGGCCAAAGATCGGCACCTGGCGTCGGGATTCGAGGCTAACTCGGGTTGGCGACAGGTGAAGTCGGCCGATCCGCCGCGGCGAGAGGCAATCATGGCGTACCCACGTCATGCTGGAGTTGCGGAAAGGGGAACAGACATGGCCAAAACTCTGAAACGTGCTGCGGCGTTCACCGCACTGGGTCGCGCTCTGATGGCGGGTGCCCGGGGCGGTCCGTCGCTGGGCACCCGGATGGCGGCGCTCCCGCGGATGCTCAAAGCGACCGCGAAGGGCCACTACGACGGCGGGATGCGGGTGGCGCTGATGGCGGCCGCGACGGCGTACGTGGTGAGCCCGATCGACGCCGTACCGGAAGCCTTTCTCTGGGTTTTCGGTCTGGTCGACGACGCCGTGATGGTCACCTGGCTGGCCGGCACCGTGCTCGCCGAGACCGAGCGGTTCCTGGAGTGGGAGAAGATGGTGAAGCCCGTCGTCGTACGCTGAAGCGTGCGCTATTACGACAACGTGGTCGAGATCATCGGCAACACCCCGCTGGTCCGGCTCAACAGCGTGACCGAGGGCATCAGTGCCACCGTGCTGGCCAAGGTCGAATATATGAATCCCGGCGGTTCGGTCAAGGACCGGATCGCCCTGCGGATGGTCGAGGACGCGGAGGCCGCGGGGCTGCTCAAGCCCGGCGGCACGATCGTCGAGCCGACCAGCGGCAACACCGGGGTCGGTCTGGCCCTGGTGGCGCAGCGCCGGGGCTACAAGTGCGTCTTCGTCTGCCCGGACAAGGTCAGCGAGGACAAGCAGAACGTGCTCCGGGCCTACGGCGCCGAGGTCGTGGTCTGCCCGACCGCGGTGGCGCCGGAGGATCCGCGTTCCTACTACAACGTGTCCGCACAGCTCACCCGGGACATCCCGGGCGCGTGGAAGCCCGATCAGTACAGCAACCCGGCGAACCCGCGCTCGCACTACGAGCAGACCGGGCCGGAGCTCTGGGACCAGACCGAAGGAAAGATCACCCACTTCGTGGCGGGTGTCGGCACCGGCGGCACGATCAGTGGCGTCGGGCGTTATCTGAAAGAGCAGAGCGCGGCGGTACGTGTCATCGGGGCGGACCCGGAGGGCTCGGTGTACTCCGGCGGCACCGGACGGCCGTACCTCGTTGAAGGTGTCGGCGAGGATTTCTGGCCGACCGCCTATGACCGCACGGTGACCGACGAGGTCATCGAGGTCAGCGACTCCGACTCGTTCGAGATGACCCGCCGCCTGGCCCGCGAGGAGGGTCTGCTCGTCGGCGGCTCGTGCGGGATGGCCGTGGTGGCCGCGCTCGAAGTGGCTCGCAAGGCCGGCCCGGACGACGTGATCGTGGTGCTCCTGCCGGACGGTGGCCGCGGTTACCTCTCCAAGATCTTCAATGACAAGTGGATGGCACGGTACGGCTTCCTCCGTACGCCCGGTGACGCCCCGACCGTCGCCGACGCGCTCGCCGTCAAGGGCGCCGAGATCCCGCCCCTGATCCACGTCCACCCCACCGAGACCGTGCGCGACGCGATCGACTACATGCGGGAGTACGGAGTCAGCCAGCTCCCCGTCCTCAAAGCCGAGCCCCCGGTCGTCACCGGCGAGGTGGCCGGCTCGATCTCGGAGAAGGCGCTGATGGACGCCCTCTTCACCGGTCAGGCCCACCTGCACGACACGATCGAGCGACACATGGGCGACTCCCTGCCGATGATCGGTGGCGGCGAGCCGGTCAGCGAGGCCGTTGCGCTGCTGGAGAAGGCGGACGCCGCGATGGTCCTGGTCGACGGCAAGCCGGCCGGCGTGCTGACCCGGCAGGACCTGCTGACCCACCTCTCGTAGAAGGTCAGGGCTCCAGGTGGGCGACCTGTTCCCAACGCGGGTCGGGCGTGACCGTCATCCGGACACGCCCGTCCTGCCAGCTCGCGATCAGCGGCTCCAGGGCGTGCGTCGCGGCGGGCCGGTCGGCGTAGAGGTGCGTGGTCCGCACCCCGTCCGACGTCTCGTGCGCGACCACGACCGCCCCGTCCGCGTGCGCGCTGACGTGATCCTCCAGCGCGTAGAGGGCGTCCAGCGTCGGCTGATCCGGGAACCCGTGCTCATCCCGTGACCGGTACGGCACATCCAGCCGGATGTGCAGGTCGTAACCGGGCCACCGGGCCGGACTCAGATGGGTCTGCGCCAGCGCGATGATCGGCTTCCCGCCGAGCTCACCGGACATGGTCCGCCAGCGCGGCTCGTCCGGGATCAGCGCGGCGACCTCGACGGCCAGTTGCGCCCCGGTCAGGCCGCCCGGCCGCGGAGTCGCCTCGATCCGCCCGATCCACACCTCGACCACGTCCTCGCCGAGCAGCCAGTCCAGCGACAGGAACGCGACCTGGTCCCGGGCGCCCTCCGGCATCGACGGGAAGACCGGATGCCAGACGTTCACGTGCAGGCAGTCGAGATCCTCGTCCTCCTCGGGGCTGAAACGCAGGTCGGCCAGCTCCAGTTGGTGACCGGCGATCGAGAGCGTGCCGTCGAGCGCGTCGCGGTTGCCCTGGCGGGCCGACGCGTACCCGAAAGTCCCGTCCGGCGCGGGCCCGGCACGCCGCCAACGCTCGGCGAGCGCGCGCAACTCCGGGTCGCCGGCCGCGCTGACCACCAGCAGGTGCGCCGACGACGAGCCGGCGGTGAACTCCCACTGCAGCTCGGGGTGGATCGCCGAGACGGCCTCGCTGATCTCGTCGACCAGCCGGTCGTCGGAGCCGCCGTCGATCAGCCGCTCGGCGCGCGGGCGAGCGGTCGCCCACCACGTCCAGAACGCGTCGATCGCCGCGCCCGGATCGGGCTTCCGCCTACGCTTGAAGATCACCCGGGCAAAATACTCCTCAACGCAGCTCGGTGGGGAGGGCAACGACGTCGACCAGCGCGTTCCGGCGCAACAGCGTGATCGGCAGATCGGCGCCGATCGCCGGGCCCAGCATCAGGCGCTGCAACGTCCGCACCGAGTTCACCGGGCGGCCGCCCGCGGTCACCAGCACATCGCCCAGATAGATGCCGGCGAGCCCGGCCGGGCTGTTCGGCACCACCTCGACGACCCGCAAGCCCTGCTTCTGCCCCAGGCGGGTGGCCAGGTGCGGCGCTGTATAAGAGACAGGGCCGGTGGCGACCAGATCGCCGATGATCGACCGGGTGGTCTCGTTGATCGGCACGGCCAGGCCCAGCCCGTACCCCGCGACCGCGGTGTTGATGCCGACCACGTGACCGGTCGAATCGGCGAGCGCGCCGCCGGAATTGCCGGGATTGAGCGCCGCGTCGGTCTGGATGACGTCGTCGATGACCCGGACGCGGCGGCCGTCCCGGGCTGGCAGCGACCGCCCCAGCCCGGAAACGACGCCGGCGGTCACCGAGCCGGCCAGCCCCATCGGATTCCCGACCGCCACCACGAGCTGGCCGATCCGCAGGTCGTCCGCGTCGCCGAGCGGCGCGGCCGGAGCGCCCGGATGGTGCACCCGGACCACCGCCAGGTCCGAGAGCGGATCCGCCCCGACCACGTCGAACGGGGTGTCCACCCCGTCCGCGAACGCCGCCGAGCCGGTCGTGGCGCCGGCCACCACGTGCGCGTTCGTCAACAGGAAACCGTCATCGGTGAACGTGACCGCGGAGCCGGCGCTGCCGCGCATCGAGAGCGCCGCCACCGAGGGCAGGAGGCGGCTGGCCACACCGGTCACGATCTGTCTCTTAT
>KL571501.1:4105-4962 GCA_000715855.1 Actinoplanes liguriensis
GGCAGGAGGCGGCTGGCCACACCGGTCACGATGCGGCTGTAGGCATCGAGCGCCTCTGATTCGTCGGTGTTCATGACCAGGTCAACAACCGGATTCGCGATGTTGATGCCGGTGGATCGTCCGCCGATGGCGAACACGGCAACAGGAACACAGTGGACATCAGTGGTTACAGATAGTCGCCGCAGTCGCACACTCAGTCCGACCAGCGGGTCGGTGGGTGCGGTTGTATGTCTCGTGACGGAGCTATGAGCCACTCCCGGACGAAGGGGTAGGGGATGGTCGACGTCGACGAGGCAGCGCCTGCCGACATCGTGGACCGCCTTCTGTGGCGGGAAGCACAGACAATGCTCGGGCGGCACAACACGGCCGACCGCAGAGGCAACTGCGTCTGGTGCGGATGGCACTGGCCCTGCTCGGCCCGCCGCCTCGCGGAACGCGCCGACGCCGTGTCCCGCCGCCCCTGGCGCGAGGCCTGGACCCTGCGCCACGACCTGAACAGCCTGCCGGCCGCGATGACCGACCGCGGCCGGAACCACCATCATCGGAGGTACGCCGACTGAAACACGGACCCAGACGTCGCCGACCAGCTTGACCGTCCCCCGGCAGGCCCTGGCCTCCCGGCCCGGCGAACGTCTCCCGGCGGTGACGCCGGGGCGCCCCGCCAGCGCTCCGGTATTCCCGCGCCCAAGCCCGCTTCTGAACCGGCCCACGGATCGGCACGCCTCCGCTGATCCGCGCCTCCGGCCAGGCGCACCGGTTCTGAGCGGGGCGGTTGGCGGGAGCGCGTGACCACAGGTTCCCCCGCATTCACTCGGTCGCGCGCTCCCGCCCAACCAGCGTTTTCTCACGATCAAGAG
>KL571502.1:0-2617 GCA_000715855.1 Actinoplanes liguriensis
CGGCTACGCCGGCGAGATCGGCCACCTCACCGTCCGGGACATGGGCCCGCTCTGCGTCTGCGGGCGGCGCGGCTGCCTCGGCGCGTTCCTGATGCCGTCCTACTTCGGGGCGCTGCTGGAGAAGCCGACCGAGGAGCGCCTGATCGCGCTCGCGGCCGGCGGGCACGGGCCGGCCCGGCGGGCGCTGCTCGACGCCGGTCGCCTGATCGGGCGAACCGTCGCCGTCGTCTGCGACCTGCTCAACCCGGCCGTGGTGGTGGTCGGCGGCCGGTTCGCCGAGCCCGGTGACCACGTGATCGACGGGATCCGCGAGTCGTTGCAGAGGCACTGCGCGCCGAGCGCCGCGGCGAGCCTGACCGTGGTCCGGGCCCAACTCGGCGCGGAGGCCGAAGCGCTGGGAGCGGTCGAGTCGTTGCTCTGAACGGCCGCGTCGAGTTGCTTGGCACAGCTTCGTCGAGTTGCTTGGCACGGCTGCGTCGAGTTGCTTCGAAAGGGCCGCTTCTTGCTTTGAAAGGGCCGCTTCGAACAGTGCCGGGGGCGGAGACTAGAGTTCGGCTTGCGGCTCGCCCCGGGCCCGGCAACGCTGCCGACGAAGACGCTCCCGGGGATTCTCACGGGCTATCTGCATCTCGCTACCCGTCAGGGGAAGGACGAGGAGAAACAATGCGTATCGGCGTGCTCACCGGTGGCGGCGACTGCCCCGGTCTCAACGCGGTCATCCGTGCCGTGGTCCGCAAGGGCGTGACCGCTTACGGCCACGAGTTCGTCGGCTTCCGCGACGGCTGGAAGGGCCCGCTGGAGGGTCTGACGAAGCCGCTCGGCATCGCGGAGGTCCGCGGCATCCTCCCGCGCGGCGGCACGATCCTGGGCTCCTCCCGCACCAACCCCTTCAAGATCGAGGGCGGTGTCGAGCGGATCAAGGCCAACCTGGCCGAGCAGGGCGTCGACGCGCTGGTCGCGATCGGCGGCGAGGACACCCTCGGCGTCGCGACCAAGCTGAACGACCTGGGCGTCAACGTCGTCGGCGTGCCGAAGACGATCGACAACGACCTCAACGCGACCGACTTCACGTTCGGTTTCGACACCGCGGTGAACATCGCGATGGAGGCCATCGACCGGCTGCACACCACCGCCGAGTCGCACCACCGCACCCTGGTCGTCGAGGTCATGGGCCGCCACGCGGGCTGGATCGCGCTGCACGCCGGTCTCGCCGGTGGCGCCAACGTCATCCTGCTGCCGGAGCGCAAGTTCGACGTCGAGCAGGTCGCGACGTATGTGACCAAGCGCTTCCAGGTGGAGTACGCGCCGATCGTCGTCGTCGCCGAGGGCGCGCAGCCGCTCGACGGCCAGATGGCGCTGGCCAGCCAGGAGCTGGACAGCTTCGGTCACGTCCGCCTCGGCGGCATCGGCCAGTGGCTCGCCCAGCAGCTGGAGGAGAAGACCGGCAAGGAGGCCCGCACGGTCGTCCTCGGTCACATCCAGCGCGGTGGCACCCCGACCGCGTTCGACCGGGTCCTCTCGACCCGCTTCGGCCTGCAGGCGATCGACGCCGTGCACGAGGGCGACTTCGGCAAGATGATGGCGCTGCGCGGCACCGACATCGTCCGCGTCCCGCTGATCGAGGGCACCGGCGAGCTGAAGACCGTTCCGCTGTCGCGTTACGAAGAGGCCGAGGTCTTCTTCGGTAACTGATCGTGTTGTGATGAAGGCCGGCGTCCCTGACGCCGGCCTTCATTCATGAACGGAGAACGCGTTGACCAAGCACACCGTCGCGATGCTCGGTGCCGGCAAGATGGGCGAGCTCGTCCTCGCCGGCCTGCTCCGGTCCGGCTGGCCGGCCGACCGTCTCCTGGTCACCGCCCGGCGCCCGGCCCGCGGCGCCGAGCTCGCCGAGAAGTACGGCGTCACGATCGTCGGCAACGCCGAGGCCGCCGAGCGCGCCGACATCCTCGCGATCGGGGTCAAGCCGCAGGACGCGGGCGCGCTGCTCGCCGAGATCGGCCCGGAGCTGGCCGACGGCAAGCTGATCGTCTCGCTCTGCGCCGGCCTGCCGACCAGCTTCTTCGCCGCCCGCCTGCCCGGCGGCACCCCGGTGATCCGGGTGATGACCAACACCCCCGCCCTGGTCGACCAGGCGATGACCGCGATCTCCCCGGGCCCGCACGCGACCGGCGAGCACGTGACGATCGCCGAGGAGATGTTCGCGCCGCTCGGCGCGACCATCCGCGTCCCGGAGTCCCAGCAGGACGCGGTCACCGCGCTCTCCGGTTCCGGCCCGGCCTACTTCTACCTGCTGGTCGAGGCCATGATCGACGCCGGCATCCTGCTCGGTCTGCCCCGCCAGACGGCCCACGACCTGATCGTCCAGACCGCGATCGGCTCGGCGACGATGCTGCGCGACTCCGGCGAGCACCCGGTCAAGCTCCGCGAGGCCGTGACCTCCCCGGCCGGCACGACCATCTCGGCGATCCGCGAGCTGGAGAAGCACGGGGTTCGCGCGGCCATGCTGTCGGCCCTGGAGGCGGCGCGCGACCGCGCCCGGGAAATCGCTGCTCAAGCCATTTAAGACCATTCCCGCGTACGACATTTTCGGCGCCCGCTCTCAGGCGACACGACC
>KL571502.1:2870-4426 GCA_000715855.1 Actinoplanes liguriensis
CGGGCGCCGAGAACTACGTACCGGGAAAGGGCTTCAGTACCAGATGGCGATGCGGGAGCCGTTCTCCTCCTCGGGCGGGGACGGGAAGGACAGCGCCGTGTTGGTGGCGACGCGATGGGCGGTCCACGCCACGGCGGCCGCGTCGAGGATGTCGTCGGGCGGGGCCTGACCGGCCGGGCCGAGCTGGTCGGGCAGGACGATCCCGTTGCGGGCGAGGAGCTCGCGGCGGCGGGACTGACCGCTCCAGGTCTTCTTGGCGAAGGGCAGCGGCTCGCCGGCCATGGTCCGGAAACTGACCTCCGGATGGGCCTCGAAGAGCAGGCCCGGGTGGCGTTCCCAGAGCGCGTTGGCCTCGAGCAGCTTGGGGCGCAGCGCCCAGGACTGCCGGCTCAGGCCGGCGCCGGTCAGGTCGCGGCAGAGGCGGTTGGCGGCGGCGAAGTCCGGTTCTGCCCAGACGGCGCGGGGCGGCACCCGGAAGACGCTGCTGCGGCGCGGGCCGAGCTGGTCGGCGGCGAGGGTGTCGGCGGCGCGCCAGCGGTCGGGCAGCATGCCGAGCGGGATGTCGACGCCGATGACCGCGGCGCCGGAGCTGCCGGCGACGATCTCGTAGAGCGTGGAGGCGAGGACCGCCCGGCCGAAGGCGCCGTCGCGGAGCTCGACCCCGACCCAGCCGAGCGCGTACGCATCGACGCCGATCACATGGATGCTCATCGGCGGCTCAGCGCGGCAGGAGTTTCTCGATGGTCGCGACGAGCTCGGGATCGTCCGGCTCGACGCGTGGGCTGAAGCGGGCGGCCACCGAGCCGTCGGGGGCGACCACGAACTTCTCGAAGTTCCACTGGATGTCCGGCCCGCCGCCGATCAGCTCGGCGTAGAGGGGGTGCCGGCCGGCGCCGTTGACCTCCACCTTCTCGGTCATCGGGAAGGTGGCGCCGTAGGTGGTCCGGCAGAACTCGTCGATCTCGGTCGCGGTGCCGGGCTCCTGGTTGCCGAACTGGTCGCAGGGGACGCCGAGCAGGACCAGACCGCGGTCGCGATAGGTGTCGAAGAGGGGCTGCAACTTGTCGTACTGCGGGGTCAGGCCGCAGCGCGAGGCTACATTGACCACCAGCAGGACCGATCCGCGGTAGCGGTCCAAATCGGTCTTACCACCGGTGAGGGCGTCAATGTCGACGTCGAAGATGGTCATGGCGGAAGCCTACGCGGTGTAGTGGCTTGAACGCACGCCGTGTTCATCCCGTGGTCGTTGTTAACGAAACCTTAAAGGTCGTCACCTCGCTTGACTGGTGTTAATCGATGTGACTACGGTCTCTACATTCTCTCTCTGGAAAGTTTCCTAAATATTAAAGGAGACCCCGTGGGCAAAACCCTCCGCCGGGCGCTGCTCGTCAGTGCGGTGGTGATCGGCGCCTCGGCCTCGGTCCCGCTCGTGCAGGCGAACGCCGCGACCGCGTGTGCCACCGCCTGGTCTGCCACCGCCACCTACGTCAAGGACAACGTCGCCTCGCAGAGCGGCCACAACTACACCGCCAAGTGGTGGACCCAGAACGAGTCGC
>KL571502.1:4585-7987 GCA_000715855.1 Actinoplanes liguriensis
GGCCACAACTACACCGCCAAGTGGTGGACCCAGAACGAGTCGCCGGCCACGCACAGCGGCCAGTGGGACGTCTGGATCGACAACGGCGCCTGCGGCGGCACGACCACCCCGCCGACCACATCCCCGACCACCAGCGCGCCGACCACGACGCCGCCCACCACGACTCCGACGACGACGCCGCCCACGACCACCCCGACCAGTGGGACCAGCGGGAAGAACGTCGTCGGCTACTTCGCCGAGTGGGGCGTGTACGGCCGCAACTACCACGTGAAGAACCTGGTGACCTCGGGTTCCGCGGCGAAGCTGACGCACATCCTGTACGCGTTCGGCAACACCACCGGGGGCCAGTGCTCGATCGGTGACTCGTACGCCGACTACGACCGCGCGTACTCCGCGGCCGAGAGCGTGGACGGCGTCGCCGACACCTGGGACGCGGGCGCGCTGCGCGGCTCGTTCAACCAGCTGCGCAAGCTGAAGAAGCAGTACCCGAACATCAAGGTGATCTGGTCGTTCGGCGGCTGGACCTGGTCCGGCGGCTTCACCCAGGCCGCCGCGAACCCGACCGCGTTCGCCGACTCCTGCTACAACCTGGTCAAGGACTCCCGCTGGTCGGACGTCTTCGACGGCATCGACGTCGACTGGGAGTACCCGAACGCCTGCGGCCTGAGCTGCGACGCGTCCGGCCCGGACTCGTACAACAAGGTGATCACCGCGCTGCGGAACAAGTTCGGCTCGAGCTTCCTGATCACGTCGGCGATCTCCGCGGACGGCTCCAACGGTGGCAAGCTCGACGTCGCCGACTACGCGTCCGGCATCGCGAAGCTGAACCTGGTCTTCCCGATGACCTACGACTACTTCGGCGCGTTCGCGGCGCAGGGGCCGACCGCCCCGCACTCGCCGCTGACGTCGTACACCGGGATCCCGACCGCCGGCTTCTACTCCGACGCGGCGATCCAGAAGCTGAAGAGCAAGGGCGTTCCGGCCAGCAAGATCCTGCTCGGCATCGGCTTCTACGGCCGCGGCTGGACCGGCGTCACCCAGGCCGCCCCCGGTGGCTCGGCGACCGGCGCGGCCCCGGGCACCTACGAGGCCGGCATCGAGGACTACAAGGTCCTGAAGACCAGCTGCCCGGCGACCGGCACGGTCGGTGGGACGGCGTACGCCTACTGCGGCACCAACTGGTGGGGCTACGACACCCCGGCGACGATCGCGGGCAAGATGACGTACGCCAAGAACCAGGGCCTCGGCGGCGCCTTCTTCTGGGAGTTCTCCGGCGACACCAGCAACGGCGAGCTGATCACCTCGATCAAGAACAACCTGTGATCGGTTAGCGGGAATGCGGGGCACCGGGTCCAGACCCGGTGCCTCGTTTTCGTAGGCTCTACCTCATGCGCCGTGAGTGGCATCAGCTCAGTCACCCGGGAGTCGCGACCTCCCGACCGTCCACCGACTCCGCCGAGGACGAGGCTCTCGGCCTCGACCGCTGGCGGGCCCTCCCGCGCGTGCAGATGCCGCCCTGGCCGGACATGGGCGAGGTCGCCGCGGTCTGCAACACCCTGGAGAACGTTCCCTCGATCGTCGCGCCGTACGAGGTCGACCAGCTCCGGGCCCGGCTCGCCGAGGTGTGCGAGGGCAAGGCGTTCCTGCTTCAGGGTGGGGACTGCGCGGAGACGTTCGCCGACAACACCGAGAGCCACCTGCTCGCCAACGCGCGGACGCTGCTGCAGATGGCGGTCGTGCTGACGTACGGCGCCTCGATGCCGGTGGTCAAGGTGGCCCGGGTCGCCGGGCAGTACACCAAGCCGCGCTCGTCGCTGACCGACTCGCTCGGCCTGCAGGCGTACCGGGGCGACATGATCAACGCGCTGGAGCCCGACGAGAAGGCGCGGGTCGCCGATCCGCAGCGGATGATCCGGGCGTACGCGAACTCGGCCGCCGCGATGAACATGCTCCGGGCGTACCTGGCCGGTGGCCTGGCCGACCTGCACGGGCTGCACGACTGGAACAAGGACTTCGTCCGCGCCTCGCCGGCCGGGGAGCGCTACGAGGCGATCGCCCGGGAGATCGACCGCGCGCTCGACTTCATCCGCGCCTGCGGCATGACCGACAACGAGGCGTTGCGCACGGTCAGCCTCTACTGCTCCCACGAGGCCCTGGCCCTGGAGTACGACCGCGCCCTGACCCGGGTCTCCGGCGGCAAGGCGTACGGGCTCTCCGGCCACTTCCTCTGGATCGGCGAGCGCACCCGGCAACTCGACCACGCGCACATCGACTTCATCAGCCGGATCTCCAACCCGATCGGCGTCAAGATCGGCCCCGGCACCAGCCCGGAGACCGCGATCGAGCTGTGCGAGAAGCTGAACCCGGAGAACATCCCGGGCCGGCTCACCCTGATCAGCCGGATGGGCAACGGCAAGGTGCGCGACGCGCTCCCGCCGATCGTGGAGAAGGTGCACGCCACCGGCGCCAAGGTGGTCTGGCAGTGCGACCCGATGCACGGCAACACCCACGAGTCGTCGAACGGGTACAAGACCCGCCACTTCGACCGGATCGTCGACGAGGTGCTCGGCTACTTCGAGGTGCACCGCGGCCTCGGCACCCACCCCGGCGGCATCCACATCGAGCTGACCGGTGAGGACGTCACCGAGTGCCTCGGCGGCGCGCAGGGCATCGAGGACCTGGACCTGCCCGATCGGTACGAGACCGCCTGCGACCCGCGCCTGAACACGCAGCAGAGCCTGGAGCTCGCGTTCCTGGTGGCGGAGATGCTCCGTGGTTGATCTGCGATCGGACACCGTGACCCGCCCCACCGACGGGATGCGCGAGGCCATGGCCACCGCGCCGGTCGGCGACGACGTGTTCGGGGACGACCCGACCGTCAACGCGCTCGAGCGGCACGTCGCGGAGCTCTTCGGGCACGAGGCGGCGCTGTTCGCCCCGTCCGGCACGATGGCCAACCAGATCGCGCTGCAGCTCGTCGCGCCGCCCGGTGGGGAGCTGCTGGCCGGGGCGGATGCGCACGTGGTGACGTACGAGCTGGGCGCCGCCGCGATGCTGGGCGGCATCTCGACCCGGACCTGGGCGTCGACCGGCGCCGCGCTGAACGTGGACCGGATCGCCGCGATGATCCGCCCGCCCGGCTTCCCGTCGGTGCCGACCGCGGCGATCGCCGTCGAGCAGACCCACAACCTGGGCGGTGGTGGCGTGATCCCGCTCGCCACCCTGCACGACCTGCGTGCGGTGGCCGACGCCCAGCACGTGGCCCTGCACTGCGACGGCGCCCGGATCTGGCACGCGCACGTCGCCGACGGGGTGCCGCTGGCCAGTTACGGCGCGCTCTTCGACACCCTCTCGGTGTGCCTGTCCAAGGGCCTCGGCGCCCCGGCTGTCTCTTATACACAT
>KL571502.1:8186-11464 GCA_000715855.1 Actinoplanes liguriensis
TGTGTATAAGAGACAGAGCCCGGGTGATCCGTAAGCGGATGGGTGGCGGCATGCGGCAGGCCGGCATCCTCGCCGCCGCCGGGCAGTACGCCCTGGACCACCACGTGGAGCGCCTCGCCGAGGACCACGCGCGGGCCCGCCGGCTCGCCGAGGGCCTGGCTCCGCTCGGTGTGGTGGATCCGGAGAAGGTGCGGACGAACCTGGTCCCGCTGGACCTGACGAAGGCCCCGCTGGACGCGCCGGAGCTGGCCGCCGAGGCCGCGCGCCGCGGTGTGCTGATCGCCGCGATGCTGCCGAGGCTGGCCCGGCTCGTGGTCCACCTGGACGTCGACGACGAGGGCATCGACGAGGCGATCTCGGTTCTCAGCGTGTTGCTGGCGTAACCCGCTCGGTTGCGGAGAGGCAACCGGGGCTTTCCACATGTGCGCCCGGCCGGGCCCGATACAAGTCCTCGCTATGACGAAGACATCTCGGGCCCGGAGGGCCAGCGCATTCACCGCCGCCGTGGTCGCCGTTGCCGGCACCGTCGCGGTCGCCATCGCCGAACCGTCCGCCGCGTACTCCGCGACGGCCATGGTCCGGGCCGCCGCCGAGGTCGGCCCGGTCGTCGCCAGCATCACGCCGCTCATGGGGGTTCCCGAGGGCGGCACGCCGGTGACCATCTGGGGCTCGGGCTTCAAGTCCGTCAACGCCGACGACCCGAACTCGGTGATGTTCGGCGACAAGCCCGCGACCGAGTTCATCGTCAGCTCGGACACCAAGATCATCGCGATCTCTCCGGCCGGGACCGGAAACACCCTGATCACGGTGGCCAGCAGTGCCGGGACCAGCAAGAACACCACGTCGATCTTCGGCTACCGGCTGAAGCTGGGCGCCGAGTTCGACTCCCTGTCGGAGAAGGCGACCGGTGGCGGCGATGTCGTCGTCAAGGTCCTCGACGGCACGGTCGGCGCCACGTCGTCGCAGTTCGCCGCCCTGAAGATCACCGCGAAGGTGGGCGGCATCCCCACCACCAAGGTCACCTGGGTGGACCAGAACCACGTCAAGATCGGTCTGCCGGCCGTCACCAAGGCGCTGCCGGCCAAGATCCAGCTGGTCCAGGAGGGCTTCACCGGGCCCGAGTCCACCTCGGTGGTCAACTATTTCCCGGTGGTCACCACGATCACGCCCGGCGCGGTCGCGGTGGCCGGCGGTGACACCGTGAAGATCATGGGCACCGGGTTCGGCGGGGTGGACCCGACCGACGCCGACGCGGTGACGATCGGGGGCGTCGCGGCGACGTACTTCCAGGTGATCTCGCCCGTCCAGATCGACGCGGTGGTCCCGGTGGCCGCGGCCGGCGACGCCGTGGTGAAGGTGACCACACCGGGCGGCAGCAGCGCGGACGGGCCGAAGATCGTCTACCGCAGTCCGCTCACCATCGACAGCGGGCAGTACCTGCGGGCCGGCGGCGGCGTGCACCTGCTGACCGTCACCGGCGGCACGCTCGGCGCGAACGCCGCCGAGTACGCGGCCGCGGCGATCACCGTGCGGATGGGCAAGACCAAGCTCGCCGCCTCCTACGTCGACGCGACCCACCTGAAGGTCACCGTCCCTCCGGTCAGCAGCGAGACCGTCGAAGTGACCCTGTGGCAGGACGTGGTCGCGGGCCCGCCGGTCACCGTGCCGGTCGCGCCGGTCGTGACCAGCCTGTCCCTGGTCAGCAGCCCGCTCAGCGGTGGCGCCACGGTCAAGGTCAAGGTGGCCGGCGCCGGCGCCTCGGCCGCGACGAACTTCACCTTCGGCTCCTACGAGGCGGTGTGCCCGGTCAGTGGCTCCGGCTCGGGCGTGCTCTACACCTGCACCGTCCCGGCCGCCACGCAGGCCGGCCCGGTCTGGGTCACGTTCACCGCCGGGACCGGGACGACCAGCAAGTTCACCCCGGCCGCCGCGTTCAGCTACACCGACATCGACTGATCAGGAGGACAGCAATGACGTACTCGAAGAAATCCCGTGCCGCGGCCGGCGTCGCGACCGTGGCCACCCTCCTGGTGGCCGGCGTCTCCAGCAACGCGTTCGCCTCCGGCCGGGTCTCGGCCCAGAGCGACGGCATCGAGCTCGGCGCCGACTTCACCGACCGGCTCCCGGCCCGCGCGGCCGGCGGCACGATCATCCCGGTGACCGTGACCGGCGGCACCGTCGGATCGACGCCGCAGGCGTTCAGCGCGCTGCGGATCACCGCCCGGGTCGGCGGGAAGTCCGCGCAGGTCTCCTACGTCGACGAGACCCACATCAAGGTGGTCGCGCCGGCCACCACCAGCGCGACCGCGGTCACCATGCAGCTGTCCCGCAAGGGAACGGTCGGGCCGGAGTCGACGTCGTCGGTCGCGTACTACCCGGGCGTCGTCGCGGTGACCCCGGTCAAGATCAGCTCCCTCGGCGGCAACCTGGTGACCGTCAACGGCACCGGCTTCCTCGGCGTCGACCCCGACGACCCGCAGGCGGTCATGTTCGGCGACGCCGCCGCGACCGCCGTCACCGTCGTGTCGGCCACCAAGCTCACCGCGGTCGCCCCGGCCGGGACGAACGGCGCGGCCATCGTGAAGATCAAGTCGTCCGGTGGGGCCAGCGAGGCCGGCAAGGGCAGCACCGTGAACTACCGGGCCGCGCTCGGCATCGACACCAGCGCCGCGCCCACCGCCAAGGCCAGCGGCGGCCCGCTCGTGCTGACCGTCACCGGCGGCACGGTCGGCGGCACCGCCAAGGAGTTCACCGCCGAGCGGATCGGCGTGATGGCCGGCAAGAAGGCGCTCAGCACCACCTGGGTGGACGAGACCCACGTGAAGGTCCTCGTGCCGGCCATGACCACCGACACCGTGTCGCTCGCCGTCACCCACGACAGCATCGGCGGTGAGCCGGCCGACATCAGCATCGCGCCGGTCGTCACCAGCCTGTCGGCGAAGACCGACACGATCGCCGGCGGCACCCGCGTCGCCGTCCGGGTGGCCGGCGCGAGCGCCGCCGACTCGACCGACTTCAAGTTCGGCGAGAACGCGGCCGTCTGCGTCAAGCAGGGCTCCGGGTCGACGCTGGCCTTCAACTGCACCGTGCCGGCGGCGACGCAGGGCGGGCCGGTCGCGGTGTCCTTCACCTCGGGCTCCGGCAAGGCCAGCCGGTTCACGTCCTCGGCGATCTTCAGCTACACCGACAACTGAGTCTGATGGCCGCTGGGCCTGATGGCCTCGCTGGGCCTGATGGCCTCGCTCCGCTCGGCGGCATAGCGCCCTTGGCGGCCGATG
>KL571502.1:11666-15525 GCA_000715855.1 Actinoplanes liguriensis
AAACGACCACGCTTCGCTAGTCGTTTTCGGCACCCTCGGCATCGGCGGGCGCTATGCGGGCTGGGTGGCCGCGGTCGGGGTCGTGGTCGTGGTTGCGGTCGGGGTTGCGGTTGCGGTTGCGGTTGCCTGGGCGAAGCCCCGGATCAGTGGATGCGGGGCTTCGCTCGCCAGTTCCGGCTGGAAGAGGGTGGCCAGGAAGAACGGGTGATCCGGCAGCTCGGCCACCCGCACCTCGCCGGACTCGTCGTGCCCGGTGAACCGCATGCCGTGGGCGCGCAGCAGGTCCAGGTAGGCGGGGGAGAGCCCGTACGAGCAGTGATAGCGCTCGACCGTCCGGCCCGCGCCGAGCAGCCGCTCCACCAGCGAGCCCGCCGTCAACTCGATGGCCGCCTCGTGCCCGGCCAGCGAGCAGGACAGCGCCACGATCAGATCGTCCGGGGATGTGCCGCCCGGCCCGTTCTCCGCGTGCCGCGCCTCGGCGAGCCCGCAGACGTCCCGGGCGAACTCCAGCATCGCGTGCTGAAACCCGCCGCAGGTGCCGAGGAACGGGATGCGCTCGGTCCGGGCGACCCGCGCGGCGGTGATCGCGCCGGCCTCACTCCGGTAGGGGCTCCCGGGCACCATCCAGATCCCGGCGAACCCGCGCAGCGCCGCCGGATCCTCCGCCGCGGGCGTCGGCACCCAGTAGACGTCCAGGTCAAGCCCTTCGCTCTCACGCAGGGCATCGATGATCACGGGAATGCGCGTGTGCGCGCGGACGGTCGGTGACCGGTCACCGACAAGAGCGATCGACATCATGCTCCCATCGTCGGCCCGGTGACGAGATCAGGTCCAACGATCGTTCGTACAGGATGCATTAGCTTTCCTGATGTGGACCCGCACCTGCTGCGCACTTTCGTCGCCGTCGCCGAGACCGGCTCGTTCTCCGCCGCCGCCGAGCGTCTCAACTTCACCCAGTCGGCCGTCTCCCAGCAGATCGCCGCCCTGGAGGCGGACCTGGGCACCCCGCTGCTGACCCGCCGCCCGGTGGCGCCGACCGAGGCGGGTCAGCGCCTTCAGCGCCATGCCAAGATCTTGCTGGTACGTCTCGAAGCCGCCCGCGCCGACGTCACCCGCACGTCCGCGCCGCCCGGCCGGCTCGCCCTGGGCCTGACCCCGCTCGCCTGGTCGGCCCCGGTCGCCGCGGCCCTGACCCGGATCCGCGCCGAGTCCGCCCGCCTGTCGACCCGCCTCCTGGTCGCGGGCCTGGACCGGATCGTCACCGCCACCGCCACCGGCGCGCTGGACCTCGGCCTGGTCGACGGCTTCACCGCCCCGAGCGACCCACTGCGCCTGCCCGAGCCGGGCGACCCGCGATCGCTGCGCGTCACCGAGTGCCCCGCGGTCGTCGCCGTCCCGCTCGGGCATCCGCTGGCCCGGCGTACGTCGGTGGACCTGGCCGACCTCGCCGACGCGTACTGGATCGACGCCCCCGGGGTGGCGCCCTTCCAGCGTCTGCCGGTCGACGGGCTGCGGGCCGGCCTGCACTACGACGGCGCCGAGGCGACCGTCCTCACCGGGCTGGTCGCCGCCGGTCACGGCCTGGCCCTGCTCCCGGAGTGGCTGCTCACCGGCCGTACGGACCTGGCCGCTGTCCCGCTCGGGTCGCCCCGCCTGGTGCACCGCGTCGAGCTGCTGCGCGCCCCGGCCACCGACGATCCGGCCGAACCCGCGAGCCGGCTGACCGCGCTCCTGACGCCTTGAGGTCCGTCCGGTGTGGACATATGCTCGGCGCGGACCGCGCAGTCCGCCGACGAGAGGCGTAACCGTGACCGAGAGTGATGCCGTCGCCGGCCTGGACACCGGGATCCCGCATTCGGCGCGGGTGTGGAACCACTGGCTCGGCGGCACGGACAACTTCCCGGTGGACCGGGCGGTCGGCGACGACTTCGCGAGGCTCTACCCGGACATCACCGTGGTGGCGCGGCACTCGCGGGCGTTCCTGAAGCGGGCGGTCACCTTCCTGGTGCGGGACGCCGGCATCCGGCAGTTCCTGGACGTCGGCACCGGCATGCCCTCGGCCGAGCACACGCACCAGGTGGCACAGGCCGCGGCCGCCGACGCGAAGATCGTCTACGTCGACAACGACCCGCTCGTCCTGACGCACGCGCGCACGCTGCTGACCAGCACGCCCGAGGGCCGCACCGACTACGTCGACGCCGACCTCCACCAGCCGGGGACGATCATCGAGGCCGCCGGTGCGACGCTCGACCTGACCCGGCCGGTCGGGCTGATCCTGATGAACATCCTCGGTCACGTGGCCGACCTCGATCGGGCGGTCGCCATCGTCCGGGAGCTGATGGCCGCCCTGCCGCCGGGCAGCTACCTGATCACCGCCGACGGCACCGACGTGATCGACGGGCCGGCGTTCGAGGCGGCGATCGGGGTGTGGAACGCGAACGCGCCGCTCAGCTACCACCTGCGCCACCCGGAGCAGCTCGCCCGCTTCCTCGACGGTCTCGAGATCCTGGAGCCGGGCCTGGTCCCGTGCTCCCGCTGGCGCCCCGCCCCGGACGCGACCGGCGAGGACCTCCGCGAGGTCGACGAGTTCGGCGCCGTAGCCCGCAAACCCTGAAACCCCGCCCGGCTGGGCCTCACCGTGGTTATCAGTGCGCGATAACCACGGTCAGAGCCAGCCGGCGCCTTGCGCTTGCTCGCGGGCCTGGTTGGGGGTCGGCTGGGCTTCACCGTTGTTATCGGCGTGCGATAACCACGGTGAGGGCCGGCCCGGCAGGGTTACGGCTCGAGCTTGCTGAGGGCGGTGATCTCGGCGGGCGGAAGGGCCGCCTGATACGCGCGAACGTCCGTGATCGCGCCGGCGAAACGGTCCGTCCAGGCCCCGTTGTACCAGGAGCGGGCGACCTGCACCGGCCCGGTGGCGTTCCACGCGACCGGGTGACCCGCGGTGTCCTCGGCCCGGCCGTCGACGAACAGCGTGATCGTCCCCGCGTCCGAGTCGTAGCGGGCGGCCAGGTGTGTCCACGTCCGCAGGGCCGGTTTCGTGGTCGAGGAGGGGCCGTCGACGACCGGCGCCGCGGTGTCGGAGCGGGGCATGGCGAGCCGCCACGAGTCGGTCGGTTCGTCGTACTTGAGGATGAAACCGCTGCTCACCTTGCCGGGCTGGGACAGCACGCCGTGCGAGGCGCTCGTGTCGGCCAGGTAGACCCAGCCCATCACGGTGAAGCTGCGGTCGGTGCGGACCGCCGGGGCGCTGCCCGACGCGTAGCTGTCGGCGGTCGCCGAGGTCAGGCTCAGGGCTTGCGGTGCGGCGCCGCGCCAGCCCGCGGCCGAGCTGAGCGTCGCGGTGTCGTCGTTGCCGGACGCGTCGCAGGCGATCGTGCCGGCGCCCTCGTCCAGCGGCCACCACAGTGCCGGGGCGGTGTCGCCGCCGGCGGCCAGGTCGGTGGTCGCGGGCGGGCAGGTGGCGGACTCTGCCGCGCCCCCGTTGCCGGCCGCGAGCGGGACGGTGGTGGCGGCGGTGCCCGGCGAGTCCGCGCGGGAGCGGGTGAGGTACCCGCCTGCGGCGACCCCGAGGACCACGACCAGGGCAAGGGCCGCGATTCCGGCACGGCGGCGGCGTTTTTCGCCGTACGGCGATGAAGGCACCCGAACCGCAAGCGACGAGTCCCCCGCGGCCGGGGCGGTGAGCCGCGCCGCCGTCGCGTCGGAGAGCACCGTCCAAGCGCCGGTCGGCTCCCGCAGCGCCGGAAAGGCGCCGGTCGGCTCCCGCAGCACCGTCCAGGCGCCGGTCGGCTCCCGCAGGGCCGGGAAGGCGCCGGAGGCGGCGGTGAGCGCGGGGGAGAGGCGGCGCGCGGCGACG
>KL571502.1:15712-16137 GCA_000715855.1 Actinoplanes liguriensis
TCCCGCAGCCGGTAGGCGAATTCGGCCGCCGAGCTCGACGCCAGTCCGTCGGCGATCAGCCGGGTCAGGCCCGGGACCGCGGGCAGCTCGGCGGGGTGCGAGGTGATCAGCCCGGTCAGCGCGTGCCGCAGCAGCGCGGTCAGGGCGGCGACGTCCGCGCGCGGCGGGTGGTGACCGGCGGTGAGGGCGAAACCGGTCAGCAGCGGCCGCCCGTCGACGGCCAGCAGCACGTGTTCGGCGTCGATCCGGCCGTGCGTCATCGGCGGCTGCGTCGCGTGCGCCCAGGCCAGCGCGTCGGCCAGGACCGCGGTCACCGCGAGCGCCTCGTCGATCGGCAACGGCCCGGACCGCAGTCGCGCGGCGAGCGTGTCGCCGTCGACGAGGTCGGTGGCGAGCCAGGCGCGGCCGGGGGCGGGCACCCCGCC
>KL571502.1:16356-16824 GCA_000715855.1 Actinoplanes liguriensis
GATGTGTATAAGAGACAGGTCCTGTTCCTGGAGGCGGCCGGCGACGTAGCCGTGGAAGAGCTGGAGCACCACGCGCGCGCCGGTGTGTTCCTCCCAGGCCTGGTAGACGTCGGCCTCGGCGCCGGAGCCGATCCGGCGCAGCCGCGTGTATCCGGCCGGGGTGTCGATCCCCGGCCCGCGCGCGTCGTCCACCGGCCCAGCCCTCCCGGTCCCGCCCGATGAGGAGGTCCCGTCATGAGGAAACGCGAAAGGGGCCGCCCGGCCAACCGCCGGACGGCCCCTTCAAGATCAGCTAAACGTCCCGCAGGCCCTTGAGCAGCGCGATGTCGGCCGCGTGACCCTCGTGCTCGACCGTCGGGGTCTCCACGATGATCGGCACGCCGACGGTCGCCGGATGGCGGAACAGCTCGGCGAACGGCGCGGCGCCGATCGTGCCCTTGCCGATCGTCTCGTGCCGGTCGCGGGTCG
>KL571503.1:0-1119 GCA_000715855.1 Actinoplanes liguriensis
CGTCGGAGAGCCGCTCGACCAGGAGCATGCCGACGCCCTCCGACCAGCCGGTCCCGTCGGCGCCGTCCGCGAACGACTTGCACCGTCCGTCCGCGGCGAGACCACGCTGGCGCGAGAACCCGATGAACGTGTTCGGCGTGCCCATCACGGTCACTCCGCCGGCGAGCGCGGATTCACATTCGCCGTTGCGCAGCGCCTGCACCGCGAGATGCAGCGCGACCAGCGAGGACGAGCAGGCGGTGTCGACCGTGACGGCCGGTCCTTCCAGGCCGTACGTGTAGGAGACCCGGCCGGAGGCGACACTCCCACCCGTGCCGACGAACCCTTCGGTCTCCTCGTCGGACGCCCCGAGCACCATCGCGTAGTCGTTGTACATCACGCCGACGAACACGCCGGTCCGCGAGCCGCGCAGCCCGAGCGGGTTCACCCCGGCGCTCTCGAACGCCTCCCACGACGTCTCCAGCAGCAACCGGTGCTGCGGATCCATGGCGAGGGCCTCCCGCGGCGAGATCCCGAACAGCCCGGGATCGAAGTCGGCCGCGCCGGCCAGGAAGCCACCCTCGCGGGCGTACGACGTTCCCGGGTGGTCCGGATCCGGATGGTAGAGGTTCTCCAGGTCCCAGCCGCGGTCGTCGGGGAAGGGCACGATCCCGTCCTGACCGGAGACGACCAGGTTCCAGAGGTCGTCCGGGCTCGCCACACCGCCCGGGAAACGGCAGGCCATGCCCACGATCGCGATCGGCTCGTCGGTGACCGTGCCGGTCACGGCCGCGGCGACCGGCTCGGCCTCGCCGACCATCCCGGCCGCCAGGTGCGCGGCCAGCGCGTGGGCGTTCGGGTAGTCGAAGACCAGCGTCGACGGCAGTCGCAGGCCGGTCACCGTGGCGAGCCGGTTGCGCAGCTCGACCGCGGTCAGGGAATCGAATCCCAATTCACTGAAGGCCCGCTCGACCTCGACCGCCTCCGGCCCGGAGTGGCCGAGGACGGCGGCGACGTGCGTCCGGACCAGGTCGAGCACGGCCCGTTCCCGCTGCGCGACGGGCATCCCGGCGAGCCGCCGGCCCCATCCGCTCTCCGAACCGCTCCGAGCGGGCACCCGGACCCTGTCTCTTATACACA
>KL571503.1:1138-1593 GCA_000715855.1 Actinoplanes liguriensis
GGTTGCGCAGCTCGACCGCGGTCAGGGAGTCGAATCCGAGCTCACGGAACGGCATGTCCGCGGCGAGCGCCGACCCGTCCGCGTGCCCGAGCACCGCGGCGACGTGGGTGCGGACGACGTCCAGGACGATCCGGCCGCGTTCGGCCGCGGCCAGGCCGGCGAGCTGCGATGCGAATGCGCCTTCGGTTCTCGAACGGCGGTTGACTACCGGCATCAGCCTGCGCAGCATGGGGGCGACCTCACCCCGGGTGCGCAGCGCCGCGAGGTCCAGCCCGATCGGCGCGACGGTGCCGACTCCGGCGCCGAGGGCCAGGTCGAACGCGGCGAGGCCCTGCTCGGTGGTGAGCGGCACGATGCCGCCCTGCCGCGCCCGGGCCCGCTCGGCGTCACCCATCGATCCGCCCATGCCGGCGTCCCACAGACCCCACGCAATCGAGGTCGCCGGAACACCTTCA
>KL571503.1:1861-2145 GCA_000715855.1 Actinoplanes liguriensis
CGTAGCCGCCACCAAGTTCCGCGCGGCATCCACCTTCGCCCGGAACACCGCCTGCAAACGCTCCGGCGTCAAATCCGCGAGCAACGCATCGTCCAGCACACCGGCCGCGTGGATCACCGCGGTGACCCGCTCCCCACGCAGCGCCTCGACCACCGCGTCCCGATCACCCAGATCACAGGGCACCGACCGTACAACCGCGCCCTGGATCTCCGTCGGCGAAGCCGACCGGGAAACCAGAATCAGATTCTGTACGCCATGAGCCCGCACCAGATGCTCGGCAACCA